>JBAWXM010000453.1:0-3842 GCA_037144075.1 Lentisphaerota bacterium | reverse complement strand
CCGGTCGTCTGACCGGCTTTATTTTAAATAGTACCGCAAGCATTCCCGCAGTCGCTGGATCACTCATAAAGTGGCCGGGCGATTTTTCTCAAGCTGGAAGCTTGATGTACTCTTAATTCCAGCGGAGCGACATATTGTTCCCGGTATTCAAGCAGCGAAAACACTGAAAAATAAGTTTGACCTTGATGCACAACATATCCGATATAAAAGACAACAGATATCGGAGAGACATTTAAATTGATTTATTTACTCTTTGCGGTATCTTATTCATGTTAATAATCAACTTGAATAGAAGTTTGGAAAAGCGGAGAATATTGAATATTGCACGAATTTATCACCGGATATTACCGCAGCTTCGGAGCCGAAAAATAACCTCGCGAAGCCGTCTTTGCCGAAGGTTATGCCGAGTCAGAGGAAGCACAAGGCGGCGTTGCCTACGAGTCTGCCTGGCCGGGATTAGAGAGAATGATGAATTGTGAAGGATGAATGGGAGCTGACATGGGAAAGAAAATAAGTAAAGAGCCTTCGTTGGTAACGGCGCATGAATCAGCCTTTCAGGCGGTTCTGGATTTGATTGCGGCAGCACGGGGACGCGCCGAACGGGCGGTCAACGCGGCGGTGATTGATTTGTATCGGAGCGTCGGGGAGTATCTATCACGCAAGATCGGCGAGGACGGCTGGGGCAAAGGCACGGTGGCGCTGCTTTCCGAATATATTCAGCGTCAGCAGCCGGGGCTGCGTGGATATTCACCGCAGAATCTGTGGCGGATGCGACAGTTTTTTGAGACGTATAGAGATGCTGGAAAACTCTCAACGCAGTTGAGAGAAATTCCTTGGTCGGCGCATTTGCATATTCTGTCGGGAGCACGAAGCCCGGAAGAACGCGAGTTCTACCTGCGAGTTGCCGCCGAAAACCACTGGCCGGTGCGAGAACTGGAACGGCAGATGGAGGCCGGTCTGTACGAAAAGGCGATTCTGAATCCGCCAAAACTCTCAACGGCGTTGAGAGAATTGCATCCGGAAGCGGAATCCTGTTTCAAAGATTCTTATTCGCTGGAGTTTCTCGGCCTTTCGGAAACGCATGACGAGGGGGATTTGCATCAGGCTTTGCTGCGAAATCTGGGGCGGTTTCTTACGGAGTTGGGCCGTGATTTCTGTTTCATCGGTTCCGAGGTTCCTCTGCAGGTCGGTGGCCAGGATTTTTCACTCGATCTGCTTTTTTTTCACAGGGCTCTAAACAGCCTGGTGGCTGTTGAGTTAAAGGCTGCCAGATTCAAACCGGAGCATCTGGGGAAGCTGGAGTTTTATCTGGAGGCGCTGGATCGTGATGTGCGCAAGCCGCACGAGAATCCATCGATCGGGATTCTGCTCTGCGCCACCAAGGACAGCGAAGTGGTCGAGTATGCCCTGAGCCGCTCGTTTTCTCCAGCCATGGTAGCCGAGTATAGAACCCGCCTGCCTGACAAGAAAATATTACAGAAAAAATTGCATGAATTTTACCGGTTGATGGCGGAGCAGAAGGGATGAAGCGGACATCAATGATGAATATTAGGCCCGCATTGATCTTGCTGCTTCTCTGGTTTGAAATGTCCGGACTTCGCGATATAGTTATTGTTGATGCTGATGGTTTGTGTCTCTGCCGTTTCTCCATTAGCGGCCATCGCCGCGTTCATCCGCTGACCATGTCTTTCTCTTCATGTCCTTCATGCCCTTCATGGTGAGGAAGATTTCCTTGTTTTCCCCTGGAGCGCCGGTCGTCTGACCGGCTTTATTTTAAATAGTACCGCAAGCATTCCCGCAGTCGCTGGATCACTCATAAAGTGGCCGGGCGATTTTTCTCAAGCTGGAAGCTTGATGTACTCTTAATTCCAGCGGAGCGACATATTGTTCCCGGTATTCAAGCAGCGAAAACACTGAAAAATAAGTTTGACCTTGATGCACAACATATCCGATATAAAAGACAACAGATATCGGAGAGACATTTAAATTGATTTATTTACTCTTTGCGGTATCTTATTCATGTTAATAATCAACTTGAATAGAAGTTTGGAAAAGCGGAGAATATTGAATATTGCACGAATTTATCACCGGATATTACCGCCGCTTCGGAGCCGAAAAATAACCTCGCGAAACCATCTTTGCCGAAGGGTATGCCGAGTCAGAGGAAGCACAGGGCGGCGTTGCCTCCGGGTCTGCCGGGCTGGGATTGATGAATTGTGTAGGTACGGACATTCCTGTCGGTGTTACCGTTGACTGGTGTGGAATCCGATGTTAGATTAAATGTTTCAGGCATTGATAAGTTTTTCTAATTTATTAGATAGCGGTTATATAATGAAGAAAATGCGGATATTTGTGAGTTCGGTACAGAAGGAACTGGCAGAAGAGAGGCGGGCGGTGAAGGATTTCATCCTGCACGATCCGCTGCTAAGCCGGTTTGTCGAAGATGTGTTCCTGTTTGAAGATCTTCCAGTCCGGGGTCGCAGACCGGATGAACTTTATCTGTCAGAAGTGGAGCGGTGCGATGTTTTTATCGGGATTCTCGGCAACCGGTACGGCTGGAAAAACAGCGAGGGTAAATCCCCGGTCGAACTGGAGTTTAAGCGGGCGGCGTACGCCGGATGCGAGCGGATGATTTTTGTAAAAGGCGTTGATGATTCGTGTCGCGAGCCGGAGATGCAGGCGCTGGTTCGCAAGATCGGCGAGCAGGTAAACCGCCGCCGGTTCACAGATATTCCCGGTTTGATCAGTGAACTGTACGCCGGTCTGGTGGATCTGCTGGAACGCGATGGCGCATTGCGGACAACACCCTTTGATGATACGCCCTGCGACGGGGCAACCCTGGCGGACATCGATCCTCACAGGGTGGCGGATTTTGTCGCTACTGCGGAGTCGAAGGGGAGGTTGCGGCTTAATGGCTCACGGGAACCACAGGCGGTTTTACAGCATTTCAATCTGTTGCGCAACGGGCAGCCCGTCAATGCCGCGATGCTTCTTTTCGGGTGTGATCCTTCCCGTTTTTTCAATAACGCGCAGGTCCATTGCTTCCATTTTCACGGAACAGAGAAACGCAAGCCGATCGCTTCGCAACAGCCCTACGGCGGAACGCTTTTCGAGGTGATTGATCAGGCGGTTGAATTTGTGCTGGCCAAAATAGACCGGCGGGTTGGAACCCGCGCCGCCAGTTCGCAGGCACCGGTTGAGTTTGAGGTCCCCCGTTCAGTGATTACCGAGGCAGTAGTAAATGCCGTGACGCACCGTGATTATCGCAGCGCCGGTTTTGTCCAGGTGCTTTTGTTTGCCGACCGGATCGAAGTCTGGAATCCGGGCGCGCTGCCGCCGGGACTCACGCCGGAACTGCTTCGCGAGCCGCACGGCCCTATTCCCCGCAATCCGCTGATCGCCGAGCCGCTGTTTCGCGTCCAATATGTGGAAAAAGCCGGAACCGGCACGACGGATATGATTTCCGACTGTCTCGACGCGGGTCTTCCCGAGCCGGAATTCCGCCAGAGCGGCCCCCATTTTGTGACGACGATCTGGCGAGACTGGCTGACGGAAAACGTGCTGGCGGGACTTGATCTGAACGAGCGGCAAAAGAAGGCCGTAAAATACCTTAAGCTCCACGGGAAAATATCGAATTCTGAATGTCAGGCGGAAACGGGGGCAACAAAGAAAACGGCAACTCGTGATCTTTCAGACCTTAAGATTAAAAATATTGTGGAACAAGTCGGGAGCCGCGGCCCCGGAGTATATTATGTGTTGCAAAGGAAAAGGGACATAATGGGGACAATAGAGACATCAGGCAGGTCGGGGGCAATGAAGACATAATGGGGACAGTTCAGAAA
>JBAWXM010000452.1:0-3865 GCA_037144075.1 Lentisphaerota bacterium | reverse complement strand
GTCAACAGAGGAACTATTTTATATTTGCCCAGGCTCGTAAACATATTTTTAAATAACCTTTCTGTTGGGTTTCCGCTAATAAATTCCGAAACACTATTATCCCCATGGAATAAACATAATAAAGACTAAGCCCATTAAAAACAGTGAATATACATTGCAAAACATATATATCAACCGGATTTTTGTTCTGCCTGGCACAAAGTTTGATACCGAAAAATAATAAGTGGCAGAATCTGTAAAACTTCGAATGAACATCAGTTTTTTCATGCTAAATTAAGTCGTTGTCAATAACCAGGAGGTGCTGACATGTCTCAAACTACTATTCCGGATCTGTTTCGCAGTCCGGCTATCGGCGGCAAGCTGCTGGCATGGTCGCCTTATCTCCGTCTGGCACATGATTTCCGTATCCAGCCGATGTACCAGCGAGTATACAATAAAGAGTTGATCGGCGACCATGCCCTGCATTACTTTCTCACTGGCGCCGGCGAATACGATCTTGACGGCCGGACTTATACGATTACTCCCAGGACGGTATTTCTGGTCAGGCCTGGTCACGGGTACCATTTCCGGCTGGCGGAAGGGGCGGTTGTGCGGATGCTGAACCTTCATTTCGACCTCCATGAGACTGCTGTATCGCAATGTCTATTTCCTTGTCCGTCAGATGATGCAAAATTTAAAGAAGTGCTACCTGCAGACTTGGCTACATACCAGCAACTAAACAATTTTACGGCCTATGAACAAACGTTCTTCCAACTGCTGGATGCCGCCGGACGTCAGGGTATTTCCGCGTTTCTCCAGCGTAAAGGGCTACTGCTGGAAATTATTTCACTGCTTTACGCAAACCCCAGTTCCATACAGAAACCAGTCACGCTGCTGAATCATCAACAGGCCATAGACAAAGCCATGAAATATATTCACGCCAACCCCGAAGCGCATCCGACGCTGGATGAACTGGCCGGGGCAGCGGGGGTCTGCCGGGCATTGTTTTGTCGTATTTTTCGCCAGAACACCGGTATGACGCCGCAGAAATACCTTAACCGTCACCGCGTTGAACTTGCAACCTCCGAACTGCTCTACAGTGATACTCCTGTAAAAGATATCGCTGTCCGTTGCGGTTTTGCCGATGTACACCATTTCAGCCGAATTTTTAAAAATATCACCGGCATTTCCCCCGCCAGCTTCCGCTCTAGTCATAATTTGTACGAATAGATAAAACTTTATACTCCGCGCCAAAGACAGTCTGACCTTTTGTTGCTATAATATTATTATAACAACAAAAAAAAGAGAGATAATGCAGAACAAGAAACTTTCATTGATAGGAGACGATGTCAAAGCCCGTAACGGCTCTTTTATTCCCGGGCTTAATCCGATGCTGCGTGATGTCGCTATTTACCATGCAGTGCAGCCGCAACGTTCGCTGTTGCAAGTGCGGGCAGCCTCTATTCATGAACTGGCTAAGCTCGTTCAACTGGCAATTTATCCGAACTGGACACTGGCGGGCGAACACCTAAATCCCGGCTGCTGGATCGTTTATGGTATGAGCTCCATGCAGGATGAATCAGCCAGGCGCGAAGAACTCTGCCGGATTGGCTTTGGAGATAAATTTGCTGACATCAAAAAAGCCGTTGATGATTTCCATCATCACAACTCTGCCGCCGTTCCGGGCGAAATCATTCCGGAAAACTCGGTTGGGGCAGGCAGTTGGGGTACTACTCCGTCTGATGAGGTTTACTGGGGTAGAGGCTGGACAGAGAACCACTCAATCCGCGATTATGCAAAACTGATCAGATTGGGCTACGGCGGCCTGAAAAAAGAGATAGAAGTTGAATTACAGGCACATCCGATCACCGCCCCGGATTATCCTGAACGGGAAAATTTTTTACGCGGCGCACTAAGTATCTGTGATGCCGGGATCACGCTGGGCTGCCGTTATGCCGCACTGGCGGAACAAATGGCCGAAAAAACGGAAGATATTGAAGACCGGAAACGCCTGCAAAATATGGGCGCGATCTGCCGCCGTGTCCCGGAACACGGCGCCTCCTCGTTTCGCGAAGCGGTGCAGAGCCTCTGGTTCGCTCATCTTATCACCTGCGCAGAGGATGGGATTAACGCAAATTCGCTTGGGTTGCTTGATCGTATTTTAGAACCGTATTACCAAAAAGACCTCGCCGATGGCAAAGTCACCCGTGGTCAAGCGGTCGATTTAATGGCAGAGCTGGCGGCCAAACTATATTTGGACTATGATGTTCAGGCAATTACGCTTGGCGGGGTCAATGTCGACGGCAGCAGCGCCGTCAGTGATATGAGTTATATTATCCTCGATGCCACAGCGGCATTCGGCGAACTGCGCGATCTGTCCGTACGCATCGATAGGAACACGCCCGACGAATTTCTACTGGCTTGCACCAAACTGGTAATACAGGGAGGTGGTATCCCGTTCTTCTTCAACGATGACTGTTTTATCAAAGCGTTGACGGACCGTGGAATATCCCTGCCGGACGCCCGAACCTATTCGCCGATCGGCTGTGTTGAACTGACTATTCCGGGCAAAGCCAATCCTCATGCCGTTTCCGGCTGGTTTAATCTGGCCAAGTGCCTTGAACTGACATTGTACAATGGTATCGATCCTGCCAGCGGCAAACAGCTAGGTCCCATTACCGGAGAGCTGGCGGAACTCAAAACCTTTACCGATTTGAAGCAAGCATTGTTCCGTCAGATTGATTATTTTGCCTCCAGGATGATCTACCACTGCCGTCGGGGAGAATCCGCCCAGCGTGCCTTTGGTGCGCTGCCTGGATGGTCGCTGCTGACCGACGACTGCATAAGGCGGGGTCGCGACATCACCAATGGCGGTGCGGTTTATAACTACCATTCAATCTGCCTGATGGGAGTACCGGATACGGCCGATGCGCTGGCGGCAATGGAGAAATTCGTCTACGGCGACAGTTCCATAAACCATATCGAATTGCTCCGTGCCATAAAAGACAACTTCCATGGACATGACGCGCTCCGCCAGAAGTTGTTGAAGGGTGCCCCGAAATACGGCAATGGAGAAGATGGCCCCGACCATCTGGCTGCCGAACTTTGCAACTATTTCATTGACAAGATGGACTCCTGGAGTACGCCGGACAACCGGATATTCGTCCACCTGTTCACCTTCAAGATAAACATTCATTTCGGAAAGAAAGTCGGAGCGCTGCCGGATGGACGGCTGGCCGGAGAACCGCTGGCCTACTCTCTCTCGGCTCATCAGGGACGCGATCTCAATGGTGTGACTTCGCTGTTTCGCAGTCTGGCACAGATGCCACATCACAAGGCGGCGGCCGGTTCTGCTGCAATCATTGATCTGCATCCATCGTTTATTGAGAATGCCAATGGTGCGGAAATGCTGATGCAACTGGTTAAATCCAGTGTGCAAATGGGTATCGGGCAGCTCCAATGGAATGTGGTTTCAGCCGAACAATTGCAGAAAGCCAAAGATGATCCTGAACATTTCGGCAATATTCCTGTACGAGTAGCCGGATATTCCCAACTGTTCAAGTTGATCGAGCCGGAACTCCAGGACCACATTATTGCCCGTTATAAGCACAAATTGATGTAAGGCATTTAATCTGGCATACGGTCAAAAATCAACTGGCGTTATCCAGATTTGATTATAGGGGTTTTCTATATTCGAAAAACGTCATATTGCTCATCCACAAAATTCAATTATTGATAAATCTGTCAGTATCAGCGGACTGGTACTTATCGGCAGCGGTTTGAACACTCTTATCCCTTCCGCCGCCGGATCCGGATTCATCCAGGTTTCAGCGCAGGTTCGTTTGTCTATCTCACAATGCACTTTGTAAACTTCCTGGGTTGCCGG
>JBAWXM010000451.1:0-3875 GCA_037144075.1 Lentisphaerota bacterium | reverse complement strand
GCGATAATTGCCGGCAATAATACGCGCCAGATTGGAATTGATGTTATAATGGCCGGCAGCATTACCAGCAGCAGTATCCACGGAACAGGATTGGCGGGGTGATATTTTATCATCATAAGCGCAAAAATTGCGACGAATATGGTTTGCGCGGAAGTGCAAAGAATCAATGTCTTTCTAAATTGCGCGGGGTTGAGCATTGCCGCGCCGGGATTATCCAGCCAGCGGATAACCTCGCCCGGTTCAAGCTGATTGCTGATCTGGTCTATAACGGACTGTGAAACCGGTTTATTCTCAACCATAAACCCTCCTTGCTGTTGCATAAAAATAGTTCCTCTGCGTAAAAAAACAAATGGGAAAAACCAGAAGCCGGGAGGCGGGCGTCAGAATTCATTGCTTGACTGCGGCATCGCCTTTCTGACTTATTCTGAATTCCGCCTCCTGTCGCCCTGTTTCTAAAGAATAGCATAAAATTACCATTATTAGCAAATTATTCGCATTTAAATTTCACAGTAATGAGGTTATATTCAATGATCTGTTAATGCATGATTTTTACATAAATCTATATTAAAAAGGAGATATTTATGCCGAAGATTACTTTTATGGGAGCTGGCAGCACGGTTTTTGCCAAGAATGTACTGGGCGACTGTCTGTGTACGGATTCGTTAAGAGATGCCCACATTGCGCTGTATGACATCGACGGAGGACGTCTTGCCGAATCCAGGCGCATGATCGAAGTGCTGAACACCAATATTAACAAGGGCCGGGCCAAAGTTACCGCGCATCCCGGAGTCAGCAAGCGCAAGGAAGCGCTGCGCGACGCGGATTTCGTGGTTAACGCGATTCAGGTCGGCGGCTATGATCCTTCAACAATCATTGACTTTGAAATCCCGAAGAAATACGGTCTGCGCCAGACGATTGCCGACACCCTCGGCATAGGCGGCATTTTTCGCGCATTACGCACGATTCCGGTGATGTGGGATTTCGCCCGCGACATGGAACAGGTCTGTCCGGATGCGTGGTTCCTTAACTACACCAACCCGATGAGCGCCCTGACCGGTGCGATGCTCCGTCACTCCGGCGTTAAGACCGTCGGTCTCTGCCACTCGGTGCAGGTATGTTCCGAGAGCCTGCTGGGCGCCCTCGATATGAAATACGACATGAAGACCATCCGCAATAAGATCGCCGGCATCAATCACATGGGCTGGCTGCTGGAGATTACTCAGGACGGCAAAGATCTCTATCCGGCAATTAAATCCCAGGCTAAAAAGAAACTGGCGGAATGGCGCAAGCCCGGAGCCCAGAAGAGCGGCAATATGGTCCGCCTCGCCATCATGCAGAACTTCGGTTTTTACGTTACTGAATCCAGCGAACACAACGCCGAATATATGCCATACTGGATCAAAAAACAGTATCCCGGTCTGATTGAAGAATTCAATATTCCGCTGGATGAATATCCGCGCCGCTGTATCAGCCAGATCGAAGGCTGGAAGAAACGCAGCAAGGAGATCGTTGACAATCCGAAGCTGTCACATGAAAAAAGCCATGAATACGGTTCGATCATCATGAACGCGATCATGACCAATATCCCGGCACAGATCGGCGGGAATGTTATTAACAACGGCCTGATTCCGAATCTGCCCGCGGAAGCAGTGGTGGAAATACCCTGCCTGGTTGACAGCAACGGCATTCAGGGCTGTTATGTCGGACGTCTTCCGGAACAGTGCGCGGCACTGAACCGTACTAACATCAACGTGCATCTGCTGACAATTGAAGCTGCAGCAACGCTGAAGAAAGAACACATTTACCATGCGGCAATGCTCGATCCGCATACATCCGCCGAGCTTCCGCTCGACGATATCCGGAAGATGTGCGATGAGTTGATCAAAGCCCACGGCGATATGATGCCGAAATATAAGTAATCAAGTGTTTTACTGAATGGAGCGGCAACGCTCCAGCGGTATGAACTTGTACGTTTGTCAGGCGCTTTGGCCTGACTTTGGATAGCGGCGCCCCTGCGCCGCTTTTGTTTTCTGCTCCATTTCCCGTATCTCACTAAAATCCTTATTCAGAACCATGCCGATTTATCCTGTCCATCCTGTATATCAGCCGGGTTTTATGCCGAATTGCAATCCTATACCAATGCGCTATCAAAAATATACCCGGGACAATCAAGATTTTGAGCATGTTTTGGTTATTAAAGCCGAAGGGGATATGGATATCGGACAAGGATTTAGGAGCCAAAACGACTCGAAATATCATTGCCGCCATGCTGGTCTTGTTCTTTCGGCTCCGGTTCGTACCGGACGAATAGCATTGCTACGCCATGTAGCGCCGAATTCATCCGGTCCAAGCCGGCATCCGCAATAATCACGATCTCGAGTATATTGTGATGGCGAGTGGTATAAACGCTAGTAAAGATTGCGGATACCGTCTTTGCCGGGAAGACTGGCGCTGCCGGGGTAGTGACTGAACTCGACAGTGCGTATCCGGCATGGCGGGAACGCAGCCGATTCGCAGCAAGATCCTTTGGAGTTTATTTGAAACCGTCACCGTTCGCCGATATTCATATCGGCTTTCCGTCACCGCTCCCAATTAACTCTTAAAATTGCTCTTGCCGTTACTTGCTTAAAGATTGCGATTCGGTATTTATTGCATGATGCCACTGCGCAACTATTCTACGGATAGACATCCAGCCTCAAAAAAAGGCGGATTTTTTCTTGACATTTATTTTATTTGTTCTATAGTATACGCCTTGTTTAGTCAGTCTGCCCCGTGGTGTAACGGTAGCACAAGTGATTCTGGATCATTTTGTCGAGGTTCGAATCCTTGCGGGGCAGCCATTTTTTTTGATTCCCGCACGCGCGGTCTGTTTCATGGTGGTTGTAGCTCAGTTGGTTAGAGCGTCTGGTTGTGGCCCAGAAGGTCGCGGGTTCGAGTCCCGTCATCCACCCCATTTTCATTTTAGCCTCAAATACCCCCGATTTAGTACCCAGAAAAATCGCTGTTTGGTACGTTTCTGGTACGTTTTGGTACGTTTTACGTATCACAGCGGGGAGGTGTTCTGTGGACTGCCGTTATTTAGTAAAACGAGAAGGGGTTTATTATTTCAGGGTTATGTTACCCAAAGAACTTAAACGCAGATTCAAAATCCGGGAAATCAAGAAATCTTTGCGGACTAACGATTTGCTTAAAGCCCGAAAGCTTGCTAATTTAATGCATGATTGCATGAAAACCCTTTTTAAAAAGGCTATTGAAGGAATGTTTAATGAGCGTCAATTTCTAAGTCTGGCAGACGAATTTCTAAGTCGTAAGCTTGAAACAAATGAAGATGGCTTCAGTCTTTTTACCTTGCCACAGGCAAATTGGACTGAACAAGACGTTGCCAATCAAATCGTTCTGCTCCAAGACATGCAGAATAAATACAAAAATGGATTAACTGTATTTGATGACACACTGGCATATTCTTTTATGGTTTGGCTTTCTCAGGAGAAAAATATTTCTCTGAAGCAAAATTCCCCTGAAGCTGTTGCGGTGGCAAGAGCATTTTTTAAGAAGGTTATTCCTGCCGCAGATATTGCTATCGCACGTCTTAACGGAAACTACAGCAATAGTTTTGATAGTGTTTCCTTAGTCAAAGTAGAAAACCCAGACCTATCAAAGCACCAAGAGCCTTCGCCAGTCACTATACCAGCCGTTCAAAATGGGCAAGGCAATAATCCTGACGGCTGGGTTACAGTCAGCGAATCCAACACTCAAACCATAACCCAACACCCACCTCATGCGCCTACAGAACAACAGTCGCCCTCCAATACCATCGGGAAGTTGATGGATATGTATATTAAAGAACAGCTTTCGACTGGACGGTGGAGAGCAAC
>JBAWXM010000450.1:0-3878 GCA_037144075.1 Lentisphaerota bacterium | reverse complement strand
CGATCATCGCATAGCGGGCGGCTGCCCGTGTAGTTATGCTGGCCGCATGGGCAAAGCGGACTGGACGGATAGGAAATGAAAAACAGTATGCTCGGAGACTGTCCAAAATGTCCAAAATGTTGTTTTGTAGCGCCGTCCGTGTCGGACGGGGGAGCTGAATACCTCTCGCGGAGCGAGAGCGCTACACCGGACAAGTTCTGTACAATCGTGTCTCCCGCAACTGCGGGATCCAAAAAGTTGTTTGAAAATCTAAAAGCGTTATGCTCAACGACTATCTAAAGTCTCGGAATGAAAGGGGAAATTCTAAATTGCTGGAGTTCTAAAGTCTTGAGACTAAAAGACTGGATTCAATAACTTTAGAATTTTAGAACTATTCATGGTGTCCAAAATGATTTGTTGTAGCGACGTCCGTGCCGGACGGAAGGATCGAAACACCTCTCGCAGAGCGAGAGCTCTACACTGGAAGCGTTCTGCACAGCAGTGTCTCCCGCGAATGCGGGAAGGGTGGAAGGTGTCCAGAATGTGTAAGAATGTGACTGGTGACTGGTGAATAGTTAAAAACCTTAGCGCCTCCGAGTCTTCGTGAGAAAAACGGTTTTAATGGTTCTGCGCAGCAGTGTCCAGCATGTCCAAGATGTCCGATTTCTTTGTGTCTTGCTAACTCTCGGGTTATGAGACTGCGGGATGCCTTTGTGGTTAAGCCGGTTTTGCACAGGACTGTCCAAAATGTAAAATGCGGGCAGCCAGGAGACGGAATGAAAGTGGAAGAACTCAGACTGAGGACGCAGAGTATATATTAATTTTCTTCCGGCTTTCTCCCTTCGTATATTAGAAAAACGGTCTAGTCGGGAGTAATATGTTAATCGGTATTTTGTAATAACTTCTGGAATAAATTTGATGAGCGATGTATTTAAATTGAAATGTGAGAAATGCCGCCGGGAATATGACGCCGACGCCATTGACCCCGGCAACATGCCGGAGTGCGAGTGCGGCGGCATGATTCAGGCCCCTGGACAACTTGTATTCTGCTGCGACGCCTGTGATATGGAAAGCGATCCGATTGCCGTTTCGTTGAGAAATCCGGTGTTCTGCCCGTCATGCGGATTGCCGATGCCCGTAATCCGTCAGATTTTTGATGATCCTGTTACTCCGCCTGGCCGCCATGCAAGCTCGCCGGACAAAACCATCGGGCTGGCAGGCGACCGGAAGAAATCTGCGCAAAATATGCAGCAATCCGGCGGAACGGCATCGGGCCAGGATAAAACCGTGGTTTTGAGTGATACTTCCATTGAAGAACTTGGCAGACACGCCGCCGCGAAAAACAGCAAAAGCATTGGCGGTAAAGATTCAATTTTCGGTAAATACCAGATACTTAATGAAATTGCCCGCGGCGGCATGGGTATTGTTTACAAGATTTACGATCCGCATCTGAAGCGGGAACTGGCTTTGAAGCTGATGATTCAGGGAGAGGGCGCCACTGAAACCGCCATTAAGCGCTTTCTGCTCGAAGCCAGAGCCGCCGCCAATCTTAAGCACCCGAATATCATCGCGGTGCACGAAATGGGCGAACTTGAGGGTCAATTTTATTTCACCATGGATTTTATTGACGGCAACTCTTTTCATGATATTTTTCAATCTACTCATAAAATGCCGGAAAAGGTGTTTATCCAGCACATGGCCGCGGTGTGCTCCGCACTGCAGGCGGCGCATGACCGGGGAATCATTCACCGCGATTTGAAGCCGGCAAACATCATGCTGGAAAATCACACCGGGCGCGTGGTGCTGATGGACTTCGGGCTGGCCAAGGATACTTCCAGCATGTCCATCCAGTCAATTACCGGAGCGGTTTTCGGATCCCCCGCTTACATGAGTCCGGAACAGGCGCAGGGGCAGACGCACTCGATTGACAGCCGCTGCGATATTTACAGCATGGGGGTGATCCTGTATGAAGGCCTGACCGGGAAAAAACCGTTCCACGGCGAGACCGCGTTTGAAACTATCAGTCTGGTCGTCAATACCGAACCAGTCCGTCCACACACGATCGCTCCCGGCGCAGTGCCGCATGATATGGAAAATATTATTCTGAAATGTCTCGAAAAAGACCCTGGCCGCAGATATCAGAATATCATTGACCTCCGGGCCGATCTGCAGTCCTATCTCAAAGGGGATCCGGTTTCTGCGCGGCCGATTCCATCCTATATGCGCGTCTGGCGCAAAATCCGGCGGAAGCCTGCAGTTCTCGGAATTATCCTGGCGTCACCGCTGGTAGTCGCCGCAATCATTGGCGGATGGCTGATTTTCGGCGGGCCGTCGTATCTGGAAGTGGCCGATGACGCAATAAAAAGCGGCGATCCGGTACGTCAGATTGGCGCGGTAAAGGATCTTACTGTCCGCCTGGATCAGCAGAAGATTAAAAAAGTTGAACAGCGGGAGACCGCTTTCAATTTATTCCGCAAATGCTATTCGGGAAGTCCTGAAGCCGCCACCGCCGCCATCGCGGCTTCAGTTAAATTCAGCGATGAAAAAGCCATTCCAGCTTTGCTGGCGATAGCGGTTAACCCCGCGACCACGGATACAAACAAAGCGGCCGCGGTTGCCGCCGCCGGAATTATTGAAAGTGTGAAGAAAACCGGCATCCAGGAATATTCCGGCAGAGTGGCGGATATCGCCGCGGACATCACGGCTCCAGTTTTCGTCAGAATCGCGGCCGTGAAAGCGTTGAAGTTTTTCGTCGGCGCCAGTGTGACGCCAACGCTGCTAAGCATTGCCGAAAATCGTAAACTTGCCTCACCGTTGCGGATTGCCGCGATAGAAATATTGAGCGAGCGAGTTTCGCTGATCAATCCGGGAATGAAAAATATTCTCGCTCTCTATGCGGATGAGAACCGCGAGGTAGCCCAGGCCGCCGCCAAGGCATTGACTAAAATCCGGGAGCCCAATCAGTTGTTGAGCTTTTACGGAATAAAAGAAGCCGCCGGCAGGGCCTACGCTAAAATCGGGGACATCAAGCTAAAAGAGGCCGAGCGGAACAAAGTTATGATGGACCTGATTAACGATACGCCGGATTCCGGACGGCAGAAAGCGGACACTCCGCTGCAGGCCATGTTGAAGAAACTTCAGTCGCTTGACGCCGGCGAAAGGGCCGCCGCCGCATACGACCTCGGTCAGCTCGGCGAAGGCGGCGCGACGCCGGAACTGGTCAGGTGTCTGACGGACAGGGAAAATGATGTGCGCCGGGTGGCCGCCCGCTCAATCGTGCTGCTTGCTTCGAAACAGCAGCCGGATCTGGCATATATTCGCGCTCTGCTGCACGATCCGGAATCGCTGATCCGCGAACAGGCGGTTTACATCCTGGGCGAGCTTCAGGATCAAAAAGCCGTCCCGGATTTAATCGCCCTGGCCAGGGTGGAGGAAAGCGCGCGCGTCCAGACGGAACTGGCCAGAGCGCTCAGCCGCGCCGGCGATGCCGCCGCCATTCCCGCGCTGGAGGAAATTTTCAACCGCAGCAAAGCAAACAGCGCTTCCGCCGCGCTGGCCAGCCTTAAAGCAATGGCCAGATTTGAAAAACCTGCCGTCCCGTTCCTGATAAATTCACTGGAAACCAAAGACCGCGAACTGAACTCCGCTGCGGCCGGATACCTCAAGGAAATCACCGGCGAGGATTTCGGCGTGGATAAACAGAAATGGGCGGAATGGATGAAAGAGCAGAAATAATTACTACGGGGACTGCGTTGCATAGGCGGACAAGCCCAAAGACTGGGAGTCAGAATGATGACCAGAAATTCAGGCAACACAGTGATTATGTACAAAATACCGCAGGTGAGCGAATAAAACAATTCCAATGGCGGGATAAAAACAGCCTTAAATAAATATATTGA
>JBAWXM010000449.1:0-3883 GCA_037144075.1 Lentisphaerota bacterium | reverse complement strand
TCATATCGCCTGTCAGTCGGATCGAAAAAATCCAATCCACAATCCTATTCATCTAAAGTTGAATTTTCAACCGCGCAGAGTATATCTGTTTTTCTGCCCAAAACCATGACTTTAAACCGGATTCATTCTCCGTTTTCAGCTTCAGCGGAGCGGCATATTATTGCTGATATTCAAGCAACGAAAACACTGAAAAAGCAGTTTGACCACCCGATGCTTGAGTAAAACAGATTACCGCAGCGCTTGAACACTGCTTAGTCTTTTTTCACTGTGCCGTCATCGGTATTGTCGATTCTTTCGGCTTTAAGGTCGCGGAACAGCCGGAAGGCGTCGCGCACCCCGCCGCAGAAAATCCAGGCAGTACAGACGGTTCCGAGAATCAGACTGAACCACCAGAGTTTGAACCACCAGAACCATGACCAGGCGGTATCAGAAACTTTGTAAAACAGGTTGATTACTGTACCGATAACGAATATTCCCCACCAGACCATAGTCCACCAGAATGTCGCCCAGAACAGAAACCGTTCAAACCGGGAAAATTCTTTAGACACGCCAATAAGTTCGCCGAAAGTTTTGCGTTTAACTTTAAGTGCGTCTTTGGCCTCGACCGTGTCATCCTTGACGGCATATTTGCCGCAATGCAGCATCTTGTCCATGTCAAACACGCGCCGAGGGCCGAGCAGTGATACCAGAACGTAGCTCAAAGAGGCGGCCAGCATGGCGTAAAAATAAATCTCCTGCCCGTCAAGGGGGAATTTTACCTTATGGGCAATAACCCACTGCCAGTCCGGCCAGAACTTCAGCAGAACCGGGGCCATCATCGTCGCCCAGTAACTCTGAATCAGCATGCCGCCGAATGCCATTATCGTGCCAAGGATCAATGCCGTCCAGGCCGCTTCGGTCGTACCGCGTTTCCAGTACAATCCCCCGATAATCACCGCCCCGGCACCGCCGAGATAAATCGCGCCGGTCAGGGCAAAAAACATGAAAATGAAATCTTTCAACGGGAACAATAAACTGAAGACGAATCCAAATAACGCAACGCCGAAAATAGATACCCGTAACCAGAGCAGATGACGCTTTGGCTCAAGCGGTTTATTGCGGATCGGCATCAGCACGTCCTGCACGAAAATCGTTCCCCAGGAATGCAGATAACTGTTATCGCAACCGATGGAGCAAGTTATGATGACTGCGGCAAACAACCCCATAATCCCGACCGGCAGGACATTAGCCAGAAACAACGGAACAATCATTTGTTTCTGTATCTGCGGGTCGGCAATCGCCGCAATCTGCGCGTGAATCGGCGCGGCCATTACAGCGAATTTCGGCAGATGTAATACCGCATAAGCAGCCAGCGGAATTAATAACATGCACAGCCCGGTCGCAAGACCGCGCCATGCTCCGATAATCCCGGCCATCTGCGCTTCGTGCGGAGTCTTGGCCGCGGCATTGAATCCGGAATTCCCCTGCCATGATCTGGCGTTGTAGATCATGCTGAAAACCCCGATCAGGAAAAACCAGATGCTGAAATCATGCACTTCTCCGGTTTTGAACGGATTGAGCATGGACTTGCCCTCCGGGGCAATCAGCAGTCCGGCAATAATGTCGTTCCATTCAAACTTGAACATCAGAAAACACATGAGGATCAGAAAAATCAGCATCATCAGAATACCCTGATAAAAATCGGTAATCATGATGCTGATCTGGCCGCCGGTACAGGCAGTGAACAGCGCAATGCTCAGATACCCGGCCATAACCAGCGGCAAAGTCGGCATATCGAAGGTGCCGAGATGAAAATGCTCAGGCAGTCCGAAAAAATAGATAATGACACGACCGGTAATGAGCGGAAAGATGCCGTAGTTGAACACTCCTGAAACCCAGCAGAGAAACCCGGCGAAATACCGGAACTGGCGGCTGTAGCGCATTTCAAAAAATTGCGCCAGCGTCATTGCCCTAGTCTGCCGGAAGCGGTAGATGATAAAGCCGGAAATGCCGAGGATAAGTCCGATCGGCATTCCAATCATCCCCCACCACTGTGTCGGCAAACCGGAGTTGTACATCATTTCCCAGACAGCGATGATCGAAATCGCCCCGCCGATACCGCTGGCAACGGTCAGCATGTAACGGCCGGCCAACCGGTTCGCCGCTAGAAAATCAGCCACGCTTCGCATGTATTTTTTTGCATAAAGTGTAATTATCAGCAGCGTTCCCAGCAGAAAAACAACTATCGACCAGTCAATCCAGTGCATCTTCATTGATTAAACATTCCTTTGCGTTGATTTTGGACAAGTACCATTCTTGTTATTTTCGTATACTTATCCCCATGAGGCCGATAATTACTTCGTTGGCTATAGCTTCGATTGATATTTTACTCAGTTCCTTTTGCGGATCGAGATTAATTCTTTGGACCATGCCATGATTATAATCACTGAAATACACCGTTTCGTTTTGTGTTTGCAGCGCCGCGTTAAGCCAGTCGTCGAAACTCTCCGGATTAACCAGACTAATTGACTGCGTTAAACCGTCAGCATAGGTAACGGTAAAACGGGCATTCTCCACCCGGCTCTGCATTGGATTGGTAACCCCGATGAAAAACAACGCCAATTCAGCAGCTTGTCCTGTCAACTGGATTTCCAGGACAGTCGGGAAATTATCCCATATAGATGCGCAGGCAACATTCAAACCGTCCGCCGGAGTCGCGAAGCCGATGCCGGAAGGAGAATAAAACATACCCTTCCCCAGCCTGAGAGCAGTATCATCTACTTGTACCGCGTTATGGCCGCTCTGATTCCAGTCCCAGGCATATCTGCCGTTTAAACGCATTCCGATTGAATATCCCGCCGGGCGCGGTATTCTGTATTCGAGCGTGTGGATTGCCGTTAGAGAGCAATTGAAATACGGAGCAATATCCAGCGGCTCAAATTTGTCCGCCGCGCTTTTTCCAACAGTAATCAGTCTTTCTTGAACGGCTTTATTCTCCACCATAAAATCGGCAGCCAGCCATGCTTCATACTGCTCATCTTTAACTCGAATAAATACCGTATGGCTGCCGGATTCGGCTTTTACTTTTGCAGACAGCCTGCGATGAGAGAGATAAATTTTTTCAAGCGACCCGGAAGTATCCCGGCAGACAATTATTTCACCTTTAGATATTTTGACCGCCAGTTCGTCACTTGTAAAAACTACAGCCGGACACTCAATAGTTGGAACCGTATTTTTGCCATGAGTAATCTGTAATTTGATAACGCCAGTGATTGCCGTTTCCACGATCAGATAACAGTTATTAACCGCAGCTTCCAGCGTATAATCTACTGGCGCGTCATTCAGTAAAACATTTTCAATCACAGTAGAACGCATCGGCAATTTTATCCGTTTACAGGCATTCTTTTCACAATGTACAGTAATATTTTCCTGACAGCCTTCCCGGTGATAATTTAGTTCAATATCCTTCAAATTTATATCCGCCTGCGTCCAGCTCGACGGAAAGCCGGGCGCAATCTCAATTACGCCGTCCACCAGATGGAACCTGATGCCGTAAAGCCCTTCGACAATCAGACGCAGATACATGCTTGAGACATCGGAGAAATCCAGGTCCCCGCCGTCAGATACTCCGTGGGCAGACAGGACGTGAGCTGCCATCCCGGGATTTTTACCCATGAAATAAGCATCGGTAATCGCATCCAGTATCTCAAGGCCGTTCTCTTTCAACCCGCATTGAAAATATGCTAAAGCCAGATGAATGTTTTCTGCCGTGAACAAACCGCAGGTGGAGTATTTTTTAGGATACCAGTTTGAAGAATATACCAGACGGCCATGCCGGTTGAGCGTATGTTCATTGCGTAAATCAGTCTCCGTAAACCGGAGCATTTGATACGACTGAAACATA
>JBAWXM010000448.1:0-3944 GCA_037144075.1 Lentisphaerota bacterium | reverse complement strand
GGGCTAAAACCACTGCGTCGCAAATTATCCCGCAGCATGAATTGGAGACAAAATTAACTGCCGCTAAAGAACAACTGGCAGCGATGAATAAATTCGAGAGCATTACGCGAAACAACGCAGCCGTTTCCTGGTCGGTATTGCCGGGAAAAGACAATACTCCAAAACTGAAATTACAGATGGATAAATTTAAAATATATATTGACCCGGTAAAAGGCGCCGATATTACCGGCTGGAAAAATACAGATAATGCCGCAAAGGATTACCTCTTCCATCAAAGTCGCGGAATGCTCGGTCAATTGTCTTTTTATGACCCGAAACAGCGCAGCTCTCCATTTCCGTTTGAACTGAAAAATATCGGAATCAGCGAGGGCGGTAATCCGTTCGCACAATTCAACTATGCCGTTCCAGGCTATGAAGGGGCCAATTCTGAAACTAACCCGCTTGAAGGACTGGAGATAGGTAAGGCTGTCATCTTGTGCGATGGCGGCAGGACCATTAAGACGACCTTGAAATTCACCAACCGGAGTCCCCGCCGGACAACCATGCAATTCGGATTCAAGATAAAAAACTACCCGCGTCTGGGCGGAACTCTGGCCGGTCTGAAAACATTATCCAATATTGCAACCATCAAATACGGGTCCCCGTCAGGTAAAAAAAATGTGATGCCGGGCTATATGGGCAGTATTCTGCTGCTGTCAGAAAAAAATTCAGATTTAAGCTTCCTTAAAGGCGTTGTTAAACCAGAACCGTGGAGTCAGGGACCGGTCATTGCCGAAGCTGCCGCCGACTCGCTGAAAGAAACATTGGTCTTTGACGCGGCGACTGAATTCACCGCCGGATATCTGATCTGGAAATCAGTCAACGCCTACACAGTGGAAATGCTCTCCAGTGAATTTATATTACCTTTCGGCAAAAATGTTGAATATACTTATACCATCAGTCTGAAATAAATCATTTTGCCGGTCTGGTTCTGAGGTAGAAAGAGATGGTATCGTTGCGGGAAATTAACTGAAAACCGTTTTTCTCATATAAACGGATGCCGGAAAGGTTGTTGTTGTCAACACTGAGTTTTATTTCTTTAACCCCGGCATTGTCGCCGGCTTCAAGCAGCGCGGTCATCATTTGGCCGCCCAGCCCCTGGCTGGTATGGCCTTCGGCAACACATATCCCGAGCCATACCGTATCCGCCTCGCGGTCCAGATGCCCGTAGCAAACCGGAGTTCCGGCGTCATTCAGACCAAGTAGCGTGACTACATGATTGCGGACAACTTCTGGGGGGCGGGAATTAAAGTATCTGAAACTGGAACCTGAAGCGCCGATCAGCGCAATGAACTCCCGCAGCAGTCCGAGTCCTGAATCATCTATTTTTATAATTTTCATAAATGTCCTTGATAATCCGGTCAAGTAAAGACACGCAGGATTTGCGTGAATAATCTCTGAGCAGTTCGGCAATGCTTTCATCCAGATTTAATTCGCTGCGGCGCTGGATCAGACTGAGTAGTTTTACCACGGCGGCATTCGTGTTCCTAACCTCAATCCTGCAGCCGTTAATGAAGTCTCTGACTTCTTCGCTTTCGACGCCGGCGATAATCGGGGTTCCGCACAGCAGCGATTCTTTCAGCGGCCAGTTGGCGGGCTGGTTAATGCTGGGCTGGCAGACAAAATCCACGGAGCTGTAATAAAGCGGAAGCTTATCCTTGGGCAGACAGCCTAGAAATTCGACATTTTTGCGCAAGTTCAGTTCAGAAATGCGCTTGAGAAATTTTTCCGTGCCGACCGGATCGTTTACATAAACGGTGAACAGCAGCTTGACTTCCGGACAAGTGCTGCGCAGTTCCGCAATGACATCAAGCAGCGGATACGAACCTTTAATTCCGGTCAGGTCGGTACTGTGAAACAGCAGCGGAAATCCAGGATGCTTTTTGCGGAGTTCTTCAATCTCCTGCTCTCCGGCACGCTTGTACATTTCAGTATCGATTCCGGCATAAACCGGCCTGGCGGTAATCCCGTATTCCTCAAATAGTTTGGGAATATTGGTTTTATTGACGGTGATCACCTGGTCCATTTTTTCCACGGCGGCCTTGTCCGCTCCGGCATACAGCAGTTTCATTGCCCGGAAAAATAAACGGTGATGCAGCTTAAAGTTCTGCAGGAAACCCTTGTCGTAGAAAAATGCGAACGGCTCGTAGCATATCTGGATTTTAGGCAGTTTAAAATCGCAAACCAGCCAGTTCATCGGAAACATGCTGTTGATGATGAAGTCATAATCAGCCATAACCTTTTCCAGTTCAGTTCTTTTCCGGATGATCCTGCCAGGCAGAGTCAGCCAGTAGGCCGGAGAATTGGTGGACTCCCGATCAAGCTGCACCAGTTTCATGCCGGCCTGTTCAACCTGAGTCACGGCTTCGCTGGACGCGATATCGCAGAACAGTGTTATCTGGTGCCCGTGACTGCGCTGGAGTGCTTCGGTGTAATCCAGCACAAATCTGGTGCCGCCGCTGTTAACATGCAGAAGATGTGAATGAAACCAGGCTATCCGCATAATCTATTGAACCGTAATTTAAATTATGTTTATATATAAATTTTAGTAACTTGCAACATGCAACTCACCATTCACTATTCGCCATTCAAGCAGTTCAGGAAGCAAATTCCCGGATAATTGAACAAATGTAATCAAGGTCGGATTCAGTCAGGTCCGCATGAGTGGGCAGATTGAATCCGGCAGCTGAAATACGTTCAGTCAACGGCAGCGTTTCCCTGCGCTGCATTGATTCCTGCCGGAACGGCGGCAGCGTATGCAGCGGAATGAAAAACGGACGGGAATCAACGCCGTTTTCTTTCAGATAAGCCATCAGTTTATCGCGCGAATGCCCGTACTGGGCATGATCAACAGTCACGCAGAAAAGCCACGGCGCCGGAACCGCCCAGGATGCGACCGGCTGGAAACCGATTCCGGGAATATTGTTCAGTCTGGCGCGGTAACCGGCAAAAACTTTCCTTCTTCTTGCCAGAATTTCATCTTTGCGCTCGATTTGTGCGCAAAGAATGGCGCAGGCCACATTGGTCAGCCGGAAATTATAGCCGGTCACCGGGAAAAAGTACCGCCGGTCAGGATCCATGCCCTGCCCGCGCAGAGTGCGGATGCGCAATGTTAATCCCGGATCATTAAGCGTCAGCGCGCCGCCTTCGCCGCAGGTGAAAATTTTATTGCCGAAAAATGAAAATGCCCCGATTTTGGCAAGGCTGCCGGTGGGACGGTTTTTGTACAATGCGGTATGGGCTTCCGCCGCGTCTTCAACCACCCACAATCCGTGAACGTTGGCAATATGGTTGATTGCATCCATGTCGGCGGGATGTCCGTAAAGGTCAACCGCAATAATCCCCTTGGTCCGGCGGGTGATGCCGGCTTCAAGCAGTTTCGGATCAATGCACCAGGTTTCAGGGTCAACATCAACAAACACCGGCTCAGCGCCGACGTAACGCACCGCATTGGCGGTCGCGATGTAAGTCAGGGAAGGCACCAGCACTTCGTCGCCGGGGCGCACGTCCAGCGCCAGCAGCGCCAGATGCAGCGCCACCGTGCCGTTGCACACAGCCACTGTCTGGGAGGTTCCGGCCATGACGGAAAAATCTTTTTCAAAGCGATTGATGAATTCGCCGGTCGAACTTATCCAGGTGCTGCGGACTGCCTGGACTACATATTCTTCCTCTCTGCCTTTCAGGTCCGGCGCAGCCAATGCTATTTCGCGAAAGTCTTTTCTCATGTGCGTTCCCTAAATTATGTAAAGATGTAATCTCAAAATATTCTCTATAATATAAAACAATATTTCCGATAATACAATAGTCCTCTGATGCACAAATGCAGACTTGCCGCCTGTCCCGGAAATATTTATGACATCGAGGTTTAGCGCAGCATAGCCGCAACCAAAATAAACAGTTATGCT
>JBAWXM010000447.1:0-3953 GCA_037144075.1 Lentisphaerota bacterium | reverse complement strand
GATTGTCGTTAAATTTATCATCAAACTCTCCAGTATTACAAAGTAATACTATACACTATACAGTCAGAGCACAAATCTGTCAACTGGCGAAAATGAAAATTCTCAGATTAGCGGCATTTTTACCTGGGATATATCATCGGCGCCGGTGAAAATCATGATCAGCCGGTCAATACCGATGGCGCAGCCTGACGATTCCGGCATGCCGGCATTAATGGCTTGAAGAAATTCAACCGGCGGCGGATATGGACGGTAGCCGCCGCGATTACGGGCGGCGGCGGCTTCTTTGAATCTTTCGGCCTGTTCAGCGGGGTCTATCAGCTCACTGTAAGCATTCGCGATCTCGATTCCGGACAGATACAGCTCCCAGCGCTCCGCCACGGTATGGTCGTCCTGCTTAAGCCTGGCCAGCGCCGATCTGGCGGCCGGATAATCTTTCAGAAATGTCGGACGCCCCTGCCCCAGCATCGGTTCAATTTTTGTAACCATTAATTCGTCAAACTGATCAGCATCCATGGCGGCTTCCGGGGTTGTACCGGCGAAACGGCTAAACGCATCCCTCACCGTAATAATTTCCGGTTCGACGGAGAAGTCAATCACATGCCCTTGATATGAAATAGCAGAGGCTCCGGCGGCAAATACCGCCAGATGGCGCAGCATGCCGGCGGTAAAATCGAGAAGATCATTATAATCCGCGCCGGAATGATACCATTCCAGCATGGTAAATTCAGGCCGGTGCTTCCGGCCGAACTCCCCCTCCCGGAAACACGCTCCAATCTGGTATATTTTTTCAAAACCGCCAGCCAGCATCAGCTTCATTTGCAGTTCCGGACTGGTGCGGAGAAACATCTCCCCTGCCTGCGGAGCTTCAATAAACTCCTCCGGCGCCGGCGCCTTGATCATAAGGGGAGTTTCAACTTCAGCGAAACCATTGGCGTCGAAGTACTGGCGGATAGAAGAAATAAGCCCGGCGCGCAATAGCAGCCGGGCTTTGATCTGTTCAAGCTGATAAATGCAATCAGGCTTTGGAGACACGTTCTGCATACAGTCCGGTCCTGGTGTCAATCCTGACAAGGTCCCCGGTATTGATGAACAACGGCACCTGAATCTCATAACCGTTGTCAATCTTGGCTGACTTCAGCACATTGGTCGCGGTATCGCCGCGGGCGCCCGGCTCAGTGTCCGCAATTACTTTTTCAATGAAAGTCGGCAGCGTAATTTCAATCGGCAGACCGTTAAACAGCAGCATCTTGCACAGACTGTTCTCAATCAGGAAATTCGCATCGCGGCCAAGCATCTTGGCGCTGACATGCATTTCTTCAAAAGTTTCAGCATCGCTGAACACGTAAAAATCGCTTTCCGCATAAGAATAGTACATCTCTTTTTCTTCAAGATCAGGCTTGTCAAGTTTATCCGTCGGCCGGTAAGTCCGGTCAATGGTGCTGCCGGTGATCATGTTTTTCAATTTGCAGCGGTAGAGCGAGGTGCCTTTGCCGGGTTTGCAGAATTCGAACTCTGTAATGGCCCACGGCTCGCCGTCAACTTGAACCTTCAAGCCCTTTTTTAGATCAGAAGCGCTGAACATCGGAATATCTCCATTATTTAATGTTTTAAAAATTAATGCCTTGTAATATATACTCTTATGCCGTTTTTTCAAGCATATATTTTGATTTCAAATATCTTTGTTTTAGACTTCTATATCTTAATACATTTTTAAAATTGACACCTTTTTTTCAGGTTTTAGGTTTTAGGTTTAGCGTCCAGAGTCCAGCGCCCAGATTCCATGTTTTTTGAGATTGCTGTCAAAGTCTGCCTTAAAGCCCGCCAGGCATCATGATTTTGCGAAAAAAGCGAATAATTTGCATCATTTGCAACCTTTTTCTATTGCATTCATTAGATTTTTATTATATAATCAGTGAAATAGAGGATTTTGCGTTCTTATGGATATTGATAAATACATCTCAGTGGCAAAACTTAACGTCAGACTTGCCGGACTGGTTCTCACGAACCGCATGCTCCGGAAAGATGATCTGGCGCGCAATTATGACACCGCCGCCAGCACCTATGACAGCGAATGGCTCGGCATTTTAAAACCTGTCACCGATCAACTGCTGCAAGCCCTGCCGCAACTGCCGCCGGGTGAAATATATGATCTGGGTTGCGGAACCGGATACACGGTCATCGCTCTCGCCCGGCGTTTCCCTGAACACCGCATCAACGGCGTGGACATCTCGTTCGGCATGATAACCCGGGCCGCGCGAAAATGTCCGGACGCATTCTTCATCCATGCCGATAATCTGCACTTCCTGTCCGGACGGGCGGCGGAAAGCGCCTGCGGAGTAATCGCCGCCTGGTCGCTCGGCGGATCACCAAACCTGCCGCGGGAAATTGCCGAATGCCGCAGAGTCCTGAAAAATCAGGGGTCTTTCGCCTTCATCATCAGCATGGCGGATGCAATGGCTCCGGCGCTATATGCCTTTCAGAAATGCATGTACCGCTATCCGGACAAAGTCGCCAGGGCAGTATTGCCGCAATACCCCAAAAACCGGGATGCGCTGGAAAAGCTGCTGAACAGAAATTCGTTCAAGACGGTATGGATGGAAGAAGGCAGAATTGACATCAAACCGGGCGATCCGCTGCATCCGCTGGAATGGCTGCTCAAAACCGGGGTGCTTGCAGGGTTTGAAGCCATTCTGCCGCTGCGTACCGATAAAGCCGTGGCGGAATATTTTGAGCAGGAATTTTTGGCCTCTGAAATCCCGCTCCAGCATCATTTCATCGCCGCCATCACGCAGCCGGCTATGTAAAGTTATAAAGTGCTCAAGTGCTAATCCGGCAAACTCGGTATTTATTTTATTCCGGCTTGAAAAATCCAAAGTCAGGATTATTATTACTGCAATCAGCATCACCTTAAGGAGAAATATAAATGGTTAAACGGATCGCTCATTTATGCCTGGTCAGCAAAGATTTGGCAGCTACGGAACGTTTTTATACCAACGCGCTCGGACTGAAAAAAGCATTCAATTTCCTGCGCGACGGCACGGTTACAGGGTTCTATCTGGCAGTTGGAGCGGACAGTTTTATTGAGGTATTTCTTACAGATCAAACGCGGGACGGCAAATCGTCCGCCATCAAGCATTTATGCCTGGAAGTTGACTCCATTGATGAAATTTCCGCCCGCGTAAAAAAGGCCGGATATGAAATCACAGACAAGCAGCTCGGCAGCGACCGGAGCTGGCAGGCATGGCTCACCGATCCAAACGGCGTAAGAATCGAACTCCACGAATACACCCCGGCAAGTTCCCAGCTGACCCATGCCGACATCCATGTGATTTAGGAGGCTAGAAAAACAACCTGAGCATTGGGCGGGAATACAGGTGTTAAGGTTCGAGACGCAAAGCCTGAGCGTATTAAACATACGTAAAGGCTGAAGCAACGAAGAAGATTAATACATGGCAAAGGGTTGCCGTTCTTCCGGCCGCTTATCACGCTGCTCATTCGTTATACTCTGCACGGTTGACAATTCAACTATAGATTGCGAAGATTTTGAGAATTGGTTCGTATTCTGAGAAGCTGCCGATACCGGGGTATCGAAGGCCTCAAAGAGTGCGAATCCAAACTCAAAAGATCGTAACCGCTTTGCGGTGAATTTCTTGCGGTTGTATTTTTCCAGCCTCCTTAACAGGGATAGACAGGATGTACAGGATGTACAGGATACTTCTGAAGCGCATGAAGTGTGAATGCCCCCGGTAACGCCGCTCTCCGCAGCGGCTTGATTTCGCCGTTCCGGCGACCAACGCCTCGCCGTTGGATCACGCCCGGCGGGCCGCCGATGGCGAGTAAGGGAAACCATATCGGGGTATTCGCATATCGGTTCCGCATATCGTTGACGGAGAGAGAGAAATCATTATTTCAAAAAGTTGAGTCGCAATATTTTTAAATAAGAAGCAATAAAA
>JBAWXM010000446.1:0-3957 GCA_037144075.1 Lentisphaerota bacterium | reverse complement strand
CTATCATAATAGCAGTTGCGAGCCAGTTTGGAAGGAATTAATATGGATTTTGAAATAATTTTTAATTGTCCGGAATGCGGGGCGGAAGTATCCGCGCAGTCCGATACCGCCGGCCAGACCTTGCAGTGCGGCGCTTGCTTCAAAGAGATCACAATCCCGATTCCGGGACTTGAGGAAGGGCTGGAAATCGGGGACTTTGTGCTCCGCAGCAAACTAGGCAGCGGAGGAATGGGTGAAGTCTGGCTGGCAACCCAGAATTCCATGCGCCGTCTGGTGGCGCTGAAAATACTGCTGCCTAAATTTTCCGAGAACAAACGCTTTGTCGACCGTTTTCTGGCTGAAGCCGCCATGGCCGGACAACTGAGCCATCCGAATATTATCACGGCTTATTCAGCAGGCCAGGTGGGCAATTATTATTATCTGGCGACCTCGTATATTGATGGTATGGAAGTCTCCACCAAGCTGAAACTGGACACGAAGCTGACTGAGCGCGAAGCGCTGAAAATTACCCGGGATATCGCGTTCGCGTTGAAATATGCCTGGGATGAGCACAAAATGCTGCACCGGGACGTCAAGCCGGGGAATTTCATGCTGGACCGCAAAGGTTTTGCCCGGCTGATGGATATGGGGATCTCCAAGAGCTTGAAGGACAACCCGGAAGAAACCTCCGTGAACATAATTATGGGGACACCGGACTATATCAGCCCGGAACAGGCCAAGGCGGAAAGAAATATTGACTTCAGAACAGACCTTTATTCCCTTGGTGCCTCGCTATACCACATGGTGACCGGGCGGCCTCCTTTCCAGTCCGATACAGCCGGGAAAGTTTTGCAGATGCACGTCAGAACCCCGTTGACCCCGCCGGAAAAAATAAACACTGCGCTGTCAAAAGAGTGTTCCGCGCTGATTCAGTTGATGATGGCGAAGGATCCTAATGACCGTCAGTCAAGCTGGGATTACGTTCTCGACGATATTGACGCGGTGCTGTCAGGACGGATGCCGGGCAGAAAAACTCTTGGACTGTTCGCGAATACTAAAAAATCAAAGTCCTTGACGTCCCGTGCCGATGATGTGATTTCTCTTAAAGGAAAATCCGCATCGCTGAACAATAAAGCCGCGGATGACGCCGCCTGTACCACCGATGTGACGCTGTCCATGGATTCAAATGTTACCGTGAAGATGGACGCTGTCACCGACGATAAACCTGAAGCAGTTCAAGCAACGGCTCAAAACATAAAATCCGGCACGGGAACTGCGGCGGCAAACAGGCCGCCGCCAAGGGTTAGAACAGTGCCGCCGAAAATCACCGAATATAACAAAAAGTCATTGAAGAAGCTGAACCTGCTGATATTGATCGCGATAATCTTTGTCATAATTCTGATGATAATCATTTTCGCCATATATCATGTTAAAAAGGCATAAAAAAACCGCGGCGGTTCAGCCGCCGCGGAAATTCTATCAGTCCGCGGACTTTATTTCAGCATTTCCATCATGAATTTGAAGATCCGGTCGTTGTTGCCGGGCAGTCCTTCATGTCCGAAATCAGGGTAAATAACCACGTCTTTCGGCGAGGTTATTTTATTATATGCCGCAAACTGGCTTGACGGCGGACAGACATTGTCCATCAGACCGGTGACCATCATGATTTTACCGCGGATCCGCCTGGTGATGTTCTGCACGTCAATATAACCCAGACGGCGGAAAACTTCATCCTCGCGGGAATGGGTCGGGTCGA
Source organism: Lentisphaerota bacterium (assembly GCA_037144075.1). GTDB lineage: Bacteria > Verrucomicrobiota > Lentisphaeria > Victivallales > Victivallaceae > CAIPAT01. Next base: position 2,222 of record JBAWXM010000446.1, on the reverse strand, counting down.
ACCAGCGGAAATATTCCCGTAGTTCGGCATAGGCGTTGACATCCAGATCCATGTCCCAGATGCGTTTGTAATCGCACAGAAACGGGAACACCGGCGCGGCGCGGCAGATGCGGGGTTCCAGCGAAGCGCAGGCCAGCGTAAGTCCGCCGCCCTGTGACCCGCCCATTGCCGCAACTCTTGTCGCGTCCACTTCCGGCAGTTGCATTACCAGTCCGGCAAGCTGGGCGCAGTCCAGATATATCTGGCGGAAAAGCATCTTTTCCGGGCCGGAATCAAGTCCGCGGATAATTTGTCCTTTAAAGGTGTTGCCGATAACTCCGCCAACGTCTTCGGAATTTCCGGCCTGACCGCGGCAGTCCAGCGCGGCTACGGTGAATCCGGCGGCCACATACGGCAGCTTGTCGCACCAGTCGCCGGAATTGCCGCTGTAACCGTGGAACATGACAATTGCCGGATGTTTTTTCCTGAGCGGCTTCGGACGGAGCAGTTTGGCGAAAACCCTGGCGCCGCCGACACCGGTGAAATACATGTCGAAACATTCGGCGTAGGGGGCCTGAAAATCGGATGGAAGCAGTTCCACTTCCGGGTCAATGCCTTTCATTTCCGCAATCGAGCTGTCCCAGAATTTGTCAATGTCTTTGGGACACGGGCTGCTGCCTTTGTAGGAACGAAGTTTTTCCAGCGGCATGTCAATTAACGGCATAACAATGTCTCCTTAGTTTGAGTTTTAATCTCATGGTTCTATAGTTTTTAACGTTTTATAATGAATCTTGAACTGTATACTGAATATTAGGGCGTCAGACGCTGACTACGTCGCTCAGCTGGAACTAAATTCTGAATCCGTAAATCCCGGTTATGACGGAGTATAAACATCCATTAAGACCGGTTCCATTCTGGCTTCTATATCCCGTATTATACTGTCTCCTGTCTCCCGGCTGTTCCCTGTTGGATATTGGAAATTCTCCCGCCTTGCGGGATCCCGCTCTGCGGGACGGGTTATTGGATATTGAGTATTGGCTTCCAGTGTCATCCCGTCTCCTGTCTCCCGGCTCCTGATTTTTTTTCTTCCCGGAGTTTTCCGGGTTATCTTTTTAATACATGCCTGATTTCCAATTCCGATACCGGTCCCTGCCGGATTATGCGCACTTCATTCCCGGATACATCAATGACTGTCGAGGCTTGCCTGTCAGGCGGAATGGCTCCGGCGTCAACGATTATGTCAGGAGTTCCGTTCAAATCTTTTACCGCATCCTCAACATTGAGGGCATTTGCCGTGCCGGACAGATTGGCACTGGTCGAAGCCAGCGGAAACTTGATGTGCTTGAGCAGCAACAGAATAAACGGGTGATCCGGAATCCGGAAACCGGTTTTATGGCCATGCAGGCCGGATGTTATGATCGTAACCGGACCGGGGCAGAAATTTTCCGTCAGCAGCGCGGCGGCGCGGTTCAAAATCACGCCACGAGCCTCAAGCATGGCTGTTCCGTCGGCAAACATGGCCAGCGGCTTGCCGCGGTCGCGCTCTTTCAACTGATAGATTTTTTCAATTCCGGCAGCGTCATCCCAGCGGCAGACCAGTCCGTAGACTGTTTCCGTCGGCACGACCAGCACTGTTCCCGGCTTGAGAAGCTGCTTCGTGCAGGCCATGGCAATATCTTCAGTGTTGTTGTCGTCCAGTTTATAAGTTTTCATAGCCATTGTTCAATATTATTGTTTCAAAGTATCTAATTTAGCATTTCTTAATCTTGTCAACATAAGAGAAACTAAAAAAAACTAATTTTTTTTATCTCCGGCGTTTCTGACCGTGCCGTGTTTTGGGATGGGACTGATGGGGGCGCACGCATTCTGGACACCCTTTCCCTTCATTTTGGACAGTCTTTTAACCACTACTGTGGTCGCGGAGATAAAACAGGTGCGGATGCAGGCAGCGTAACCACCTGCATCCGCTGACTCCTCTGTCTCTGTCTTTCCTCTGTACTACTCCGTCATTTTCTTGAACTGAGCCGCAGTTGCGGCGAGAAATACAAAATAACAATAATTTTGCTGGCGTTTTGACAATAAAAAAGATACCGTTCTTTAAACAAACCCGGGCTGGTAGCCCGAAAGGACGGTATCTATGTCAAAATTATCATCTCAAAGTTCAAAACGCAAGTGTTCCAAACTAAAACGAGTCGCAATTTCCTAACATCACAGCAATTCCGAATGAAATTACATCTGCATTT
>JBAWXM010000445.1:0-3993 GCA_037144075.1 Lentisphaerota bacterium | reverse complement strand
CGGTATCGGCAGCCTCTCAGAATACGAACCAATTCTCAAAATATTCGCAATCTATTTTAAATTTTCAGCTGTGCAGAGTATAATTGAAAATATCATCTGCAATGCTATATTTTTCAGTCAATGCAATCAATAATTAAAAATATATGGCTGAAAGTATTTAAGCAGGAGAGAAATTTGAGCAACAAGAAAGCGCTGGTAATTATATCTACACTGGGAATGATTATTTTTCTAGGCGGGCTTTATTCCGCCGAGTTTACCCGGATCAACTGCCGTTTTGCGCTGTTTATCGGTGAAATGAAACAATACGGCGCCGGCATTTTTCCCACGCTCTATGACAAGCCTTATACCGACTACCCTTCCAGCCATATTCTGATGATGTATCTGGCTTCATTTTGCGGCTATGCCATAAATATGCTTACCGCCACACTGCCGAGCGCGCTGATGGCGGTGTTTATCCTGATAATGACCTATCTGCTTGGCGCGCGCATTTCAAAATGGCTTGGCGGCTATGCCGTTCTGCTCTGCCTGCTGTCATTTGAATTTCTGTCCATTGCCCGTGCGCCGTCGCTGGACATGTTTGTCGCCGCCGCCACCATTCTGTCTTTCTATCTGATTTACACCGCCGATCAGGACAAAGGCTGGAAGCGGCTGCTGCTGGTGCCGTTGTGCATGGTTTTCGGCTTTGCTTTCCGCGGTCCGCTGGGAATCGTGATACCGTCGATTGTCGTTTTCAGTTATTATCTGGTCAACCGCAAGTGGAAAATGTGTGTTTTGTGTGGTTTAGTTTCCGGATTGCTAGCGGTATTATGCATGGCCAGTCTGCTGCTGCTGTGCATCCAGCAGGGCGGCAGGGAATTGCTGGAAGCGTTTCTAACAGACCAGATCACCAGCCGGTTTGAAACTGGCAAACCAATATGGTATTTCTTTACCAACGGAATGGCATCATATTCCCTGGCTTTCCCGCTGGGATTGCTGGTAATTATTGTCTACTTCAGAAAATTGATAAAAAAGCCGTCAGCAGAAGACAATGACCGGATTTACTTTTTAAGAAGCATTGCCGCCTGGATATTGATTGTGCTGTTTGTCATGAGCATACCGGGGACTAAGCATTTGCGTTATATCGTTTCAGTAATTCCGGCGATGGCGCTGGCAGGCGCCTGGATTTTTATGAATTTCGACAAGCTGGAGCTGTTCGCGAAAATCAGAAAATTCTTTTTCGCCGCCTGCCGGATTTTTCCGCTGCTGGCGCTGGCCGGACTGATAATTCTCGTCATTGTACTGAAAGTAATCGGCCAGAAAACAGAATTCCCGATTGTTCTGCCGGCAATTCTGTTTCTGCTTTTTGCCGTCAGTATCGTCGCTTTTTTAAAGAGTTTAAAAACAGAACAGCGCGATTTCACGCTTGTCGCAATTGCCGCATCCACCCTTGCCGTAATTAAAATCCTGATTCTGGAACCGATAGACGAGTCTTATCAAAGCGCCAGGGAATTCATTGCCAATGTTGAAACTGTACGGCAGGACAAGGCGCAGGCCTGCTTTTTCAAACTCGGTCCGGATGGCGATGAATTGAAGTATCTGATCAATATTCCAGTTGAAAAAAGATTTATCGGCCAGTATTTCTTTCCTTACTATAAACCTGCCCCTGAAAAAGATACTCAGAAAGCGTCTGCAGGTTTAAAGAGCGCCATATTTGCAGCAATCCTGCGCGCATGTCCGGAAGATAAAAAAGTCTATTCTCCAATAGAACCGCGTTATGTCATATCAGGCTGCGATAAAATGCTGACAATGCCTGATAGCACAATTTACATAACCAGAAAAAGATACTATGAAAATGATTTGCCGGAAGAACTTAAGCCACTATATGAAATAATCGTTTCAGGCAAGATGGGACACCAGCAGTGCGTGGCATTCCGGAAAAAAATGGACAAAGACGGCGGAAAGACAACTAAATAAAGCGCATTGCGATTATAAGCGAGTAATAAATGCTCTATTTGAGAGATGATTTTCAAAAAGCCTGGGCTGGCAGAGACCCGTTTCAAGAAGTTGAAAAACTGGAAGGGAGGGTTTTCCGCGCAGTAAAATCTCGCCGCACTTTCCGCTTCGAGATGAACGGCAAAAGTTTTTTTGCCAAAATTCATCATGGCGTCGGCTGGATGGAGATACTGAAAAATCTTATTCAGTTTAAGTCCACCATTACCGGAGCAGGTAATGAATACACGGCGCTCATCAAGTTGCAAGAACTGGGTATTGACACCATGACGCCGTGCGCCTTCGGCTCTCGCGGCATAAATCCGGCAAATCAGGATTCATTTATCATTACCGATGAACTGACCAATACTGTAAGCCTGGAGGATTTCTGCAGAGACTGGAAGAAAAATCCGCCTGTTCAGCGTCTGAAACACGCGCTGATAAGGAAATTGGCTCTGGTCAGCAGTAAAATGCACGCCAGCGGACTCAACCACCGCGATTTTTATATCTGCCACTTTCTGCTGGATATTACCGGCGGACCGGAAAAATTGACCCCGGATAATCTCAAAGCATATCTGATTGACCTCCACCGCGCTCAACTCCGAAGCAAAACCCCACGCCGCTGGATCGTAAAAGATATTGCCGGAATCTGGTTTTCAGCCATGGATATCGGGCTGAGCAAACGCGATGTCCTGCGCTTCATCAGTATTTACGCAAAGAATATGCCGATGGATGATGATTTCTGGAGCGATGTCAACAACACTGCCAAACGCCTTTACATTAAAGAATTCGATACCGCGCCGAATTGCGCTTTTTAAGACACAAAGGCACAACTTTTTGAGAATGGCTTTTCAGTTTTTTGAGGTTTATGCTCAGTCATAACCGGATTTTCCGGTTTTCATGGATTTGTCCTCGTGATCGCGAACGGTTGGAAACAGTTTTCGCGGAGGACAATCATCCAGCGGGAGACAGCGAAACCATTTCTGGCCGGCTGTTTAATGCCAGGAAATTCTCTGTGCTTTTGTGTTTGTGGTTAACTATTTCCAGTTGCGCTGCCGTGCGGCTTCGTAAAGCAGGATGGTGGCGGCGGTGGCCACATTCAGCGAATCTATTTTGCCCAGCATCGGAATGCGGATATTGATATCGGCGGCTTTCAGCCACTGGTCGGTCAGTCCGTGCTGTTCGGTGCCGACGACAATGGCAATGCCCTGCGTCATGTCAATATCGGTATAGATCTTATCAGTGTGTGGCGTGGCCGCCAGTGATTTGATGTTATGCTGTTTGAGCCAGGCGACAGTCTCTTCGGTGGTGGCTTCGGCCAGCGGAACGCAGAACAGCGCCCCGGTGCTGGCGCGAATGACGTTCGGATTATAAATATCGGTGCATTTATTGCAGATGATCAGGCCGTCAACTCCGGCGGCGTCCGCCGAACGCAGTATCGACCCGAGATTGCCAGGTTTCTCCACCGCTTCCGCCACCAGATACAACCCGTTTGGAACAACCTTCAAATCCGCCAGCGAATGTTTTTTCATCCGGGCAATGGCAATCAGGCCTTCCGGTCGGTCCCGGTAAGCCATTTTCTCCAGCACATGAGTGGTAACCTCCGACACTTTCGCCCCTGCGGCGGACATTCTTTCCAGCAGCGGAAATTCGTTTTCACCCAGAAACATTTCCGGACAGTAAAAACATTCCATGATATCCATCCCGTATTCGAGTCCCCGGGTAAGCTCGCGATACCCTTCCAGCAGCGTCACCTGTTCCTGTTCCCGGTCGCGCCGCTCCCGCAATTTGCAAACATGCTTGACCGAAGGATTCTGCACACTGGTAATCTTAAGCTCGTTCAACATGACGATTTCCTTAAATGTAAGTTTTCATATTTCGCGCTTAATATAGCTGGTCAGTGAGTAAAAACAACATGGCATTTTCCATTATTCGCCTGCGATATTATCCTTATTGCGCGGCGGTAAATCTAATATTCCGCGTCGGGCAGGTCGGGGAGGATTACCGGCAGGCCGTCTTTCGGAC
>JBAWXM010000444.1:0-3995 GCA_037144075.1 Lentisphaerota bacterium | reverse complement strand
AAAACAAGCTCCGGCGGAGCGATACATATTGTAGCACCGGACTTTAGTCCGGTGAATAATGATAATAAAAATTTGGAGTTCCGTAGGAACGAAACATATAAGGATTGATATGATTCGAGCCTGCGGCTCTCAAAGGGGGAATCTCAAAAAGTGTCAACTATCTCTAACCATTATTTGAAGCATGCCAAAATAATATTAATAAAATTTTATGGGATGCCGATACCGGACTCTATATGGCCGCAACGATCCAATGTCGCCAACCGGATATCTGGGGGTCTGTATTTGCTGTCTGGCTTGGAGTAGCATCGCCGGAACAGGCACAACGTATTTCGCAATATTTCAAAAATAATTATCAGGAAATCTGTCAGAAAGGGCAGATTCGTCATTTGCCGGGAGGAATGTGCTGGGAAAAAGGATGCCCCAGCAATACTTACCAGAACGGGGCCTATTGGGCGACGCCAACCGGCTGGTTTGCTCACACATTAGCTTTGACTGACAAGAACTTGGCAAGGCAGACGGTTGTTGCCATTGTTATTGATTTTCGCGAACGCGGAATCTGCGAATGGATAATTGGCAATAAGACTCAATTGCCAGGTTATGTTGCCAGTGCGACTATGCATTTACAGGGCGTAAGAGAACTACTGGAAGATCGTAAGTGAAGTTTTAAAAAGGAAATTATGATGGAAGAGTTGCGTTTTTACCAGATTCATCTGGACTTTCACCCCTCTGAACATATCGGTGGTATCGGCGCGAAATTCGATAAAAAGCAATGGCATGAGCAGCTGCTGGAAGCCTGGTTAACTCGATTACCTGTTTTTCTCTCTCTCATCATGGCTGGAGCTATCACCCGACGGGATGGGCAGGATACACCCGTACTTGAATTTTAATCTGTTACGCACCCGGATTGACGCCTGCATAGAGATTGATATCAATGTTCCAATATAATTTACCGCCGGACTCAATAATGTTGCCTCAGAATGTCACCCGGAGTGGCGCGAAATCACTGCCGACGGCAGTGATGCGGGCTGGGCGGTCAGTCCGTTCAACCCCGGCTTCCATAAAATGTGCTTGAATTCGCCATATCTTGATTACCTCGCCAATTGCGTCAGTGAAGCTGCTGAGATGTTTCCGGAAACCGCCTGCATCTTTCTGGACATCATCAGGCAAGTCTAATGCTGTTGCAAATGGTGTATCGCTGATATGCACAAAGCAGGGCTCAATCCGGAAGCCGAAACCGACCGGATAGCGTTTGCCGAACAAACCCTGCTGAAATATTACCGCCGCATCACCGAAGCGGCACGGCGACACAATGTCCAAATGCGCATCTTCCGCAACAGCAGTCATGTTTACTGATATTCTCCAGTATTTCAGTCCTCTGGAACTGGAATCACCGCCCTCCGGCGGATGGGGATATGACCACTTTCCGCTTTTCGCCGCTTACAGCCGCAACCTCGGCTCGGAGAAATCTGGGTCAAACATGGAGAAATCTGGGTCAAAACATGAGTTTTCGTGTTTTCGTTGCTTGAATACAGTGAGCAATGCTGCTCCGGTAGAACTGGATATTTTATAAATTGAGGGATATTAATATACCGCGTCGCAGGCGCTTTTGAAAATGGAAAATACTATCCTGCGGAATGATTTGTTGATTGCGTTTGAAACTCAACGTATTTTATGGTACTTTAAATGAAGCTGGAAGTCAGGAGGCAGGAGACAGAATGAATCCGGATTTAAACCGGAAATAATGTTTTCTCTGTGCCTCTGTGTCTCTGTGGTTCAAAAGGCGGGCAAGTCATCCGGAGGCGGGAAACATCAGGCTTGAAAATTATAAAAAAAGGTGAATACATTATGGAAAAAAATCTTAATGAGATGCGCTCGGTATTGATGCAGATGGGCGAAAAGGCTTTGCAGGCATCCAGATTTCTGGCAGTGGCGGGTACGGCGGCGAAGAATAACTGTCTGAACCGGATGGCCGATGAACTGGAAGCTTCTGAGAGCGAGATCAGTAAAGCCAATGAAAAAGATATGGAAGCCGGACGCAAAAACGGTCTTTCCGGTGCGATGCTTGACCGCCTGAAACTCAATGCTGACCGGATCAAGTCCATGGCTGACGGCCTGCGTTATGTCGCCGGACTGGAAGACCCGGTCGGGATCAATTTGTCCACTACGGTCCGTCCGAACGGTTTGAAAATTGAAAAAGTATCGGTTCCGATCGGAGTCATTGGCATCGTTTATGAGTCGCGGCCCAATGTCACGGTTGACGCCGCCGGGCTCTGTTTGAAAGCCGGCAACGCGGTGATTCTGCGCGGCGGTTCGGAAGCTTTCCACTCGAACAGCGTGCTGGCGCACTGCCTGAACCGCGCCGCGGTACTGGCCGGAATGCCGGACGGCGCAGTTCAACTCGTGCCATGGACTGACCGCCAGGCGGTGGGAATACTGCTGAAAATGGACAAATATATTGACCTGATCATTCCGCGCGGCGGCGAAAGCCTGATCCGGGCGGTGGTTGAGCAGTCCACTATTCCTGTCATCAAACATTACAAAGGCGTCTGCCATTTATATGTGGATGACGGATGTGATATTGGCATGGCGGTAAAAGTGGTGGAAAATGCCAAATGTCAGCGTCCCGGCACATGCAACGCCCTGGAAACGCTGCTGATCAACAGATCAGTTGCGGATAAATTCGTGCCCAGGTTTCTCAAATCCATGAAAAAGTCAGGCGTGGAGCTGCGCGGCGATTCAAGATTTATCGCGATGGCACCAGATGCCGTGGAAGCCACGGAAGAGGACTTCTACGCGGAATTTCTCGACCTGATTCTGTCAGTGGCAATAGTTGACGATGTTGTCCAGGCGGTTGAACATATTAACAAATATGGTTCGAAACACAGCGACGGCATCATCACGGCCAACCTGGCGAATGTAAAATATTTTATGGACTGGGTTGATTCCGCCACCGTTTATCACAATGCTTCGACCCGTTTTACCGACGGTGAGCAGTTCGGCATGGGGGCGGAGATCGGCATCAGCACGGACAAACTGCATGCCCGCGGCCCGATGGGGCTGCCTGAGCTTACCACCTACAAGTATCTGATATACGGCAACGGGCAGATCAGAACTTAACGCATGGCAACGACATTTTCAGGTAATGCGGCAATATACACTATAGGCTGCCGTTTGAATCAGGCGGACAGTTCGCTGGTCTGCGACCGTCTGACCCGGGACGGCTGGAATATTGTTGAAATGGAATCAGGTTCCGAGCTGAACCTGATTATCATCAACAGCTGTTCCGTGACCGGAACCGCTTCGCAGAAAAGCCGTCAGGCCGCCAGAAAATTCCGCCGGCTGAATCCGTCCGCCTGCATTGTCATTACCGGCTGCAGCGCCGAAGTTGAAAATGAGTTCTGGGCAGCGGAGGATTCCGTGGATATCGTGCTGGCCAATCCGCAGAAAAAAGAACTTGCCGATCATGTCAGGACTTTCTTTGAAGATCAGCGGCAGATGTCCGGCATGTTGAAATTCAGTTCCAACGAACCGCCGGATGTGTTCATGGAGAATGCCGAGTCCAGTTTTCCGTTTAAAAGCCGGGCGTTTCTTAAAATCCAGGAAGGCTGCAACAACTTCTGCAGTTACTGTATTGTACCCTACACCCGGGGCAGGGAGCGTTCACGCGCCTGGGACGAGGTGATTGCTGACTTTAAACATCAGCTTGATGCCGGATTTCAGGAGATCGTGCTGGCGGGGGTTAATGTCTGCGCCTATAACGATCATGGACGGCGGCTGCCGGACCTGCTGAAAGCGCTCACGGGATTTGAAGGAAAATTCCGTATCCGGTTGAGTTCCACCGAACCGCATCCGGACAATATGGAACTGCTGGCGGTCATGGCCGGCAATCCTAAAATATGTCGTTTCCTGCACCTTTCGCTGCAGCACGGCACGGATGAAATTCTCCGCGCGATGAATCGCAAATACACCACTGCCGAATATGCGGATTTTGTGCG
>JBAWXM010000443.1:0-4001 GCA_037144075.1 Lentisphaerota bacterium | reverse complement strand
CAAACTCAAAAGATCGCAACCGCTTTGCGGTGAATGTCTTGCGGTTGTATTTTTTCGCTCCTCCTTCCGGCGATATTCATATCGCCTGCCAGTCGGATCGAAAAAATCCAATCCACAATCCTATTCATCTATGGTTGAATTTTCAACCGCGCAGAGTATAGTCAAATAAAAAACTCCCGGCGCTGTAAAGTTCCGGGAGTTTTTTTGTTTCCATTCCGGGCGGCAGTGAAACGCAGTTTCTAAAATTACTGTTTTACCGCGGTAAAGTTTTCCAGCTTGAATTGCGGGAGTCTTTTAAAAATTTTGTAATAAAGCAAGTATATGTTCTGAGACTGCGGATCGGTCAGGAACGCGGCTTCGGCAAGTTTTTCCGCCAGCGGTATGTTGCGCTCTTTGTAGCACTGCCATGCCAGTTGGGCGGTTTGCAGCGCCTTGATTTTGTTGCCTGGTGGAATGAATTTGAAGACTCTGTATTTGGCTGAAAGGGAATTTACTTCACCGGGAGGGATGATTTCATAGAAATATTGCATTTCCCTGGGACGCGCATCCATTAAAAAGACCGTTGATTTTACATTAATCTGCTTGGCGGCGGCAATGTACCGGTACGAATAAGGATGCAGCGGCTCAACGGAGGAGTTGCAGTTGAAAACCACATATTCAACACCGTAATATTCACAGAATCCGGCGAACTGAAGTTCGCTGCCATGATACATCAGGTTGATATAGTATTCGGCTAATTTTCTACTTGCAGGCAGTTCAAATTTAGGTTGAACCACTATATTGGCCCCGCAGTAAGCCTTCAACGCCGGCGACAGGGTCATTTCAGCCAGGACGGTATGCCCCTGGATATTAGCCTGCCTGAACCATTTTACCAGGTCGGTAGTTTCACGGAGGAAAATTTTCGGATAATTCCGGCGCTGTTTCATTGTGGCTTCCGCTTCCAGATAAACTGCCAGCAGCGCGGCTATGATTAATATTATCCGCAGACTTGACCGGGATTTGCTCCGGCACAGATCGTGGAAAATCAGTGGCAGGACCACTGCCGCGAAAACCCCGCAGAAAACGCTGAAACGCACCATGAAAATGTAAATTAGAAAGTAGATCGCGGTAAGCCATAATGGCAGTAGCGAACGGCTTAAACCGGTCTTCAGGCGTTTTCTGGAGTTCTTAAAACACAGTCCGGCGATAAACGCGATGCCCGTAATCCACAACGCGGCTGGAAAAAGCATCTTGGTTTGAGCCATGGATGCGGAGTGCAGGGACGGCGTCCAGAGAAATCTTGCCGTGAAATTCAATTTGTCCGGATCGGCCGGCTTGACGTTGCAGAATGCTATTTTCGCCTTGATGAGTTCGCTGAAATGGCTGTAGTTCTCGGCATATCCGGAACTGGCCAGTTTCCATATGCCAAAAAAGACAAGGCCGGATACCAGCAGCACGGCCAGTTTGCGCGATAATTTCACCGATGGCAGGAAATAGAGTGAAAACAGTGTCGGAAAAATAAGCATAATCAGCGGCGAGCATATCAACTGATGGGCACGGTTATACGGCACCAGCACGGCGGAAAGCAATAGCGACGCGTACATGAACAGATAAAATTGAAGCCTCTTTCCGGAAGTGCTGCCGCCTGACATAACCCGGATAATTTCATAAACTCCCCACAGCAGGAAACATAACTGGCTCATATCCCAGAAGGCGGTTGCGCAAAAAATGCAGAACCCGGTCAGCAGCAGCGCCCGGATGGAACGTTTGCGCAGGGCGAATGCGCCGCATGCAAACGCGGCAGCCAGGAACGGCATCGCGAAATTTTCGCACAGGATATCCTGTCCGGTATACCGGGCGATGGCGGCAGGCGCGAAAGCGTAGATCAATGATCCCGCAGCCGCCCAGGGCAGGGGGCAGCGCAGGAAATAAAGCCACAGCAGAATGAATCCGGCGGTCAGTGACGCCCACAGCCGGATAGTATTGCGCATAAAGGCCGCCCCGGCCGGGTCATCCTCATAGACTTTGTCCGCCGCAGACATTGACGGCTCGCCGAAAAAGAGTTTGGCGATGCGCCAGGAGTAACCTAGAAAATATTCAATTCCCAACGGCATCTGTTCGCTGACTTTTATTTTGTCCATGCCGGCCAGGCTATGGTCATAGGCCGGGATGCCTTTGCCGCTGCCGACATCTTTTGCAAATCCGTACATAATGGAACTTTCAACGAAAAATGGGTAGAAATCCGCTCCGGTCTGGCTTTTAATTGAAGCCAGTTCCCGGTTGCAGACATAAGTCCGGACAGCAAATGCCAGCAACACCGCCAGAATAAAAAGTACCCAGGTTTGTGATAAAAATGTTTTTGTTCTGCGCATTAAGCCGGAATATTCACTCATTTATATTCTTTCCTGAGATTTGACGGCGGAATATCCATTTCTTCGCGGTATTTGGCTACGGTGCGTCTGGCGACTGAGAGACCGGCTTTTTTTAACATTGAGGAAAGTTTGCTGTCGGAAAGCGGCTTTTCACTGTCTTCTTTTGATATCAGATCGCGGATCTTTTCTTTAATGCTTTTTGAGGATAGAACTTCGCCTTCATCAGTTTGATAGCCGCCGCTGAAAAAGAATTTGAATTCAAATAATCCGACGGGGGTCTTGATGTATTTGTTGGCGATTGCGCGGCTGATAGTGGTTTCATGAAGCCCCAATTTATCGGCGACCTGCTGCATAGTCAGCGGACGCATATATTCAATGCCTTTTACCAGAAAATCATGCTGCGAATCAACAATCACCTGCGCGATCCGCTGGATTGTGCTTTGCCGCTGTTCCAGACTTCTTATCAGCATTTTACCGCTGATTATTTTCTCGCGGATGTAGTCTCTGGTTTCTTTGGGCGTGTTGGGATCTTCCAGCAGATTCATATACATTCTGGATATCCGCAGATGCGGTATTTGCTCGTCATTGAGCGTAATCTGAAAATCATCATTAACTTTTTCAACAGAAAGCTCCGGTATGACAAATACCGTATTGTCCGGAGAAACGGCCGAGCCTGGATATGGATTGAGGTCTTTGATCTTCTCGACCAGGGCGGTCAGTTCCTCGATGGAAATGCGCATTATTCTGGCGATTTGCGGCAGATGGTTTCTGCCGATATCCTCAAGATGGTATTTGATCAGTTTCATAAGCCGCTTGTCCTGGCTTTTCCGCCGTTCCAGTTGCAGCAGCAGACATTCTTTCAGATCCCGCGCACCGATGCCGGGCGGATCGAATGACTGAACCAGTTTCAGCGCTTCATTGACTTGTTCCGGATTCGCATTGGTCGCTGAAGCGATATCTGACAGCGGTGTACGCAGATAGCCGCTTTCGTCAATGCTGCCGATGATGGTTTCAGCAATGGTGGCGGTCTGCGGGGTGGCGTCGGACAGCAACAGTTGCTCCAGCATTTGTTCCTGAAGCGACGGCTGCTTAATCAGGGAGTTAAACATGAAATCCCGTTTTTCCTCATTTTCTTCGGAATAGTCAGCCGCGCTGTGTGCCGGAGGAAGATAGTCATGCCAGGTATCGGCCAGTTCCATCAAGTCGGAGAGATCCCTTTCGTCGTCACCTTCCGGCCCGATCTGCTCTTCATTGCTGCCCGCCTTGAAGATGGGGTCTTCCGGAAGCGGCTCCTTGCTGGTCTTTACTTGTTCGATAACAGGGTTGCGGTCAAGCTCATGGTTAAGTTTGTCCTGCAGTTCCAGCAGCGGGGTCAGCAGTACTTCAAGCGACTGTATCTGCTGCGGAGCCAGTATCTGCTCCTGTTTAAGTTCCTGATTCTGATTTAAATATTGTTCTGCCATCGTGCCCGTCATATTTTTATGCTGTTTATCAATGAACAGCGAATTGATATTACTAACTGTAATTATATAGTAATATTATGCACGAAGCTGTAAAAATCCAGCAAGAACCGCCTTAAAAGCATAAAAATGGATCAGACGGGTTCCGGATTAAGGCATAAATGACTTAAGAGAAAAGAGTGATAGATAA
>JBAWXM010000442.1:0-4006 GCA_037144075.1 Lentisphaerota bacterium | reverse complement strand
CTAGAACTCGGTGAACAATTAAAATTGTTCATTAAAACTGATAGTTTTAGCTCTACACATTGACTGTTTTGCATGTCTGCAATAGTTCTTCAAGATTATTCCACCTGGCTTTGCGTCCAAAATCGGCATAGAAACTATTTTTGGCGGCGATATCTTTGAAGCGTTTTGACCAGTCGCTGAGATACCCTTTGCCTTCCGGCTGCAGCAGTGTGTGGGCAAAGGCAATGGCCGCGCCTTCGACAAAAGCGTTAAGGTGTGGCGTCAGCGCGTCGCAATCAAAACTATCAACCAGTTTCTGTCCTGGCGCGTTCATTTCTGTTCCGGCAATTACCGGCAGGCCGCGTTTAGCGGCGGCGGCAATGATGCGGTTTAGTTCAAAAACTTTTTTCTGCCTTACTGCCGGATCAGCAAAATTCCAGTTGCGGTCGGGAATGATATTGAGCAGCGCTGCGCCGTTGGCAATATGCAGATCAAGCAGCGTTTCAACATCCTGTTCTCCGGCTGAAGTGCCGTCAAGCCAGGCTATCGTCGGCAATGCTCCGCATGCTTTGACAAACGCATTCATTTTAGCCAGAGTCGGGAAAGATGCCGGGTCCGGCTTGGCGTAGCCAGCTCCGCCTTTCTTCATAGTCTTTGAGCGGATAAGTCCTTCCAGTTTTACCGGATTATCAACGATTTTTGCAGCTTCGGTGTGATCAATCCCGAGTTTTTCCGCCCAGAAAGCGGTTCTGGCGGCGGAATCGGGAAAAGCGGCTTCGGCTTTGACCCGATATGCCAGGCAGACATGCCTTTCAGTAACATTGCCGTTCGGAGTGAGCATACCGGCGTCTTTATCAAAATCAAGGGCAACCGGCGTCAGATATGAATTTACCAGTTCCACTATTTGTCTGGTCCGTCCCGCTGCTTGAGTACGCAGGCCGGCGAGGAAAGCCGCAGCGTCGCCTGATGCATTGCCGGAAGCGAATCCGACACCCATGTGATAGGCTACTCCCGGCTCTCCAGGAGAGTTGATTTCCCGATCCGCCAGTTCTTTGACAAAAGCTCTGGTTTCAATGCCGCAGACTCCACGGACGTTCAACTTTCTGGCTGCAGTTAAAAATTCGTCTACTCCGTCAAGCACGTCGAAATCAACAATCCCGGATGCAAACCAGCCGTGACGGCAGCCCAGCCAGGCAATATATGACGGAGAATAACCATAGCCGTTATATGAATAAAAAGTGTGACAGTGCAGATTGTGGGCGTCCGTGGGGTCGCTGCAATGTATTTTTCCGGTATGCAGCAGATCAACAATTTCAGAAAGTGCATTTTTGCGTACTTTGCAATCAAGACTGTTGAGTTCGGTTTCAAAGCCATTTATTTCATTTCCCATAATCATCATTTTACCTCAATAATTTGAATTTGAAAATAACGCGGTTAATATACCAGCACTAATCGGAATGACAAATTATTTTCCTGGCGCCGGGCAGTAAGTCATTTAGAAAATCATAAAATAGCGGTCTGGGACTGCATTTTTTGTAAGTTTATCAAAAAGAATAAAGAGCCAATTTCAAAAGTCTTTGGCTTTTGAAATTGGCTCACGGATCAATGAATGGGTTGAACTTGGCATCATGAATTCAAAATTACTAATGAAAACAAATGAACGGGAAAAAAGCTAGAATTGAGGCTGTTTAAATTAGCATTGAACAGCACTGGGGACTCCGTAATCTCTTTTTTTGCGATAGCTATACTATTGGGCATACTCGGAAGTTATTTCGGAGATATATCAAGAAGTTATGAATCGATACAGACAATGTACAAAATAATGAGCTGCTTTTTAGTTGCTGGCATAATGCAAATCATCTTATATTACATCCTAGGCAAATAAAATGAGTTCCGGTAGAAGAAAAACAATTGTCCGGAGCGGCGGCAATTTACAGGAGTGAATTATTCATTCCGGAATAAGGGCAAAAAAAATGCCCAGGGGGGCCCGGGCCAAAAAACTTTCGTTTTTTAATAATTTTAATTCAGGCGCTCAGCGCCTGAATTTGTTGCTTATTTTTTGTCTTTGTCGAGATAGTACTGATCAAATCCGAATTCGTTTTTAACTCCGGCTTCGGCAGTACTTTTGTTTACCGCCAGCAGATCTTCGCTGACCGGACTCTTTACCGGGGAATCAACATCTTTCAAGTTGCATTCAATAACCAGCACTAACTGCGCTTTCTTGGTGGACTCGGATTCCGTGGAGAATAGGTAGCCCAGGAACGGGAGGCTTTTCAGGAAAGGCACTCCGGTAACACTCCGGACTACATTCTTCTTTTCCAGTCCGCCGATTACGAATTTGCCGCCTTTATTGCTCAGCATGACTTTGGTATTGACTGTGCTGTCACGGGTGACGCGTGGCGTGCCGTTGGAATTCCAGCCGGTCAGGCTGTCATTCAGCATGCTGATCGAGATCATGCTGGATTCTTCGCAAATTACCGGAGCCAGAGACATGGAGAACCCGTAAGCAAGCGCTGCCGGATTGGTGACAACTTTAGTGTCTTTGTATGTTATCATGTCAATCGCATTACTCCAGTCAGTCTGCGCAACCCATTCTTTCACGCCGGTAGTCGCATTGGTCACTACCTTGTCCAGCGAGAACGAGAAGCACTGCGCGGTTGAACTGCTGGAGCCGTTTTTAACCAGCGAACCGGCTCCCGATGACACGCGCACAAAGTATGAAGTTACTGTCCCGTTCTGGATTCTCGATACCGTTATTGTTCCGTTGAAACTGGCGGAAACGTCAACCGGCGTGCCGGAACTGTCACATGCCACGATCCGGTATGCGCCATCAGCCACGGTTGTAGGATCAGTGCTGCTTACAACGAAATCTCCGGACGGATACATACAGCCGGAAATGACTGCTTTATCCGCGATTTTATCGCCGTTTTCAAAGTTATAAATATTGGTTTTGCATTCGATTTTTCCTGTAGCCTGGCTCATGACCAGCATATTGCCGGAAGTGACCACGCTGCCCTTGCCGGTGGATACCAGAAAGTCAAGATACTTGGTGTTCCATTTCGGATTGAAATTGACATATCCGGTGTTATTACTGCCGTTTTTGCTGACCCCGCCGTCCCAGGTGGAGCTCCAGTTATCGCGGATGCGCGCTCCGGTGGAAAACAGGTCGGAGCCGGCATTATTTTTCCATGCCTGGAAATCTGCTCCGATCTTGGCGTCGTTTTCTGCATAGATTTCGTACACGTTGTACTTTATTTCAACTTCATAAGTCGGCGTGTCGTACAGCTTGAGCATCTTTTCGATGTTCTTCTGTCCGTAACGCGGGATATACATGAACAGGCAGTTCAAGCCGGTATCATAATCGATGTGGTCCATACCGCGCTGTAATTCGACATCGTCGCCTTCAATGTTCGCGCCGACGTTCTTGACCAGCCGCGCCAGATCCCGCGAAGTCCAGTATTTGGGGAAGTAGACGAAGGTGGTCTGGCCTGACGAAGAGGTCACCGACGGTTTGTCCAGCGCCTCCACGATCTCGTCAATGCTCATGCCGTTGTCATGGCTTTTGAAGCGGTATTCTTCTGCGGAGACAATCAGCACGCCTTTGCCGTTATTGTATTTAATGCATTCAACCGTGGTATTGTTTTCCTTGACGCGGTTGGCCATAATGGCATTACGGACAAACGGCCGGATTTCATACGGGTCTGCATTCTTCAATACATACGTCCTGGTGACAACGTAAGGGTCATTGTTGTCACGGATGAAGTGGAACTGGTCGGTGTCCCTGTCCAGATTCATCAGGATATTCGCCTGCACCTGGGTTTTTTCATACGGCGAGGTCGGATTGACGTTTTTGCTTCTGACCTGCGCCGAGGCAGGGCCGTTTGCAGAATAATTTCTGCCCATTGCCTGCTGAGCGGATAACTCAGGACAGAGTAATATTCCGGCGGCAGTTGCCGTCATTAAACATAATATTCTTCTTTTCATTTTGCTTTACTCCTTTTTTGTAAATTCAGTTATTTTGCTGCCG
>JBAWXM010000441.1:0-4033 GCA_037144075.1 Lentisphaerota bacterium | reverse complement strand
AGCAGATTGCAGTATTTCGCCATAAGTTTATGAATTATTCAGGTTAGTATCTGAAACAGAATTTGTTTAAAATTCAAATAAGGCTATAGTTTATTCCGGTAAAGGTTTGCCTGTTTCGGATGGGGGAAAAAATGGATAAGAATTATAAACAACCTGTCATTCCTGTTTTTGTGCTGATTATTTACATCGTTGCGGCGGAATGCCTGGTTTTAAATTTTCTTCCTGGCGTCAGCGCTTTATTTTGCGGCCCGACCGCCTGGCTGACTCATGCGATCACCGGCTGGCCGCTGAGCATAAATGACAGTGTCTATGTGCTGGAAACTCCATCTGTCGTGCTGCGAATCACGGAGAAATGCTCCGGCTTCTCATTTTTTCTGACGCTTCACGCCGTGATTCTGCTGGCGCTGGCATTTAACCTGAGATTAATGTTTATTTCAATTCTGCCGGTATTAGCCGCAAGCTACGTCATGGCAATCCTTTTGAACATATGCCGCGTCATGTGCAGCTATCAGCTCAAAAATCTGCTGCCCGGAGATTTTATTATTCCCTATGCCGGAATCCACTTGTTTATCGGAACAATGATTTTCATTCCATTCCTGATTTTCGCGTTCATAATAACAAGCAGATTCAACCAAAGCCGGGAGTTAGGAGTTAGGAGTTGACTGCGGGGCTCGCAGTTTTATCAAATAAGAAACGAAAGATAAAAGACAAAACTTTGTCCACTAATTACACGAATGAAAACGAATGAAAACTTTACTGTGAGTTTGATTTTGCAACACAAAATCAAACTCACCGCAAACGCTTCTGTTTTATTAGTGTAAATTAGTGCCATTTGTGGATAAAAAGGCTTTCTCTGTTCCGTTAAAATTTGATTTTTTCAGTATAACTATAAAACAAAGGATTTATCAAATGAGCTTTTTCAAGCACAAAATTGAACTTGGCGCCGCCGCCGATCCGCACTGGCTGCTGCTGGCGGTGTCGCTGCCGCAAATTATTATTACCGCGATTCTGCTGAGCGGGCTTGGCCTGGTCATCGGGGACATCTCGCCGGAACAGTTGACCAGCTACATCTGGCTGCTGGGCGCCGCCTCGCTGAATATTCTTTTCTGGACCGGCTTCAGCATTTACCGCTGCTATCGCAAAGAATCCACCGGGCCGCTGGTCTCGCTGTTTCTGCTGTGGAGCCAGATTCTGCTGCTGGCATTCTGCCTGTACATGCTGTCGCAGGCGGTACCGGGAACGATCAACAACTTCATTTTCCCGATTGAAACTTATTACGGCTATCTGTTCACTTTCTTCATGCCGGGTATTTTTTATCCGCTGCTTATTTTCGCGCAGACGCCGCTGCATATGCAGATGTGGAAACAATCGCTGTTCACGGTCATCGTCATCGCCGCCGTGACCGGGTCTATTTATCTGGTGCTTTATCTGTTCCGGGTATCCAGCGCCATGATTACCTCGATACTGCTGCACAAAGTCATGTTTTTCTGCATCATCGTCGTAATAATAGTGCTTTCAGTGATCTTTTTCACGGCGCTCCTGCGCCTGGCGGAAATCATCTATCACAAAATCGAAAAACATCCGGCGCTGATGATCGCCTATACCGCCGTCATTGCGCTGGTGCTGCCGCTGTCCGGACTGCTGCTGAACAGCTCCATCCCCTTCCCTGTTGACTTTCAGGACTGGCGGGTTTACGCGATAACGATTATCAACGGGGCGGTGTTGATGATTCCATTCGGCGGCAACCGCTATCTCAATCTGCTGCTATTTTTCGCCAAGGCCGCCTTATACCCGTTCTGCCTCTATTTTTTCCTGGTTTTTCTGCCGTATCTGCCGCTGGCGCTGTTTGCGGTCCTTGCCGCCGGCATGGGTTTCCTGATGCTGGCGCCGACGCTGCTGTTCTATGTCCAGACCCGGCGGATCTATTGTGATTTTAAAGATCTTGAGGATAATTTCAGCCGAAAATTGCTGCTGATTGCCGTTACAGCCGGAACGCTGCTGCTGCCGCTGTGGTATACTGCCGGCGGCATCCGCGACCGGATAGTGATCAACCAGGCGCTGGATTTTGTCTACAGCAGCGATTACTTCCAGAGCGCCGACAGCATTGCCGCCGCCAAACCCAGGATCAAAAAAATCATCGCCAAAATCAGCGACTGGAAAAACGGCGTGGAAATACCCTATCTCGATTTTTATTATCAATGGCTGGTATTCGACAATCTGACGCTGCCCGACCGCAAACTGAAGGAAATGTATGAGAAGATCTTCGACGAGGAATTTAAACACGTCGGCAAAAGTTCATCGTTCAGACAAATGCGGCGTTTTCCCCGGCAGCGCCTCTCCGGCCTGGAGAAACATCTGCCCAATCCGCAGATAGCCATCACCTCCGCGCAATCTGAAATCAAGCCGCTCGGCGACGGCACGGTCAAAAACCGCGTCAGGCTGAAGATCAAAAACAATTCCGGCAATAATAACTCCGAATTTGTCACGGATATCAAACTGCCGCAGGATGTTTTTATCAGCGGCTTCTCGCTGAAAGTGAACGGCAAAGATGTTCCCGGCAAAATCGTCGAACGCAAGAGCGCGCAGTGGATTTACGAAATGATCACGGAAACCTCCCGCCGCGATCCCGGCCTGCTGTTTTACAGCGATCCGCATACCGTCCGGCTGCATGTATATCCGTTCAGCAGCGGCGAAACCAGACAGGCGGACGTGGAATTCCTTTATCCGGCCAGCCTCCATCCTGACATCAGCATCGGCGGCGTCAAGGTTGATCCCGGCAATAGCGCCGACGATGGCAGCTGGATAGTGATAAATCCGGAGCAGATCGCCAAAATGCCGCTGGTGGAGCGCAAGCCCGTCCTCGAATTCATCATCAACCGGAAAGATATGGACAAGGCGCTGGACCGTAACGGACGCATGCTGCAGCGGATTGCGGAACTCTTCGGCATCTATGAATATGATCTTGCCGTCGCCGACCTTGACGCGAAAACCCTGCTGAAAGACCGCCACATGGCCAATTTGACTGAAGACATTAAACTGCTGAAGCAGGCCAATACCGCCGGCACCGCCGGGTTTATGCCGGAAAGAACCATCAAACAGCGCCTGCTGGAATGGGACCAGAACAAATCCCCCGACAAGTTCCCGGTGATCGTATATATCTGTTCCAAACCGGAAAAAATCAATCTGCGCGATTTCGACTATTTCGATACGCTGATGCCGGAAACCGGCTTCTTTGTCGTCAGTGACATGGCAGGCAATCTGCAGAAATTAGATATCGCCGGCGGCAAAGTTTCCGCCCTGGATATCAGGCCGAAATTAAGAAAAACTTTCCGGGTCGGCATCTGGCAGATACAACCCGCCGACAAACCCTATGTCGCCGCCGCGGCCAAAGACAATCTGACGCCCTACAAACAGGCGCAGGAAATGCTGCAAAATTACATGGTGATGCTCTACAATCCTTCGCTGAAAGCCCAGACTTATACCCGCCTGGTCAATGAAAGCAAAAAGACCGGTATCATGCTGCCGCTGACCTCCTACATCGTGCTGGAAAGTTCATCCCAGTGGAAAATGCTGGAGCGGGTGGAAAAACACAAACTGAGAAACCGTTCCGAACTGGAAAAAAACGAAGTGGACGCCCCTGCCCCGTCAGCCTGGCTGCTGATTATAGGCTTCGCAGTCTTCTTCCTGTTCTTTAACCGTAAAACAAAAACACTTCACCATGAAGGTAAGATATAGAAGTCAGCGCATAACTGCCCAACGCGCAGTAATGCGCTGACTTCTTTCACTTTATTGAAAACGACATATTAATAGCTTAATTACAGCTCCAACAGAGCGACATTTAAAGGAAAAACATGAAAATGTCAAAAGTTGTTTTAGCCGCCGATCCCGCTGGAACAGTGTTATCATCCGACTCGGAAGATAAACTTCCATTCCTTCGTCCCGGGGAAAATACTGAAGCACCAAAGGCACAGAATGAATATGTTATCCTGATGGACGGCAACAGCATCACCCGTCACGACGTCAGTCCGCAAAT
>JBAWXM010000440.1:0-4096 GCA_037144075.1 Lentisphaerota bacterium | reverse complement strand
GAGCGGCGTTCCCGGGTTTTCCTTCACTCCCTTCATGTTCTTCATGGTGAAGCTGCATTCTTATCCTGCATATCCTGTCCATCCCTGTTAAACCTTCTGGTTGCGGCTATGGCGCGCTAAGTACTCAGTGGTAAATTTGTGGTTAAAAAGTCATGGTAAAGTCGGTTAGCGGTCAAAAAATCCGCAGCTTTCCGGATTGCTAATTTAGTTACTGACGTTATGTTATACAGATTCGCGTCTTACAAGTTAAGTAAAGATCGCGAACCGGTATTAACTAGAAGGAACTGAATTAAATGATAAATGCCGCAATTATCGGAGTCTCCGGATTCGGGCGCGTCCATTATGACGACCT
Organism: Lentisphaerota bacterium; assembly: GCA_037144075.1. Taxonomy (GTDB): domain Bacteria; phylum Verrucomicrobiota; class Lentisphaeria; order Victivallales; family Victivallaceae; genus CAIPAT01. Next base: position 3,744 of record JBAWXM010000440.1, on the reverse strand, counting down.
TGTCCGGGAATATCAGCACAAACGGATCAATATCGCCGGTGCGACCATTATTAATCAGGATGAGGAAAAAGAGAAATGCGACTTCCTGAAAAGCATCGGCTGCCAGTTATTCACGGACTACAAACAGATGCTGGAAGTTCTGCGCGGCAAAATTGATATTTGCTTCATTCCCACCGGCATTGCGCTGCATGCGCCGATGAGCATTGCCGCCATGCGCGCCGGTGCCAATGTCTATGTGGAAAAGCCGCTGGCGGCGACCGTGCAGGAAGCCGCCTCCATACATGAGGCGGAAGTGGAAACCGGTAAATTCGCCGCGGTCGGCTATCAGACTATGTACCAGCCGGAAACCCGCAGAATCAAACAATATCTCCTGGACGGCGGAATCGGACGGGTTCATACCTTGAAAACTTACGGCTTCTGGCCCAGGAATTTAGAATACTACCAGCGCAATAACTGGGCCGGCCAGTTGAAAAACGGCAGCGCCTGGGTGCTGGACAGCCCGTTTAACAATGCCCTGGCGCATTATTTGAACCTGCTGAGCTTCTATGCCGGACAATCCTTTGCAAAACCAGCCGCGATTGCCTCCGTGCAGGCCGGGCTTTTTCATGCCAAGCCGATTACCAGCGCCGACACCGCCTGGATTAAAGCCGTGACCGCCGATGGCAAGACTTTGCTGTTTTATGTGACTCACAGTTGCGCGAAACAGCAAGGGCCTGTGACAGTTATCTGCGGGGAGCATGGAGAAATCGAATACGACCAGGAAAAAACCGTAATCAGGATGAAGAACGGCGAGGTTGAGGAGTTCGCGTCCGCGAAGGATCCGGCAGTACGGGAGAACATCATGGATGCGCTCATTGACAAACTGCGCGGGCAGCATGACCGCTTTATCTGCACTCTGGAAATCGCCGCCGCGCAGACCCTGATCTGCAACGGCGCCCATGAGTCCTGCGCCGTTCACCCGGCGCCGCCAGAATATGTTAAAACCATTAAGGATGACAACGGCGTCCGGCTGGATGTCATTCCCGGAATCGAGAACATTATCCTGAAGGCGTTCCGGGAAAACCGGCTGCCGGACAAGCATGACGCCCCGTGGATCGCCTGCGGTGAAGTCATTGACATGACCGCATATACGCAGTTCCGCGGCGGGAAAACCGAATAACCCGTTACGGAACGGTTTAATTACCTTCAACGCAAAAAAGTTGACGTTGTATAGCGCTGATAATAAACTATTTATATTATTTGATTTTGCCGGTTTATGATGCTATTTTAAGCCATTGAAATTATTGCATGGTTTATGCGGTTTAAAAATATTTAAGGCAAATACTTTATGAGAAAACTTTTTGGCACAGACGGGGTTCGCGGCAAAGCGAACACTTATCCGATAACTCCGGAAATCGCGCTTCAGATCGGCAAAGCCACCGCCTACGTTTTCGGAGCTCACGGCAAAGGCGGATCGATGAAGGCGATTGTCGGCAAGGACACCCGCCTTTCCGGTTACATGATTGAAACCGCGCTGACCAGCGGACTGGTGAGCATGGGCATGAACGTGCTGGCCGTCGGCCCGATGCCGACCCCGGCGGTCGCCCACCTGACGCGCTCGATGGGCGCTTCCTGCGGCATTATGATCACGGCCTCCCATAACCCGGCGGACGACAACGGCATTAAGATTTTCGGCGGCGACGGGTTCAAACTCCCCGACCTGGCCGAACTCCAGATTGAAGAAATAGTGCTGCGCGGAGAAATCAACAGCAGCCATATCAGTTCGGAACTGATCGGCAAGGCTTACCGCATTGACGACGCCAGGGGCCGTTATATCGAGTTTACCAAAAGTTCCATCCGCAATCACAGCCTTAAAGGACTGAAAGTTGTCCTGGACTGCGCCAACGGCGCGGCATATTCGATGGCGCCGCTGATTTTGAAGGAACTCGGCGCGGAAGTGATCGAAACCGCCGTTCATCCGGACGGCTCTAATATCAACCTGAACTGCGGCGCCACCTGCATTTCCCATGCCTCCGAACTGGTGAAAAAGCACAAAGCGCATCTTGGCATTTCCCTGGACGGCGACGCCGACCGCTGTATTTTCTGCGACGCCGACGGCAACGAAGTTAACGGCGACCGCATTATTGCGCTTTGCGCACTGGATTTCAAGGCCAGAAAACGGCTGGCCGAAGACACGGTGGTCGTCACCAGCATGAGCAATCTCGGCCTGCATAAAGCCATGAACGAAGCCGGAATCAGGGTCGAGGAGACCGGCGTCGGTGACCGTTATGTCATTGAACGGATGCGCAGCGGCGGATTCAATGTCGGCGGCGAACAGTCCGGGCACATCATTTTTATGGATTACGCCACCACCGGGGATGGCATCATCACTTCGCTGCATGTATTGAAAATGATGATCGACCGCAACAAAACCCTGGCGGAACTCGCGGACGTGATGGAGGAATATCCCCAGGTTATCAGGAGTATCGGCGTCAGGGATAAAATCCCATTTGAAAAACTGCCGGTACTCTCCGCGGAAATTAAAGCTTGCGAACAGGCCCTGGACGGTTTCGGGCGCACTATCGTCAGATATTCCGGGACTGAAAATAAAATCAGGATACTGGTCGAAGCCAGACAGCGCGCCGACGTTGACAAATGGACTGCCCGGCTCGAAGCGGCGGTTCAAAAGGAACTCTGCTAAGTTGCTTATCATCCGGAGGGAATGGCTGTGAAAGTAAACGTGGTTGATCTCGGTTCGCCGGTTGAAATGATGCCGGTCACCTGTTGCAGAAAATTTCAGGCGATTCCGGTTGCCGGTGTCACGCTTGAGGAGCGCCTCGTCTGGATGTTTGAAACCAAAGCGCCGGGCGCGGACTGGTCCATGACCATCCGTCCGGACTTCTGGCCTTCCTCCGCTATGATCGCGCAGATTATGGGCACCGCTGACGGCATGATTATAACCGGCGGCGACGGACTGGAACTCGCCCGGATAACCCTTGACGGACGGGCGCCGGCAATAACTGTCCAGGTTGACAAGGAATCCATCCATATCCGGTATCCGTGGGATCTGCTGGCGGTAAACGAGAAGATCGTCGGCGCGATTGAAAAAGACAATATTAAGGGCGCTGTCCGGCAGAATGTGACCATTGACGGCGTTCTTCATCTCGGCGCCGGTTCCGTGCTGCTGCCGGGAGTTTATATCGAAGGCAAAATCATCATCGGCGACAACTGCAAGATCGGCCCCAACTGCTATCTGCGCGGCAGCACTTATATCGGCGACAACTGCCATGTCGGCCAGGCGGTGGAAATCAAGAACAGCCTGCTGATGCATAACGTCAGCGCCGGGCATTTGAGTTACATCGGCGATTCCGTAATCTGTCCGCATACCAATCTTGGTGCCGGCACGATCACCGCCAACCTGAGGCATGACGGACGCAACCATAAATCCGAAGTCGCCGGAACCCTGCTCGATACCGGACGGCGCAAACTGGGCGTTATTATCGGCGACAATGTCCACACCGGAATCCATACCAGCCTTTATCCAGGACGCAAAATCTGGATGGACAAAAGCACCGTTCCCGGCCAAATAGTCAGCAAAGACATCAAAGACTGATTTGCAGGTTGTCACTCCGGACAGCCTTCCGAGTCTCCGTCAATTACCCGCGCACAGGCAATCCAGATGTCGGCAGTCAAATTGATTTCAAGGTACAGCCCGGACAGAATAGTGGATAACAACGGCTGTCCAAATTGTCCAAAATACATAAA
>JBAWXM010000439.1:0-4104 GCA_037144075.1 Lentisphaerota bacterium | reverse complement strand
ACAATATATCAGGAGAAAAAACTGATTTCCGCGTAAATCAGCGCAACGGGATTAAGGCTGCTTATTTATCTGCAAATCTTGACATGGTCTGTGTTGACGCCGACGATATTGATATTTTGTGAATCGTCTCGACCGCCAGTTCCCGGATTGTCTGATAAACCACGTCCGGAACCTGATTTAAATCTCCGGCAGGGCCGGAGTTTTCTTTATCCAGCGAGAAAGAGGTTATCCTTTTGCTGCCGGGTTCATAAAACGTGATATACAGCGCCAGTTTATAATTTGCAGTATCGCCGGATGTCGTCAGGATGGAGCATTGCGGCGCAATATGCAGCTCGAATGCGTCAAGACCTTCGCCGCCTGGAACTCTGAACGCATTATACATGGCAGTTTTGTAGCATTCTTCCAGCAATTGCCGCAACGGATAATGATAAATATTCTGCCCGAAGAACACGCCGCTTTTACCAATGGCGTCGTTTGAAGTAACGACAACAATTTTCACCGGAACATTGAATTTTTTATTGACAAGAGCGCCCCATTCGGCGCTGGTCGGTTCCGTTTTATGCTTATTCATCTCCTGCTGATACGGAGTTGTGCATCCCGTTCCAACGGATATTATTACTGCCGCAGCCGCCAGTATCTTTCCATATAATTCTAAATTTTTCATGTCATTACCCCCATTGGCAAAAATTAAAAAGGCCTGCTCATGAACTTATGAAGCAGGCCTCTTAATATACAAAAATTAATCCAGTAATCAAATTTATTTTTTATTAAACCGCGCGATTGCCGTAAGAACTTTTTTGTCCTTCAGGATTTTGGCAATCGAATCAACGGCAACTTCTTTGATTGTGCTGTAAACAATATCCGGCATTTCGCCGGGAGAGCTGAAATTGCCGCGCTTATAACCATCAATCTTTTCTCCATAAAGCAGTTTGCCGCCCGGCTCATAAAAGTTTACCAGCACGCTTAATTTATATTGCACGTCAGGACTGTCTTCTGTTAACAATGAGTTCAGCGGAGTTACTTTTAGCTCAAACGAATCAATCACTTCGCCGCCCGGCTGATCGAATACTTTATAAACAACGTTGTTGTAACAATCACCGACAAGCTGTTTCAGCGGATAATGATACAAATAGCGCCAGCCAAGCGGCGAGCCGTCCCATATTGATTTATTCTGTCCAGTCATATCATTGGCCGCAACCACAGATACAATTACAGGAACTTGATAACGTATCCCTGTAATTTCTTTTAACTCGCTCTGGTCCGGCACTGTTTTGGTCGGGTTGGGTTGAGGGTAATAATGCCTAACACAGCCGCAACAAGCAACAACGCAGACTAAAGCACCCAATAATATTTTATGATTCATGGACATTGCCTTATTTGTTTATTTGCTCGGCTTTTCTCTCAACCCTTACCGCAGTTCCATCGCAGGTTGTCCAAATTAAAGTTACGAAAATAAGACAACATTGATTATATGTTTCAGTACATTCAATCAGCGCATTGCCGCCAGAAGATGCTATTGCTCTGTCCCTGGCCAGGCCTGCCGGTTTCTTTTCTGAAACAGGCAGGATGTAAAGTATGACCGCGAACGATCTGCCTTGGGCCGGGCCTATCACTGAATAGGTGTCGTCAGTAGTTATTGGCATAGTCGACGGAGCAACACCAGTTCCGGCAGAGTTGCATCCTGATGAGCAAATCAATACAAAGCAAAGCGCCATAAATGAGAGTGTCAATGTATATTTTTTCATAAATAATTACCTTTTGATTTCGTTGGTTTTAACAACTTTAATTGCATCTCCGGAAACATGATAGCATTTATAAATAAATAAAACTAAGGTAGTATTTAGCTGAACATTAATCAATCCGTCACAGTTATTTTTTGCCTTCGCATCCTGAATAGCCAAGTATGGACTGGCCGGCCATAATTCGATATTAAGAGGAGCCATGCACCATGAGTTACCCTCAACGTCGTTCTGAAGTACGACATAGCTGTCTTTTGAAGTGAGCGGAAGCGTTGATGCCGCAACGCCGCCAGGCGTTGTTGCGCATCCAGTCAGCAACAACATTCCCATACACAAAATTAAACACATGAACACAATCTTTTTCATAAACCAGGCCTCTTTATTTTAATTTTTCACTTTACATTATACCGTGCAATGATTTTCTGGTAAGAACCGTCTTTTTTCATGGCGTCCAGCGTTGTCTGGAACTGGCTGATGATTTTATCCGGCGTGTTCTGGTAAAATCCGATGAACAAATCATTGTCGCTGATTTTAAACACTTTTTTCATTTGTTCCGGATTGGACTGGCCCTGTTCGGACAGCCGTTTTACCGCCAGTTCGCCAATTGCCCACAACTGAACTTTGCCGGTCATCAGCATTCTGGACATGGCTTTGTTGTCTTCCACCAGCACCAGGGTTCTGAAGCCCTCGCGGTAGAGATACTGCTGTATGGTGTCATCCTTATAAACGCAGATGGTATATTGTTTGGCTTCATTTAAATTTTTGATTGTGATATCGGAATCAATGCGCGCATACAGGAACGAAGAATCCCGCGCGATCGGGCCGACCCATTTAAACGAACCATCCCTGGCTGGAGATTTGTCGATTGAATAGATAATGGTGTTCGGCTTCCGCAATGCTTCCTGGTATGCGATATCCCATGGCTTCAAGGTAATCGGAATATTTATATTGTTCCGTTTCATGATTTCCTGAACGAGCTCAGTTGAAGACCCGGTAACTTTATCTTCAATCTTCAACGACAGCGGCGGATAATTTTCCGTGACAATCTGATAGTCCTTGTAGTCGTAAGACCCTGCAATGTCTGTTGACGAGCATCCGGCAACCCCTAAAAGACCGACGGCTAGAATTGGCAGTAAGACTTTTTTCACAATACGCGTTCTCCTTTTTTATTATTTAGTGCTGCGGAAATATATAATTCATTAATTTCCCAAGTCAACGCCGGTGTTGGCAGATGACCCGCCAACTGCAATATTTACGCTGCGCCCCTGAATATTCGTTACCGCAGTATCTTTTACACTGCCATTTTTTAAATTTATTCCTGTATTCACTTTGCCGCCTGCGAGCGCGGTATTCACTACGCCGGCATTGACATTGTTCAAGGTTGCATTTTTTACGGACGCGTTTTCTGCGTCAATACCTGAATTAGCCTTTCCGCCGCCGGCAACGGTATTGACGACTGCGACATTGGCATTGTTTATTGTCGAGTTCCTGATTGTGGCGTTCTGAGCGTCAATGCCGGAATTGGCTTTCCCGCCGCCGATAACTGTATTTACTGTTCCTGCGCTGACATTATTTATTGCCGAGTCTTTGATTGTCGCATTCTGAGCGTCGACGCCTGAATTGGCTTTGCCGCTGCTTGCAACAGTATTGAGCGTTCCGGTATTTATATTGTTAATCCTGGAGTTGTTGATGGTGGCATTCTGCGCATCAACGCCTGAATTCGCCTTGCCGCTCCCGATAACGGTATTCGCCACAGCCATATTAGTGTTGCTTATTTTTGAAGAATTGATGGTGGCGTTCTGGGCGTCAATGCCTGAATTAGCCTTGCCTTTGCCGATGGCGGTATTGAGGGTATTCGCATTCATGTTGCTGATATTTGAATTATTTACGGTCGCATTTTGAGCGTCAATGCCTGAATTGGCTTTGCCGCCGTTAATGGCGGTATTGACGGCGTTGACGCTGGTGTTTGACACCGTGGAGTTGTTGATGGTGGCATCCTGGGCGTCAATGCCTGAATTGGCTTTGCTTCTGCCGACTGCGGTATTGGCAGTATTGGCGGTCATATTGCTGATTTTTGAATTTTTAATTGTGGCGTTCTGGGCGTCAATGCCGGAATTGGCTTTGCTTTTGTCAATCGCGGTATTGACGGCGTTAACACTGGTATTGGTCACTGTGGAGTTGGCGATGGTGGAATTCTGGGCGTCAATGCCTGAGTTGGCTTTGCTTTGCCCGACCGCAGTATTGACGGCGTTGGCGTTAGTATTGCTGATAGTTGAATTTTTAATTGTGGCGTTCTGGGCGTCAATGCCTGAATTGGCTTTGCTTTTGTCAATCGCGGTATTGACGGCGTTAACACTGGTATTGG
>JBAWXM010000438.1:0-4109 GCA_037144075.1 Lentisphaerota bacterium | reverse complement strand
GCTTCAGCAGCGATTCAAGCAGAAATTCGCTGTAAGTTTTTTCCTCCGGATAATCACTGAACTGCCCGCGTCCGATTTCGCGTCCGTTCAGATATGCGACAAAATCGGTGTCGGCTGAAATATATAACTTTCCGGTGCTGACATCATTAACGGAAAATTCTTTTCTGAAACAGACGTACTGATGTTCATTATCTTCATGCTGCGGACGCCATATCCAGTGAGCTTTATTTAAAAATGATTCCATATTGATATATCTTCTGGTTAATGAGCCAATTGCAAAACTCGCGTTTTGCGGGAATTCAGAAGACAGAATCCAGAATTAAGAATGAAATTCTAACTAAAATCCAGTTCTTTTTTCAATTATTCTGACTCCTGGCTCCTGAATTCTGACTACTTTTGAAATTACCTCTAATATAAAAAACAACGCTTATTCTCAGAAGTTATCAAACCGCAGGAATAAGCGCATTTAAAATTTACTTGGAAAGCGGGAATGAACACTGGACGTTTGCGGTCTTGTTGTTCCATTTGCCATCAGGTGAAAGGAAAATTACCGTTACTACTTCAGCAGCGCCGTCTTTTGGGGTCAGCGTGAACGAGAAGGTATAGGTTCCGTCAGCCGCCGTAACATCCTGCGCCTTGCCGCCAAGCCAGTAACCGCCCCATGCGCCGCCTTCTTTTTTGTTATGCAGATCGCAAGTGAGTTTGGCTGGCGTCTTTACATTTTTCAGGGTGACCTTGACTTCAACGGTGTCGCCGATTTTTGCGCTTTCCGGAACAGTTACCGTACACCATTCGGCAACGTCCTTGCTGACTGTCTTGACTTCCGGCGCAGCCTGCGCCATGGTTTCGTTCGCCATGAACATCATGCCGGAAGTACCCAGAACCGCGACAGTTGCCATCATGATCATCTTTTTCATTTTTCCGATCCCCTTTATTTTTGCATAATATGAGTTTTCTGTGGACAATAAATTAGCCAATCTTATTGAATAATCAATCGTTTTCTGCCAAATTGCCGCGTCAGTTTTCAATAATTCCTGCTATAACGACGGTTTCGCATTTTCTTTAACCATGAAGAATCGATCCACATACACGGTTTTTAACTGATTAAGCGGACGGTTGGCGGGGGCTGCATAAAAAATCTTATCGTGATTCAGCTCATGAATGCCAAGGTCAATAGTTTTATATTTCGCGCCTTTTATTGCTTTAACAGAAACAGAAACAGAAACAGTTTTACCGGATTTGGCCTGGAGGTCATAGATGCCAACGGTGGCGGCTTCACCGTTATCCGCATCAGCGTCGCAGCGGATGTCCGCGTAGCAATGCCAGGGGCCGCCCTGGGAAAGCCCGGCAGGCGGCTGATATTGCACGTACCACTCTTTAGTATTGCCGGGAATTGCAAATGCTAAACCGTCAGACGCTGCCTTGTCATTCACAATCGGCACGTAGGCGGTCATTTTGTTTTTCATTGACTGGCGGGTATTCTGATTTTCAGGTTTTGCTTCGGCGGCGGCCAGCATCTGTATCAGTCTTGCCGAATCTTTCACATTGCCGAATTCCACGCTGATGATTTTATTCTCCTTGAATCGCTTTTCCAGTTCAGCAATTGCTTCCGCGTTGTGCCTGAAGTTCCAGCCTTTACAGTTGGTCACGCTCATTTTCCCGTCAACCGCAAAAATTGTCAGCGCGTACAGCAAAGGTATTCTCGCTATCTCCGCCCTGGCGAGTTTCTCCGGATCATCCTTGACGGCGTCAACGGCTTTAGCCAGGAGTTCAGATCCGCGCGAGATTGCTTCCGGCGGGAGAAAGTCCATCGACTTTTTCCCTAACGTCAATTTTATATTTATAGCCTTGGCGTATTTTTCGTTCATTCTCATGTATTCCAGGAGAAATGGCGCGGCTTTGCCATAATAACCAGACATGAATTCATTTTCCAGCGCGTCATAGTTCAGTTCCGGGTTCCAGAGCAGATGCGCTATAATCCAGGCCCTCATGCTGACAAAGTCGGTGGCGGTGTTGTAGCCGTCACCCTGAATCATAATTCCGGCAGCGCCGTTGCGCGTGTAGAACTTAATATTTTCGTCAACCACTTTATAATTGGGGAATGGTTGCAGATAATCCTTGAACACGGCATTATAATCCCATATCCAGAAGGCGGTTGAAGGATTGAGTTTACGCCAGTTTAAAAAAGAATTTATCCGTTCTTTGTTCTCATTTGAATTCGCGGCATGGAACATGGAGAAATCGCTTGCGCAGAATTGTATAATGACATTTTTCCCGCATGTGGTTTTCCGCGTCGGTTCCTGATAGTAGGAGTATGCAAATGCCAGTATTTTCACATCCGGATATTTTTGAGCTATGGCTTCGCCAATGCGGTTGGCAAAGCGGAGAACAGGGCCGGCCGCGGAACCTTCTTCAGTCTCTACCGCCGCGCATTCAGGACACAGGCATTTGCCAAAGGTATCCTGAGGACAAATAGCTAAATAATCAGCGTTTCTGTTTTCGCTCAGCAGTTTATCAACAACGCTGATCATTTTCTCCGTCATCGCCTTGTTTGTCAGGCACAACTGCCCGTTTTTATAAAATCTTTTCCCGTCTTTGTCCGCGCTGTACCATTCAGGGTGTATTGCAAAATATTTTTCAGGCGGAAGAAGCATAAAAAATGTGTGACATTGTGCCGGTATGGCCGACGGTCCGCCGCCAAGATCAGGATGGTTGACGACATTTTGAAACAGGCCGTCCGATTTGAGTTTTGCCGCAAATACTGGATTCTCGTTGACATCCTTGTAAAAAGATGTCCGGAAATCGCTGACGACAGGAGCGTAATTTATGCTTAGCGCAGGGATGTAGATCGTTTTTAGGGCGGGAATAAGCTCTTCGGTTGACGTCCACCAGCGGACTCCGAGCGTATCTTCCAGAAATGTGTAAACCGCATAGAGAGTTCCGCGCGGGCGGCTGCCGGTAAATATTAAGGTGTCTTTATCTGCTTTGATAATTATCCGGTCAGATTTCATGGCTTTAAAATCAATATCCGGGATGAGCTTTTTGATTTCGTCAGACTGTCCGATCAGGATTTTTCTTTGCGCCTGCGCGGTTTCCGCCGGACTGGCTATTTTCAGCTTTGCTCCGCTCATGCGGGCAATATATTTCTGCAGTTCCGCCGCCGCGGTTTTTTCCGCCGGAATGGCGTCGGCCGGGAGAATAATCACGCAGTTGCTGTTGCCGTCTTTCACAAGTTCAAAATCAGCCAGCGCCGCATTGCCGGTCAGCAAAAATGCCGACAACAGAGCCAGGAAGAGTCTTTTTATTTCAATCATCATCTTCTCCTGTTTAATAATTTTATCTGCTATTGACGGAAACCTGCATCCGCCAGGCTTTGAGCATGGCGCCGGCAATCAAGGAGTTGCCGGTATCTGTCATGTGCACGCCGTCGCGGGTCAGCAGCAGCCCGGTATGTCCGGGATGCCTGGCCCATTCTTCCGCAAACGCAATATCCAGCGGAACAAAACGACATTGCGCGGCGTCCGCCGCGTCGCGGGCCGCAATGCGGTAAGGAGCCATAATATCGCCGAATTCAACATAGCTGTCTCCTTCAAAACGGTATGCTGGAGGCGTAATGCTGATTTTTGTAATGCCTGCCAGTTTTGCCAGGTAGGCCATCCAGATGAGGTTGCATTTATAAGCTTCCGGGGGAACCACTGGTTCGTCTGCCCAGCGCCGCCGGCCGATCGCCGAGTCGTTGGTTCCCAGATAGATGGAAATAGCGGACGGTTTGGCGTCAAGTATCTGCTGAAAACGGGTCAGCGCCCATGGCGTTTTATCCCCGCCGCGTCCGGCATTGATGACGTTTATGTTCATCGGCTTCAGGCTTTGTTGAAGCATTTCAACATAACCGCCTTCCGAAGTGATGCTGTCTCCGAAACAAACCAGAGTATCATTGGCTTCCAGCCACGGAGTGTCATTGTTGAGCATAGCTTGATTCCATTATCCTTTTTGCGTATTAGCGTTTTGAGAAACTTTTTTTAAATTATTCTGCTTTATTATAGAAGCGACGGTTACTAAGGAGCCGTAAAGAAATAACCTTTACATCTTCGCGCTTCTCCCGAATGCCT
>JBAWXM010000437.1:0-4115 GCA_037144075.1 Lentisphaerota bacterium | reverse complement strand
TTGCAAAATATCCGCAGCTTGTTTCCGAAATCAAAAATTATTGCAATCGGAATATGGAATCCCGTCTGCCGGGAGGAATTCAAGGAATGCACCGGAGAAAACTATTTTGAAAATGCCGTCCGCATTGAGAAAATTCAAAGCAAAGTTACTGCGGAACTTGGTATTCCGTTTGCGTCCGTTTCAAAATATGAAAATGATCCGGCGAACACCGGCGACGGCAAAGTGGCGGCCGTCCGCTGGCATCCGAACGACAACGGCATGAAGTGTTACGCGGACGAAGCCTTCAAGGCGTTTTTGCAATTATAAATTTTCAAAACATTTTAACAGGGATGGACAGGATTAAAAACAGGTTCAGCGAATGTTTGCGTTTAACGCAAATATTTGCTGATTTGTCTTTTTTTTCGTGTCTTTTCGTGCTTTTCGTGGTTAAAGTCTTTTGGTTGTGACGGATCACGAGTACCAGTCTGTTACTACATGCCTAGAGTCTTATTGATTTTCTTGAGCATTCCGGCATGGGTTGTCATTGCCATGTCCAGCATCTCGCAATAATTATTAACTTCTTTCTGTGACAGCTTCTGCTCCTCATTTAAGAATTCCACCACGCCGGAGACCGGTCCGACAATCTGCATCAACTCTATGAGATTTTTCTCCAGCACGCGATCCGGCGCGATGTTATTCGCGTCAAGCTTCCGCATCCAAGCCATATGGACGTCAAGCAGTTCCAGCGCTTTTTTTCTGATTTTTCCCTGCGGGTTGTCGCGAAAAATATTGTATTCCGCCGTTACCGACTTCCATATTTCTAAAATTTCCTCATCGAACATCTGCTGCAAATCCGGATAAAACTGTTTAACCCGGTTGTCAAAGCAGCGTTTTTTCACATTATCGAGGTTTTTGCCGCCGGAAAATAATTCATCCCGCATATACCCGGCCAGTTCTTCATCATTAATAGAAAAGTTCATTGCCTTGCATAACTGATTAAACGCGGAATCATCTTCCGGCATGAAATCGTCATCATCATCATCGTCATCATCATAATCGTCGTCATAACAAAATTCCGACCGTTCCAGTAAATCGAACTTGCGGTCTTTTTCCCAGATCAAAACCCCGCCTGAATCTGAAGCCGCCAGATAAAAGCCCTTCCCCTTGAGGATATTAACCGCTAAACTTGACGGAGCCTGCAGCAGACCATGATCGGCCAGAAAGAACGCCCGGCTCAAAAATACTTCAATCGGCTCCATTTGGCCGCCTTGATCAACCATATCTATATTCAGCCGCATGCCTTGAGCAAAAGTGCTGTCCCATTTCGCGGCCTGCCATAACCGTTCATCCGGCAGCCGCTCAACGGTGCAGACCTTCTTTTTATAGTCAACTATGGACAATAACAGCAAATCGCCTTCGACAATCTTATTGGCCGCATAGAAGTCCTTGAAATTGTAGACCGAAACCTCGACACCTGGTTCCCTGCCGTCTTCGTCCTGTTTCATGTTCTTCATGAGAGCGAACATATTATCCTGATTTTCATCGGTAAGCCGCTCCATCATGCCCTTCAGACCGAGCAATGAATAATAAATACCCAGGCTGGAAAAGTTAAACGTGCTTTTTATCTTTTTGATCTTCGCCGGCTTATTCCCGGCAGTCTCCAGCCTGACCGCGCTGTCCCGGTCAAAAAATGGAATGAACCGGTGGCCGGGAATTAATATCCCCTGCTCAATTTCCATCGCCGTCGGCCGGATGCAGAACTGTGCCTTATCGAACAACCCGCGCCTGGAAAAAAAGTAATCATCCCCGTCATCGCCGCCGGAGACCATGACGTAATTGCGGTCGCCTTCCAGTGCGTTTTCAATGATGCACGGCTCAAAACCAAAAGAATCAATCCCGATTTTATCACATACGATTTCATATATATCTTCCGGCTTAACGGGTAAACAGGAAGCGCCATACAATTTGTCAACGGCCTTGATGATATCTGCTTCAATACTATTCATAAACTGCCCCTTTTATTACTGTTCACATTATTCTTCCATTTTCATTAATGTAGTCAGTTCCAATGCCAAGTCAATATGACTTACGGAGCCTTTCAGAAATAAACGCGGCATCTTCGGGGTATTTCACGAAACTTGTCAAGTTTATTTCCATAACTCAATAAGCGTCTCAGAGTCTGAAAACTTCTCATGGCCTGTCTCTGTTTACTAATATTTTATGCATAAAAATGATAAAAATAGAACAAGGGGGAAAGAAAAACAATTTTACAGAGATGAACAGGATGAACAGGATTTTTTATTCTTAAGCTTCAGCCATCATCCTGTATATCATGCATATCCACGCCTCCGGCGGGCAGGCACTGTTAAACCTCGCGTTATTTGTCCACTAAACACGCAGAATGGCACACATATCACTCAATACGCTTACAGTATTCTATTTCTGTGCTGTCAAAATCGCAGAAGTCCACCCGCAGCTTCAGCGGAACCTTTGAAGAGAATTGTTCCGGGATTGCCTGCAACACCAGCACTCCCTGCAATTCGTCAGGCCGCCATTTCAGTTTTACCCGCACTTTCCGATGCAACGGCAAATGCCATGTATCGGCAACTCTGCCGTAAACCCGCCGCTGCTCACTATGCCAGGCATCATATCCAGCGGAGTCGCATTGCTCCTCCATGGTGGAATCCAGGTCAAATTCTAACTGAACGTTGTTATCAGTATTCATAAACTTAATACCCGCACAATAATTTATATCTTTATTAGACTTTAGATCCCGCAGTCACGACACCCACAAGCGCTAACGAACTTTAGATCCCGCAGTCGCGGGACCCGCAAGCGGGACCGAACTTTAGAACTTTAGAATTTTAGAACTTTAGAACTTTAGAACTTTAGAACTTTAGAATTTTAGAACTTTTATTATCTCTGTGGTTAAAATCTCCCGTAATGCCGTGCGTCAACTGGTGAGTTTTATCCCGGCTGAAGCCTTATACAGCTTGTCAAACCAGGCGAAAGCCACTTCCGGTTTCAGTTCGTGACCGCCATCGAAAATCTCAAAAAACAGTCTGGGATGCCGCATTGTTTCCAGTTTCATTGCCAGATTCAAAGTATGCGCATACGGCACCGAATTATCGAAGCGTCCGTGATGAATAGAAAGATTCGCCTGCATCAGACTCGCCAGATGATTAATCGGAGAACGCTCACGATATTCGCCAGCATTGCCGCCAGGCGCGCCGCCGCAACAGGCTTCAATATGCGGCGCATAACCTTTATTTTGCTCATGCCATGCGGCCAAATCAGTAATCGGACACCAGGAACTTACCGCGCGCCACAGATTCGGGGCGTAAGCCGCCATCATCAGCGCCATGTGGCCGCCGCCGCTGCCGCCGAAAAGGAAAATATTGCCGCAGTCAATCCGGTCGCCGGCGATCAGCCGGTTGACGGCGTCAATCACATCCTGACGCGCAAGGGTTGAGGCGCAGGCCTGAACCGCCCGCGGATTAGCGTTCAGATTCGGGCCGCGAAATTCCGGCAGCAGCAATGCCCAGCCGCGTTCCTGACAGAACGGCAGCAGATTGTTCTGCTGGTTAAAACGATCGCAACTCCAGGTATGCAGCCCCACCACCAACGGCACATTGGTTTTATTTTCAGGAAAAAACAGCAGACTTTTCTCCGGCGATTTATCAATAGTGGAGACGACTTCAATTTCTTTGCAAAGATCACTCATTATTTCTACCTCATCACAATTCTTCGGCGGAATTAATTTCCTGCCCGAATACGCGTTCAACCAGCAGATAAATCAGATCATTCATCCTGACTTTCTCCGGCACGGAAACCGATACAATACTGCCTTTGGGAGCAAAATCAACCTTTTGACCGTCAAGCCTGATTGCGTCAGCGGTAAAACTCAACGCGCCGGTGGTTCTGCCGGTAATCAGCAGTTTCTGTCCGGCCTTGAGATCGCCGGCTTCGATGCTGAGTTCGGCCACGCCGATTTTACCGAAATATTTGGTAACCCGTCCCAGATGCACTTTCATCGTTTTCGCCCGGCTGCCGCCGTCGTCGCACCATTCGCCGAGTTTCTCGCCCAGATAATAACCGCCATGCCAGAAGCCGCGGTTGAACACCGAGTCCAGTTC
>JBAWXM010000436.1:0-4123 GCA_037144075.1 Lentisphaerota bacterium | reverse complement strand
CCATGATCCAGTTCCTGCAATCCAGGTTCTTAAGCGTCAAAGGAATGATGCTCGGGACTACCGTTTCCATCAAAGTGTAGCAAAAATCGCCCCACAGCAGCCAGATGAACAACGACGCCAACCCGATTCTGGTATAGGTAAGCGTTCCACAATGATAAACCTTATGCAGCGGCAGCGGTTCGGCAAGCGCCATATCATACCCCGTGATTATCTGAACAGTAAACAGTTATTAAAATTTCAGCGGACAGGAATCAATTGAATAAGATCAAGATTCAGCGACGTATCTCCGACATTCTCCATCTTCAATTCAACATTCCCCTTTTTGAAGTTGAATACAATATCGGCCTTGTCACGGTTAAGCGTAAAACTCCGCCAATCCGCGGCGCTTTCACCCAAACCGCCGGACGACGGAAGCTCAAATGTTCCGATAATATTGCCGTTAACTGTAACCTTGCGCAACGCATCTCCGGTTGCACAGTAGCGTACAGCCAGTAAATATTTCCCGTCCTCCGGCACTTTCAGACTCCAGGATATTTCGTGCCCCGTTTTATCCCAGTGAGAAAAACACTTCTTATTCATGCCGGTTTTATCGGTACGAATTTCTACCTTCCCGTTTTTCTGCCCGCTAAAATCCTCTGCTTCAGTAATGATTCCTGCGATCTTCAACGGCGGAACAGGTTTTCTACCGGCCGGAACCTGACCGCGCAAAACCGTGCCGTCCTCAAGCCGTAATTCGGCCAGTACCGGAGCTGAAGTAGAAGATCTTTTTTCCAGCTTGACATTGGTCATCGCCATGGCCCCTGATTTCAGATCGACCATCCATTCCGACGGCGTTAAACTCACGCCATCGGGCGCGACAAGCTTGAGTTTACCCTTAAGCTGACGATTAAGCGGAGAACTGGTCACCACCTGAAGTGATAATACACCGTTATTGTCCTTGCAGGTCAAATTGAGATTCGGGGAGACATCGGTCGGGAGATAGCTCAATGCCGGCTCATAGATATATCCCATCGAATTAGCCGCAACGGTCTGCCGGTAGCCGGGATCCTGCATCAGACACACACGCCGGTCCATCGCCGGAATAATGGTTGAGTAGACCCGGAACTCGCCGGGAAGCGTCGTTAAAGCCTCTTCCCGCCAGTCGCCGAGAATATCCGCCTGCATCAGAAACTTACCGCCGTATCCTCCGCCGGCGGGGCCGCCGCCGAAATCTGAAATCACCGGATTGCAGATTTCACGCTGTAGATCGGCATCCCAGTAAATAAATGATTTTCTATTAAACGGAACCTTATCGCCAACAAGCAGCAGTTCGCCATCCGGAGAAAAGTGCCAGCGGCGATCATTTACCGCGGCTTTCTTATCGTCTTCGCTGATTTCCGTAGCGCCGACCAGCCAGCCGCGATAAAGCGGATCGATGTCACCGGCATAACCTAAATGCAGATGACCGGTCGGCTGATCGAATTGCCAGACCACCTTCCCGGTTTTGGCATCGGCGCAGGTCACGCCACCGCCATTTTTGCAATGGGTCTCATAAATGGTAACGACCTCCAGTCCGGGATTACGGTTGGTGATATTGGTCACATAAACATAATCCGGATGTCCGCGTCCTGTACTCCACAGCGGCTGCCCGTTGTCGTCGAGAACCGCGCCGCCGACAATGATTTCGTCCCTGCCGTCACCGTCAATATCGATGGTTCGGGTCGTATGTGCGCCCTGCCCTTTGTATTGCTTACCATAATTCCGGCTGTCGTATTTCCACAGCGGCTCCAGTTTACTCTGGTTAAGCTGCCACGCCTCAGCCAGCATCAGACTGTAAGTGCCGCGCAGCGCGATGATGCACGGGGTTTTGCCGTCCAGATAGGCAATTGCAAGCTGGTTGCGGGAGTAATAATTATAGGCCATATCCGTGCCTTCAAAATTCTTGCGCGACGGCCAAGGAGCGCGGGCTATTTCTCTGCCGGTCATCCCGTCAAGCACCATCAGGTACTCCTCGCCACTCATCACCTTGCCTTTATCTTTACCGTCTTTTTCGCGCAAATCTCCGGCATTGGGATCAAATGCCTTTAAAATGACCTCCGCCTTGCCATCGCCGTTGACATCATAAACGATATACGGGCTGTACCATATGCCGCATTCGATGTTCCAGCCCAGATCTTTTGACCAGAGGATAGTGCCGTCGCTTTTAACCGCTTCAAGCACAAAAGTTGAAGTAGAAGGTTTCCAGAATGCATACCATGGATCGACATTGACTGCCCATGAATTTGCTCCGGCACTGCTGTAACGGGCGACAAAGTCATATTCGCCATCGCCATCAAGATCACCGATACCGATCTTGTCGACATTAGCTTTCGGATTACTTAACTTGTAGCTGACATATGTGCAACTGCCGTCATCCACAGCCGGACGCACTGCCGCCAGACCGGCGGCGCCCTTAAAGCCGGCGGAAGGACGAACCGTGTATTTCGCTCCTTTTACCGGGGAATCAACCGTGTAATCGGTGGTTTGAACAACCGGAGTCGAATTCAACCGGCTCTCTTTGCCGTCCGCCACGCTGAAGATGTCAAAGCCAACTTTCGGGTCATCGGAAGCAAGCAAACGCCAGGAAAGGTAAACTTTACCGTTCTCGACCGGAACCGCGATCAGGCCGCGACCGAGTTTTTCCACGACGCGTTCCGTGGCAAAGCCCTTAATTTTCCCGATGACCGGAGCAGGCGTCGGGGCAGGGATTTTTTCGACCGCAATTTCATCGACAGCAATATCGCAATTGCCGTTGCCGATTATCCGGATCACCATGCCGTCCACCCCGGCAGGGATTATAATTGTTCCGGTATACGGCTTCCATTCATTCGAAAGGTTATTGAATGGTAAATCGGCAAAATTGAAACTGATTATTTTTTTTCCATTATAACTCATAACACGGATGCCCGCCTGATTCGGCGCCTCGCCGGCCTTCCTGGCCAGGCAGGAGACTCGAAAAAACTGTCCGGCAACAACCGGAATTATCGTTCTATGCGCAAAAGCCCAGTCGCGTTCGCCGACGGATGTTATTCTAACCGCTTTTTTTCCTTGTTCTGCTTCAGCTATGGTTTCCGCCGTGGCTTTAACGCCTTCTCTCGCCCACAGATTCCATGCCTCCGGAGATTTTCCGGTTTCCGATTCTTCAAACCCGCTATTGCGGAGTTCCACCATGACAGCCGGAGATTTTACCGCGTCGGAATCTTTCCCGTTCGCCGGTATCGCCAGCAATGCGGACAGCAATCCAGCCATGGCAAGCACATTGATCCGATTTAGATTGGTCATACAAATTCCTTATCTCATAACTTGCATATTCAGCTTACGATATGACTGCACAGGACAGATTACAAATCAACTGAGAGCTGCTTCGCATCCGGTCCGAGACACACCGGCATTTTCTTAGTGGCGCCAGTATGCCCGTCAAGCATTAGATAATTAACCTGCCCGTTATGGCGGTAACTGAGTCTGCATCTTACTCCGGCGGTATCGTTATTCGCTGATAGATCGCTAATATTTGTTGCAGGGTTGACATGAGTAGAATCCCAGGGACTAAAACCGCACTCATTCACTCCGTCAACTAAATTAACCACTTTCGACGGATTGCGGATCGTCAGGACTTTACGGTACTGAATTTGTGTATTCGAATTCCAACTGACCCCGTAACTGATATTGTAGCTGCGCGGTTTCAATAGTGTATTCGGATACCATTTACTCTGTATTTTCGCATCGTCATTAAGCGACGGACAGGCATTGAATCCGCGACAATTGTTCCAGCGTGCCGCCGCTCCCGTGTTACTTTTTCCGGCTTTGGCAATTGAACCGACCAGCCACCCGCCATAATCATTCCAGCTATACGACCCGCCGTCACCGGAATCGTATCCGGCCATATTTCCATACATCAGCGAATAATCATTAAATGTCTCATAATAGTTCTGTGCGCCCATAAACCATTGCTTGAGATTGTTGGTACAGGAAATCTGCTTCGCCTTTTCCCGCGCTTTTGCCAGCGCCGGCAGCAGCATTGCGGCCAAAATTGCGATGATGGCGATCACAACGAGGAGTTCGATTAAAGTAAAACCTCTAAGCATCAACGAGTTGCGACTTATCG
>JBAWXM010000435.1:0-4137 GCA_037144075.1 Lentisphaerota bacterium | reverse complement strand
GATCTTTTCTTTTGAGTTGTATCAGTATCTTCCGGCAAAGCGCTTTAAGCAGAGCATCCCGCTCCGGAATATCAGACTTATTGTTCCGGATCAGGATGTCGGCAAATCCGGATGTGGGCTGAATGAATTGTTCGTGTCTTGGCACAACGCATTCCCGGTTATAAGCCAGAATATTCTCCCGGCTGCCGCCATAACCGGCGGCCAGATTACGTGCAGTCCGCCGCTCAAGCATTTCCTCTAAATCAACATGAACATAACACTTTATGTCCATCAGTTCCCGCATTTCCGGATAGTACAGTGCAAAGTGGCCGTCAAAGATAACAACGCCTGAATGTTTGATTTCCCGGCAGTACGCAGCCATACGTTCTACCATCAAAGAATCAGGAGTATTGAAATCGGGCTGCCAGTCCTGATGGTAGTCTGAATAGTATTTCGGCAACTGGTCAACCGGCTTGAAAAATTTGTCCAGTGAAATTATTTCCGTGACGCAAGGCAACAGCAATTGACGCATCAGATTGCATACTGTAGATTTTCCGGATCCGCTGCCGCCGGCGATTCCGATACGAAAGCATTCGGAATCTTTTTTTAAACTCAGCAGTTCATTGATTACGGCTTGAATTACATCGCTCATCGGCATCACGCAATTTAAGTTGTTAATACACGATTTTGTTCAGCGGGTATTCGACGATGCCGGCGCCGCCGGCCTTGATGATCTCCGGTATCAGGTCGCGGATGATATGCTCATCCACAATGGTATTGACGGCGCACCAGCCGTCTTCCGCCAGCTTGGAGACGGTGGGGCGTTCCAGCGCGGGAAGTTTTTTCAGCACTTTAGCCAGATCTTTTTCGCGGATATTCAGCATCAGTCCGACTTTGCCCTGCGCCGCCAGGACGGCTTTCAACAGCATCGCCAGCTTTTCGATTTTGGATTTCTTCCAGGAGTCCTTCATCGCCTCTTTATTGGCGATAAAGCGGGTGGTGCTTTCGCACAGCGTATCAATGATTTTCAGATTGTTCGCGCGAATGGAAGAGCCGGTTTCGGTGATTTCAACGATGGCGTCCGCCAGTATAGGCGGCTTGACTTCAGTGGCGCCCCAGCTGAATTCCACGGTGGCTTTGACTTTGTGCTTTTTCAGGTAGCGCGTGGTCATGCCGACCGCTTCGGTGGCGATGAGTTTGCCTTCGAGGTCTTCCGGGCCTTTGATCGGGGAGTTTTCCGGGACGCACAGCACCCAGCGGAGGGGTTTGCGGCCGACCTTGCCGTAAACCAGTTCAGCGGCTTCGACCACGTCCGAGCCGTTTTCCTGAATCCAGTCGAACCCGGTCAGTCCGCAGTCAAGAATGCCTTTTTCAATATATCTGGACATTTCCTGGGCGCGAATCAGCATACACTCGATTTCCGGGTCGTCAATGGTCGGATAGTACGATCTGGAATTAATGCTTATGGCGTAGCCGGCCTTGGCAAACATATCCACAGTGCTTTGTTCCAGGCTTCCTTTCGGTATGCCCAGCATGAGTTTTTTTGCAGTCATAATATTTCCTTAATTTTAATATTTTAATTGAACGCTCTTAAATATACTCTGTATAGGTTGAAAATTTAAACTAGATTGCGGTATTTTTTATCGGATAAATAGTTATTTAAAGATTCTACAGACTTAATTTGCCCTGAAGGAATTTTCTCGTTTTGTCCGTCAAAGCAGGTATTGGCGGAATCGGTTAACCGCGTATTATGTTCAAGCACATATAAATAGTACATGGCCGACTCTATGCAATCCCTGCCGGTTTTCCGGTCGCTGGCAAATTTTACTATGCAGGGTATCAGTTTTTCCTGCAATGGAGCAAAAATACTCATCTGGTAAATTTCCTGATATTTGTCGCAGATATCTGTCAGGGTTTCCGGCATTGCCAGGCAGTCATGAAACCCGATCTCCTTTATCCGGAAGGCAACGTCTCTAACCAGGACAGCATAAGGCCCGGCCAGATACGGATGTTTAATTCTGGATTGATAACGTTCGCTGATCAGGTCCCGCGATTTTAAATCCGCCAGATTTTTGCAATGCGAAGAACCTTTGAAGACAGCAAACAGCGTTTCCCATATAATCTCCAGCGATTCCGGCAATGGCAGAATTCCTTCTGAAAAATTATTGTGTGGAAGCGTTCTGGTTAGATGAAACCAGCAGACATAATCAAGCGGTTTGGGTTTCACATGGCATTCTTTTTCAAATGCCGTAGTTAACACGCGGTCGCCATAATCATCAGGATTATGTTTCTCATAATATTCTTCGATATCAAACGCTTTTAAGAATGCGGTGATTGCCGGAGTTGCGATCCCGTAAATTTCCGCAACCGACTTCAGCGCCGAGGCGGGATTTTCACAGTCAAGAATAAGCATTTCAGACCTCCTGCCGGTTTGTGTCGTGTTTCATAAGTTCTATTTTACGCCATTTGCCGGTTCTGAACCGCCACAGAATAACGCAAGCTTCAACCAGAATGGTGAACGTCATGTAGGCCCAGATTGTGACGATTGAACTTTTGAACACCAGCACCAGCACGCAGACGCCGGAGACCAGCAGGCCCCAGTTGCATATTGCGCTGATCACCAGCACCGCCCTGGTATCGCCAGCGCCGCGCAATGCCCCCATGAACACAAATTTGGTGGCGTCGAAAAAGTTGAAGATCGCCGCGAACATCAGAATCATCTTGCCGATTTCAAGCACTTTGTTGAAATCAATAATGCTGCCGCCGTGTTTAGGGCTGAACAGCGAAATCAGCGTTACAGGCAGAAAAAGATAAACCGCCGCCGCGAAAATCATATATGCGGCCGCCATCCGCCACGCCCGGTAGGCGCTTTTTTCCGCGACATCCTTCCGGCCGCGGCCGATATTCTGGCCGACAACAATCGAAGTGGCGTCGGTGAACCCCAGCAGCGGGCCGAAGCTGAACTGGTTGATGGTAAGCGCAATGGTGGTTGCCGCCAGCGCCGCAGGTTGCAGATATCCGATCATGAAAGTTACGATGGTGAACGCGCCGACGTCAAACAGCACCTGCAATCCGGCGGGTGTCCCGAAAGAGAGCAATTTTTTAACGTAGTCCCATTCCAGTCTGCAATTGGTTCTGGTCGGGAAAACGTCCTGATCCACGCTGAGGAATCCGATAAAGGCGCAGGTGAAGGAGAACATCGCCGCCAGTGTTGTCGCCGTTCCAGCGCCATATATGCCCAGCGCGGGGGCGCCCCATTTGCCGAAAATCAGCATATATGCCAGGACAAAGTTAAGGGCGCAAGCTGCAATATTTATCACCGCGACAAATTTTGTCTGTCCCCTGCCGGAGAAAAATGCAAAAAACGGTTCACTCATGCAGATGAAGGCGCCGCACGGGATCATTGAATTGTAATAGTCCAGTTCCAGCGTGATCAGCGCCGGCGCATGTCCGCTGTGCGTCAGCAGGTAACGCCCGATCTGCGGCGAGACGTAGCCGATGAAAATGCCTGCTCCGACGGCAAAATAGAATCCTGTCCACGCCGCTCTGACACAGGCGTTGTTGTTCCCGGCTCCGAAGAGCTGTGCAACCAGTGCGGAGGTGAAATTGGTCGTGACCATGAAAAATGAGAACATGGTAAAATAGAGAATGCCAGCCGGAAATGCCGCCGCCACGTCATCCGTCGAATTCATCGCCAGGAAGAACCGGTCAGTGAATTGCATGATGAGATGGCTGGCGCTCATGATCATCAGCGGGTAGGCAATCCGCCATATCTCAAAATAGCCGCCCGGCGCTTCAAAATGCCGTCTGCTGACGTAACTGTATAATTTATTGAATATTCTTGTCATAAAAATCATTGTCCGGATTTTAGGAGTCGTTCAAAAATAACTGGTACTTTCTACTGGTGTCGCGGTGGCACTTTCGGCTTTGCCGGTTCGTTACAAAGCTACGGCTTTGCTCCTCTCCGGCAACCCCAAAATTTCTCCCCGATACACTCAGTATAAAAATACCACTTATTTCTTACAACTGAGCCAATTGCAAAACTCGCGTTTTGCGGGAATTCAGAATTCAGAATGAAATTCTAACTCAAATCCAGTTCGTTCTCCAATTATTCTGACTCCTGGCTCCTGAATTCTGACTACTTTTGAAATTACCTCA
>JBAWXM010000434.1:0-4139 GCA_037144075.1 Lentisphaerota bacterium | reverse complement strand
AAACAGGAAAAATAGCGAATCAGACTTGACAAAAGACCTCATAGGAGGAGTCAGGGACGCGGATTTACCACAGAGGTCTTTGCGCGGCGTAGCCGCAACTAAAAAGTTTAACAGGGATGGACAGGATATGCAGGATAAGAAAAGGCAGCTTCACCATGAAGCGCATGAAGTTAAACCTGGGAGCGCCGGTCGTCTGACCGGCTTTATATTTTCACCACTGAATACACTGAAAAACACGGAAAAATACAAATACACTTCACCATGAAGAACATGAAGGTAATGAAGTAAATCCCGGGAGTGCCGGTCGCCTGACCGGCTTTATACATTTCGCCTTTGGCGACTAATCCAGCGACTGCGGGACCGTTGGATCACGCCTTTCAATTTTCAATTTTCAATTTTCAATTAACTCCACATCCGGGAATTTTACGGAGCAGTTTCAAGTTCTGTTCGACCAGCGCATCGTCAATGTTGTCCGCCAGCAGATATGCGCCGGCGGCTTTGCCCACCCAGCACTCATAACCGCCGCGATGCCTCGCCTCGCGGGTCGGCAGATATGCCAGTGAACCATTCGACACGCTGCAGCACAGTGTGTGCTGGAACGGACTGCCCTGTCTGATGCGGAGAGAAATACCTGAAAACATCTCGCCCGGCATAGGCACGATCGCCAGCGGTCCGAGACAGGTGATAGTCTGAGTGAATTTTCTGCCTTTGAGTAATGGCTGTTTATGGGCCTCAATGACTGCGCTGTTATGCTTGTATTCGCACATTGGAGTTCCCCATTCATCTTTTTGGGGTTCCCATTTGGCTTTTTCCTGTTCGGCGTCCGCCAGCGGCGTCAGCGGGGCATAAGGCAGGAAAATGTCCTCTGTCAATACTTCAAGATTTAGTTCACTGCGCCATTCATGGATAGACAGCAGCGCCCGGATCGCGTCAGTGGCGGCGCGGTAGCCGACTTCGCGCACTGAATGAATGCCGTCGCCGCCGCCGGCCGAAAGCCCGCTGCCATTGCGATGATTAGTGCGGGGGCCGACATCGCCGATGGCACCGTTCAAAAACAATACCGGGGCCTTAAATTGTGATTCGATGCGGTCTTTCATCACGCCGCACCAGTCACGTGACACCTGGCGATTACACCCCATCGCGGTGCCGTGTGCTCCGTAGTGCACCAGAATGCCGGCATCGCCGGATTCGGACTTGAAGTGCACTACTGTCATGGTTGGATCGAAAGAGCCATTAGGATCGGCGCCGAAATTGAACCCGCCATTTTCCGTGATGTTGCGCCGGTTGACTCCGGTCAGACTTTCGGTGACGGCGAACCCGGCTTTAGCTTCGCACAAGTTTTGCTTCGCCAGTTCGACCGAGCGGATTATTTCCGGCAGAACGGAGTCAATATAAGCGTCTTCCCGTTCACCCCAGCCCCAGAAATTCAGCGTGTTCGGCACGGAATGGCTGTGAGTAGTGCATACGGAAACATTCTGCTCCGGGATTCCGGTGCGCTGATTGACGCCGCGGCGGATGCGGCCCGCGATTTCTTCATCAAGGCATATCCAGTCAAGATTGATCACGGCAGCCAGAAGACTGCCCTGCTCCAGCGCCATAGCGGTCGAATGCAGGCGGTCGATAATCTCTTCAGCCGGACGCTCTTTCACCCCGTATCCGCCCAGCCGCACTCCTAATTCCGGCGTTACGTCAGTCCGTCCGAAACCAGCTTTCAGAATCTTAGTATTCATAAATCCTTCCTTTTTGAATTGTATCTTCGAATAGTTCTGTATTATGAGTTAATTGCAAAACTCAAGTTTTACATGAATCTAGAATCTAGAATGAAATTCGAACTAAAATCCGCATTTATTCTGACTACTTTCGCAATGACCTCTTATTTATATATTTGACCAGTAAAATAATTTACTTGCGGTTTGTTCTCTGCTCCAGTCAATAACCAGTTTTTTATTTTTGCATTTGATTTCTGTAAGTGTGCCTGTTATGAAGTCATCTGCTGAGGCTGATTCAATCCTGCTGATTTTATCTCCCAGCATGTCTTTAAGCGCCTGAAGACGGGATATTGCCGGAGTCAGAAGATGTCCGCCGCCTTCATGATATTTTACAATATATTCTTTCCCCAATTTTTTCAGTCTGGCTTCGAGCAGCACTGAATGCTCATCGTGCGGCAATGTTTCGTCAGCCGTGCCATGCTCAAAAAAGACTGGACATCTAATGCGCTCCGCATGTTCCAGCACGTTCCTGATGGATAATTCATCTTCAGAAAAATCACGTCCGGCTAATTTCGCCTGCGTTTCTCTGACTTGAACTAAAGGTGCAACAGCATTGATGAAAGCAAATGTATCAGGGGCAAATATTGAAGCCAGCAATGCAATATGTCCGCCCTGGCTTATACCGTAAGCAAAAATCCGTTTCCGGTTTAAATTGCTTCTGACAGACAATACATGCCGTAATGCGCCGAGTGAATCGATGACCTGATAAAAACTCAAATCATAAGGGCTGCAAAAGCCTTTTCCAGTTCTTGCATTAAAATCATATCCGCTTTGACGATATTCAGGCGATATACATATGACATTGTATGCGTCAGCCGTAAATTCCATTAATTCTTTATCCATAAACCTGTTGCAGTCCCACCCGTGGAGAAAGAGCATCGCTCCTGTTTGTTCATTTACAATATCAGGTTCTATAATAAAAGCGGTAATTTCTTTACAGGCAGATGCGTATTTTGAATCTGAATAAGAACTTACACTCTCAAATGTCACATCATACTTTTTCATATTTTATCAGCCTTTTTCAAGACGGAGTCCGCGTTTGTTTTTATCGGGTATAACGACAGCCGCCTCCGTACGGTGGGGAGTTTGCGATATTTCTTCTGCTAAACCAATTATGTGATTTATGCAATCAGTTTTTTCGCGTAAGCTTTAACGTCGTTTTTATTCATGCCGTAAGGAATGCCGATATTCATCGCCCGGGAAAGGATTTCCAGCGTATCTTTGCACATATCCTGAGTGTAGACAATTTTCCGCTGCGCCCAGTTGAACGGATTCATCCTGGGATGAAATGAACGCTGTTCCAGCAACGGTTCCCAGTTGGTGTAGACATGTCTTCCCGATTCAATCAGCAAACCAATTTTATGTTTTTCTTTAAATGCCAGCGCTTTTTTAGGGCTGTCGAATATTATATCCAGTCCGACGGCATTGGCCTCATCGTTATGCGCCGCTAATTTGAATTTATCCGTTCCGGCAAAAATATCAACCATGATTTTACGCCGTTCCTGGAGTTTGGCGAGAATGCCGTCCAGCCGTTTCAACTGTTCGCCCAGAATCGCGCCCAGAATTTCAGATACGCGGTAATTAACGCCGGGGAAAAACGGCTCTTTTACTGAAGACGCGTAATTCCGGGTAAAAGCTCCGGCGTCGTGATACATCAAAGAGCGTTCGTAAGTGCGGTCATCATTGGTAACAATTGCTCCGCCTTCGCCGCAGGTGATGTTTTTAAACTGGTTGAAACTGTAAGCACCGGTGTGGCCGATTGTTCCCAGCCGCTTGCCTTTATATGAGACTCCGGCTGCCTGGCAGGCGTCTTCGCATACCAGCAGTTTACGCTTTTTCGCGATTTTCATGATGGCGTTCATATCGCAGGCCAGATTGGTCATGTGCACAGGAATAATCGCTTTGGTGTATTTCGTTATTTTGCGTTCGATATCCGCCGGATCAATGGTCATGGTTTCATTGATATCGGCCATCAC
Source organism: Lentisphaerota bacterium (assembly GCA_037144075.1). Taxonomy (GTDB): domain Bacteria; phylum Verrucomicrobiota; class Lentisphaeria; order Victivallales; family Victivallaceae; genus CAIPAT01. The sequence continues at coordinate 394 of JBAWXM010000434.1, read as the reverse complement.
CGGCACTGCGCCGACAGCCAGCGGGGCCAGCGCGCTGGCGACCCAGGTGTACGCCGGAACAATGACTTCATCGCCGGGGCCGACGCCCATTGCCGCCAGAGCGCAGATCAAAGCGCTGGTGCCGCTGTTGACCGTCAGCGCATGGGAAATGTTGAATTTTTCGCACAATTCGCGTTCAAAGGTTTCCGTAAAACCGCCTTCGCCGCCGCGGTAGCGCATGAATTGTTTGCTTTTTAATACTTTAATAACCGCATCGATTTCAGCTTTGCCCATTTCGTACATGATTTCCGTCCTTTGCTGCAAATTGTTAAAAAATGATGACTGATAAATTTTAATTCTTAACTCAATTATACTTGCAATTATCAATCCCGTCAATTATTATTTAGTGCTAAAA
>JBAWXM010000433.1:0-4140 GCA_037144075.1 Lentisphaerota bacterium | reverse complement strand
ATTCAATAGCCGACCACATCAGACCGCCGGCAAGCCATGGTCGTGCCGCAACGTGCCTCCATTCCTGTTCGTGAGAGCGGCAAAGTTCAAACTCGCTGCAATAATGTCCGCCGCGCTTCATCACGCGCCCGTCGCCCAGAGTCTCAGATTCAGAGTCAGCAGGAGCAGCTTCCATATAAACTCCGCGAGCGCCGCGTCCGGAGGAAAATTCGCTGATCAGCATTTTGCGCCCTGGAAACAGGCGATGATCCCGGTCATCAATGCCTATGCCGCCGCCATTGTAGCCGACTACATCGGTTACGCCGGCAAAACCATTGGCATTGGCATCGGCATTTCCTTCCAGCCCCACTACAGTGGGACGGCTGGAATCCAACTGGTGCGCCAATTCGTTTAATTGGCGGAGGTGATTTGTTAAACGTTCGTCATTGCTTCCAGCCGTGTTGGCCAGCCCCCAGACGATGATGCAGGGATGGTTCCGGTCCCGGAGGATGAGGTCCCGCAAGTCGTCAAAAGCGCCGTTATCCGGGTAGAGATTCCTGGTCTCCGCCCAGAAAAGCATGCCCAGCCGGTCACAGGCATCCATCAGAGAAGGAGAAGCCGGATTATGTGCGGAACGAATGATGTTGCATCCCATCTCCTTCAGAACTTCCACTGTCCTGAAATTCGCACGGTCCGGCAGCGCCGTTCCCAAACCGCCAAAATCATGGTGGATATTTCCACCGCGAAGTTTAAGCGGCTTGCCGTTCAGGAAAAATCCTTTGTCCGGCGTAAATTCAAACCAGCGGATACCGAAGAATGTCTCGCGTGAATCCACGTCACTCCCGGACGCGTTAAGTTCGGAGCTGACACGATACAGCCTTGGATGTTCCGGCGACCAGAGATGCGGGTCGGCTACCGTAATTTCCTGAATCAACTCCGCCTCATGTGCGGCATCCACTCCAGTCTCGGTTTCGACGGTGCCAACAAGGTTCCCCTGATCATCCTCTACAGTAGTATGCAGACGTGCCCTCTGGGTTTTTGTAACGCTGTTCAGCAGACGTGTCCGCACATTGACCACAGCAGAGGAGTAACTGACATTTGTTGTGGTGACGGCAATCCCCCAAGGTGCCAGATGCAAGTACGGTTTGACCATAAGCCATACGTGACGATAAATACCCGCCCCTTCATACCACCATCCCTCCATCTCCCGAGCGTCAACCTGAACCGCCAGTATATTAGGCGCTCCATTGCTGTTAACCCATAGGGTGATGTCATACACCACGCCTGTGTAGCCGCTCAGATGATTTCCCACCCGCTGTCCATTGACCCAAAGCGTACTGTTGCGAAAAACACCTTCGAATTCAATATAGACCTTCTTGTCCGTGAATGCCTTGTCGATGGTAAGGTGTTTCCGATACCAGCCTGTTCCTTTGGGCAGATAACTGTCGGCGCGTCCTTCAAGATGTTTGGCGTAGTAACGGGCTTCGATAAAATGCTCTTGTGTAAACGAACCTTCGATGCTCCAGTCATGCGGCAGGTTAACCTGCCGCCAAGTGGAATCGTCAAATACACTTTCATGGGCACCATTTATGTCACCGAGCTGAAATCGCCAATTGCTGTCAATCTTTATGCGTGTACTCATGAGTTCTCCTGATTCCGTAAGATTGTTTTTTCCATGTGGACAAATTGACCCAGCCTGTTGATTTATATTAAACAAGCCATCTATATGTCTGCATACATCGTCTATTTTTGTGGTCAAAGGACATATGCCTCGACCATTTCTTTCATCATGGAAATCCTGTGTTCAAGAGCGTGCGGCGGCACTTGGTCCCCGGCGGCTACGATTAAACGCGAATTGCTTCGGGCTAGTTCCAACCATGCGGTGACGGCCTGAAAGAATACATCATCACTGACATTAGGCAGCCATAAGCAGGGAGGAACTCCGCCGGAAAGAATCATCTGTCTCCCGGCATCACTGCGACATCCAGCAGGCGAAAGATCTCCGGTCGGTTTCGGAGTTACGGCATCAGCGCAGTCGGCTCCAATTTCGCTGAACATCTTCAAAGAGCCTTTCAACTGTCCATCAATGTGAACCGCTACATATTTACCGGCGGCGTGTAAGCGTCGGATTGCTTCGGCGTAATAGTCTTTTGACCATTCTTCAAAAAAAGACGGCGGCTGAATGTCACTGGAAAAATTATCACCCATAACGATAATTTCCGCCGGGGACTGCGCCAGCAGGTCAATCAGCATCTGATTGTTCTGATTGATTCGGTCTACCACTTCCCTTACCGTATCCGGCCAGTCGTAAGTAGCATACAGTGTGTCTTCGACTCCCATCCAATAATTCAGAAGTTGCCCCATGCCGCTATATCCCGTCCCTATGTAAACCACTCCGATGTCTCCGACACAATTCATCCATTCGTGATACTTTTTCCAATCGGATTGGTACCTTCTGGACGAAAGTGCCTCCGCTAAAATCAGTAGTTGCGCTTCATTTTTGATGCTCCACTCAGGAATAGCCCATGAATAATTATCCTCCTCCCAGACTCTCACTCTTTCTAATGTTCCGGAAGGGGTGGATATCCGCCAGCGGATTTCACGACCATCGGTACTTTTGCTGGTTTCTATTTTAATTTTCGCCGGATAAATGGTTTCATAAAAAGCCCCCAGGTTCGGCAGATAGAAACCGACCCCCATTTTTTTATGGTAGTCAATCAGCTCTTTTTCCGGATGATTGTAACTTTTGCTTAAATCCCATGGCATCTGGTTCCGTTGATAGAACCAGTGCGACAAGTCCAGCATGCAAGGAACCCGATCCGGCTTTTCGCCCCGATAAACTGCAAGTATTCGTTCGCGTAAATTCATAGTATTCATTATTCCTCTTATACTGATTATCATTGCAACATATGAAAATCAAAATTCCTATCAGTGACTTGCATCTGCAAACCGTACTTCCACATCCAACTCGAAGATATAGACATACGGGTCACGGTCAGTCAGCCTTTTCGGCATGAAAAACGCCAACTGATTCTTGCCGTTGCGCAAGGCCGTCCCCGGCAGGCTGATCTCGATCCGCTCGTGAGATTTGAGGTTATGTCCCGATGGAATCCGCCCCGCAGGTTGCTCTCTCCGGGTGATCGCACCCTCCGCGATCTCCACTCCGTTGAGCGTGTACTTCAACAGCCCCGCCGGCACGATCGATGGCTGCTCGTACACGCAGTGCGGACTGGCAAGCGCCATCTGGCGGAAGCACAGCGTCACCCGGGAATCCGGATCGCCGATATCCGCTCCGCAGACCGAGAACTCAATGGTCTGATGATACTGCGCCGGACGTTGTGCCTCCACATACAGCGGCAGTCTTTCCCAGAATTGATACCGCTTCTCGCGGTGGAGGAAGTTGAACAGTTCCGTCAGATGGGCTGGCGGCTCGCAATTGTTCGGACGCGGCCACAGATTGTATAGCGCGAGGCCAACGATATCCTGAGCCGCGAAGTTCTGAGCGGCCGCCCTGAGCATAGGTCCCCGATCACCTCCTGACACCTGAGAGTGTCGCGGCGCATCGGGGTTCGGGAAGATGTCGTAAAAATTTCTTTTGTCCATGGCGAACCAGCCTTCGAGCGATGGGTAGAACGGTATTTTATGCGTGCGGCACAGCGACTGCCACGGCTCAAGGTCAGCCCGGAAGGTGTTGCAAAGGTCAGTGCAAACCAGGATATCCAGCCGTCCATCGGCAATCCAGGTGCGCAGATCCATGCCCCCGTGCCGCAGCCGGTCTTCGCGGAAAAGCGTCCTGACCATGATGGGGATGTCGCGTCCAGCCGCTTTCAGTCGCGAGCGGACCTGGATCAGGAACTCCGTTAGAATCCCACGCTTTTCCCAGGCTTCATCGGGCTGGAAGAAGTAGGGCTCACGCGACATGTCCAGTTCGATGCCGTCTACGGCATACTTACGCGCTACTTCCACAATCGCGGCGAGCTTGCGTTCCCGAACTTCCTCGAAGGAGTAGTCCATGGCCCCGTTATAGTAGGAATAGGCGTCAGTCTCGCCCCATATCCGGTATTCCTGATGCTTTTTCCAGAAATCCGGCGCCAGGCAGCCATCGGGATGCGAGCGGTGATGGATATCGTTCATGCGGAAACTCGCATAGAACGCAATTCC
>JBAWXM010000432.1:0-4142 GCA_037144075.1 Lentisphaerota bacterium | reverse complement strand
CCGGGTTAACTTAATTTCCATGAGGCATGAGAAATTACTGATCCTTTGCGGGCGACATGGCATTTTACGCGGAATCAGCCGAATATAAGGCGGAATTCCTGCATGATAAGAAGCAACATGGACGGCAACAACACGGAGGAAAAGAATGAGCGACAATCCCTTAAAAAAACTGGGCAGTCTCGGACAGTCGGTCTGGCTGGACTATATCCGGCGCGATCTGATCTCCAGCGGCGGACTCCGGCAATTGATTGAAGACGACGGACTGCGCGGCATGACTTCCAATCCGGCAATTTTCGAAAAGGCGATATCCGGCAGCAATGACTATGACGACGATATCCGCGCGATGTCGGCCGGCGGCAACAACTCGAAAGAAATCTATGATGCGATCAGTGTGCAGGATGTGCGCGACGCGGCAAGCGTGTTCCGCCCGGTTTATGCCATATCCAGTGTGCTTGACGGCTATGTCAGCCTGGAAGTCAATCCGCATCTGGCGCATAACACGCAAGGCACTATTGAAGAAGCCCGCCGCCTGTGGCAGAAATTGGACCTGCCCAATGTCTGCATCAAAGTTCCGGCAACCCTTGAAGGCCTGCCCGCCATCCGGCAGTTGATCAGCGAAGGCATTAATATCAATGTGACGCTGATTTTCGGACTCCCCCGCTACCGTCAGGTGGCGGAAGCCTTTATTGCCGGGATGGAAGACCGCTGCAGCCAGGACAAACCGTTGCGGCATGTGGCGTCCGTCGCCAGCTTCTTCCTCAGCCGGATTGACACGCTGATTGATCCGCTGCTGGATAAGATAATCCAGCAGAACGACGCCAACGCCGTGCTGGCCGTAAAGTTGCAAGGCCAGGTTGCTGTCGCCAGTGCCAAAGCGGCTTATCAGATATATAAGGAATTATACTTCGGCGAACGTTTTCAGAAACTGATGGAGAAAGGAGCGCTGCCGCAGCGCCTGCTCTGGGCCAGCACCGGCACGAAGAATCCGCAGTACAGCGATGTGAAATATATTGACTCAATTATCGCTCCCAATACGGTCAACACGATTCCGGTGGAAACGCTGGAAGCCTACCGCGACCACGGCCGTCCGGCAATCCGCATTGAAGAGGATATTGACCAGGTGATGGATGTCTTTAAGTCGCTGGAGGAACTGGGTATCAATATTGACCAGGTGACTCAGCAGCTTGAAGATGACGGCGTTGAAAAATTCAACAAGCCGTTTGACAGTCTGCTGCAGACCATTGAGAGAAAAGCAGCGGAAGCGAATTTGCAAAAAGATGTTAAAAAAACATAAGTCCCGTCCCATATCCAGGAGATATACTATGAATAAGCCGTTATCCAGCGACATGCTGCGCAAGATGAATGCCTACTGGCGCGCCGCCAATTATCTTTCAGTCGGACAGATCTATCTGTATGACAACCCGCTTTTGAAAAAGCCGCTGACGCTGGATCATGTGAAACCGCGCCTGCTCGGCCACTGGGGAACAACTCCCGGTCTTAATTTCATTTATGTTCATCTCAACCGGCTCATCAATAAATACGATCTGAATGTGATTTACATCACCGGCCCCGGTCATGGCGGTCCCGGCCTGGTCGCCAATACCTACCTGGAAGGAACTTACAGCGAGTTCTACCCGAATATCACTCAGGATGAAGAGGGTATGCAGAAGCTGTTTAAACAGTTTTCCTTTCCCGGCGGCATTCCCAGCCATGTGGCCCCTGAAACTCCGGGATCGATCAATGAAGGCGGCGAACTGGGTTATTCGCTGGCTCACGCTTATGGCGCGGTGTTTGACAATCCCGACCTGATTGCCATGTGCGTGGTCGGCGACGGCGAAGCTGAAACCGGCCCGCTGGCAGCGAGCTGGCATTCCAACAAATTTCTGAATCCGGTGCATGACGGCGCGGTGCTGCCCATTCTGCATTTAAACGGTTACAAGATCGCCAATCCAACGGTTCTGGCGCGCATCAGCCACGAGGAACTGGAAGAATTGTTCCGCGGTTACGGATATAAACCGTACTTTGTCGAAGGCGACAAGCCGCTCGAAGTTCATCAGATCATGGCGGAAGTGATGGAAAAAGCCGTCAATGAAATCAGGGAAATCCAGACGAAAATACGGGCGAAAGGCTTTACTAAACGCCCGATGTGGCCGATGATCATCATGCGCACCCCCAAAGGCTGGACCGGTCCCAAAGAAGTTGACGGCCTGCCGGTTGAAAACACCTGGCGTTCGCATCAGGTGCCGCTGGCTGAACTGGCGACTAAGCCCGGACATTTGAAGATGCTTGAAGAGTGGATGAAAAGCTATAAGCCGGAAGAGCTGTTCGACAAAACCGGCAGACTTATTCCCGAACTGGCGGCGCTGGCTCCGAAAGGCAACCGGCGCATGGGCGCCAATCCACATGCCAACGGCGGACAGTTGATGCACGATTTGAAAATGCCTGATTTCCGGAAATACGCCATTGATGTTCAAAGTCCGGGAACGGTTACGGCTGAATCAATCCGCAGCATGGGCGCGTTTGTCCGCGACATTATGAAACTGAACTGGGAACGGCGCAATTTCCGGGTCTTCGGCCCCGATGAAACCGCCTCCAACCGGCTGGGCGCGCTGTTTGACATCACCGAACGGGTTTCGACCGCGAAAATACTGAAAACCGATGACCATGTTTCGCCGGACGGCCGGGTGATGGAAGTGCTCAGCGAACATTTGTGCCAGGGCTGGCTGGAAGGCTATCTGCTCACCGGACGGCACGGCCTGTTCTCGTGCTACGAGGCGTTTATTCACATTGTGGATTCGATGTTCAACCAGCACGCCAAATGGCTGAAAGTCACCCGTCATATTCCGTGGCGGCGGCCGGTCGCCTCGCTGAACTATCTGCTCACTTCCCATGTGTGGCGGCAGGATCACAACGGCTTCAGCCATCAGGACCCCGGCTTTATTGATCTTGTTGTAAATAAAAAATCGGAAATTATCCGCGTCTATCTGCCGCCGGACGCCAACACGCTGCTTTCGGTGACAGACCACTGCATGCGCAGCCGTAATTATATCAACGTGATTGTGGCTGGCAAACAGCCGCAGCTCCAGTGGCTGGATATGGATTCCGCGATCAAGCATTGCTCCGCCGGGCTCGGCATCTGGGGCTGGGCAAGTAATGATCAGGACGGCGAACCCGATGTGGTAATGGCCTGCGCCGGCGATGTGCCGACCCTGGAAACCCTGGCGGCAACCGAACTGCTCCGTCAGCATCTGCCGGAATTGAAGATCCGCGTAATCAACGTCGTGGACCTGATGACGCTGCAGCCGCATACCGAACATCCGCACGGATTGAACGATAAAGATTTCGATTTACTGTTCACCAAAGATAAACCCGTAATCTTTGCGTTCCACGGTTATCCATGGCTGATTCACCGCCTTACCTACCGCAGAAACAATCATGTCAATCTGCATGTCCGCGGTTATAAAGAGGAGGGCACCACCACCACGCCGTTCGATATGGCAGTGCTGAACGAAATCGACCGTTTCCATCTGGCCGGCGATGTTATTGACCGTGTTCCCCGTCTGGGTTCAAAGGCCGCCTATGCCAAACAGTTCATTCGCGACCGGCTGATCGACCATGAAAATTATATCCGGATTCACGGTGATGACATGCCCGAAATCAAAAACTGGGAATGGACACTGGAATAAATTTTACTCTGCACGGTTGAATATTTAAGGATGACCGGGCAGGGGAGCATAACTGTACAAACGAATTTAATCGAGGGAGACAATGCAATGATTACGTTAATGAATGATCTGCCGGATCATGTTATCGGGTTTACCGCCAGCGCCAGAATCACCGCCGGGGACTATGAAAAAATATTGATTCCAGCGGTGGAAGCTAAACTGAAAGTTCATGACAAGATCAGCATACTCTACTGTCTTGGCAAGGACTTTGAAAGTTTCTCCGCCGGGGCAGTCTGGGATGACACCAAACTTGGCATGATGCATCTTCTGTCCTGGGATAAGGCCGCGGTTGTCACCGATGTCGGCTGGATCAGCAACGCGACCCGGCTGTTTAGCGCACTGCTGCCGTGCTACACCAGGACTTTTGCAGAGAAAGACCTGGCTGAAGCCAAAAAATGGGTCAGCCAATAGCCATTT
>JBAWXM010000431.1:0-4165 GCA_037144075.1 Lentisphaerota bacterium | reverse complement strand
AAATGAGGTTAAACGATGTCCAAAATGGTTTGGTTGTAGCGCAGTCCGTGTCGGATGGAACTGGACAAATATCCAGGAAGTTGTTTGAAAATTTTATAAAAACCTGAAACTGGTTGTGCTCGTTGTGCAGGCCTATGTCCGTAACGGGCGAAAACCGGGATTGGTATTTGCTGCAAAAAAAAAGCCGGACTTTACATCCGGCATTTTTCATGTAAGCTGAATATCGCCATCAGCCCATGGTAATCGCGTCGCAGGGGCATTCGCCGACGCAGGCGCCGCAATCAACGCAATCGCCTTCGCTGACAACCGCAACGCCATTATCCATAGCAATAGCTTCGGTCGGGCATACGCCGACACAAGTTTCGCAACCAGTACAGGTATCCTTATCAATCTTAGCAGCCATTTTGAATCTCCTTTGTTAAAAATTACAAGCCAACTGCAAAATAGTCTTGTCTTATAAATTACTGCCGAAAGCTCTTTTTTTCAAGACCCCGACACATCTAAAATAGATTCTTTTTTGTCATGATATTGCATGGCCGGTTACCGTAATGATCTCAGCGGACAATCTTCCAGGCAGATGTTTTTGCGGCAGCACGCCTTGGCATTCCGGACCAGCAAAGCATGATATTCATTGAAAAGTTCCGCCGAAGCCGGCAGATTTTCCATGAATAGCTTCTGCAGTTCATGGTAGGAAATATCCGGGTCGGTATCGAAATGTCTGGCGGAAATACGTCTGGTGTAAGCGTCAATCACAAAAACCGGCTGGTTGAAACAATAAAGCAATATGGAATCGGCTGTCTCCGGCCCGATGCCGTTGACATCCAGAAGCCGGCGCCGCCATTCCGGCGCCGGATGCCCGGATGGAAGTTTTGAATCCCGCACATTGGCCAGCCACCACGCGGCCATATTCTTGAGACGCCGCGTTTTAATGCGGAAAAAACCGGAAGGGCGGATCAGGTCTTCAAGTTCGGAAACAGGCAGTTCAGCAACCACTTGCGGGTCCAGCGCACCGGCAGACTTCATCAGCGCTATCGCTTTTTCAACGTTGTTCCAACTGGTGTTCTGGGTCAGCACCGCGCCGGTACAGATTTCCCACGGCGAACCGCCCGGCCACCAGTACTGCCGGCCGAAGCGGGCTGACAGCATGTCAAATCCTCTGGCAATGCGCTTATCCATTTACGCCGAACACCAGTTTCCGGAGTTCCTGAAATGATTTCACGGTGTAGTCAGCCTCGCTGTCATAGTCGCCGCCATGCGCATTTTTATAATAGCAGGAAACCGCTCCGGCGGCGTTCGCGGCCTGAATGTCATGGATATAATCCCCCACCATCAGGCATTCCTCCGGCATCAGGTTCCACTTCTCCAGAATATGCCGCACCGGTTCCGGCGATGGTTTCATGTGCGGAAATTCACGGGTGAGAATGATATCAAAAGCGACAGTCAATTTTGTCTTCAGCAGCATCTCCACGCTCTGCATCGTGTTCCTGGTAATTATTCCCAGGCGGATGCGGCTGGCGGCAAAGCCGGCAAGCACTTCCAGCGCATCGGGCTGAAGCTGATTGTTCGCGCTTGCCTCCCGTTCATATCTCTCGATCAACTGCCACCCGTGAGTGCGCCGCGGTTCCGGCCATGACTCGATTACTTCGGCAATGTCGCCTTCCGTAATCCCGAGTTCGCGCTGTATGCGGTTGAAATCCAGCAGCGGAACAGTCAATGTCCCGTCCATATCAAAAATTATTCCTCTGTAGCGCATCTTTTAACTTTCCTGAAGTGACAGCAGTCACGGTTTTACGGTTTTCTTCTCCTTAATCATCCGATCTCTCATGATGATGTCGTTTACTTTCTGGAAATCAGCAAATGCCTCATCGGAATTCCGCGTTATGATTTTTTCGCGCAATTTCTTCAGCATCGGCACATCCTTTGCGGCACTGTAAATCGCCAGCAGTTCGTAATTGCCGTTTTGGCCTGCCGACTTGAACAATTGCTCATAAGCGCACTGAAAAAGGAATTGCGAACATTGTTTCTTCTTTGCATACGCAGCCAAAGCTGCTTCCATCAGGCCAATGTTGGCAAGCGTTGAACGGGCGTAATTAAGCAGATTCTGATCTTTCTCAACGGCGGCAATCTGTTCAAAGACCGATTTCATTTCCGCCACATCCGGGATGATCCGTTCCAATGCGCACAATATCAACCCGCGGACTCTAATATCCTGTTCACGCCAGTACTGGCGCTGCAGCGGCAGCGCGGCTTCTGGCGCAATCAGCCATCTGCCCAGCAGATTGACAACATTAATACGGACATCAATATTGCTGTCGCCGATTTTAGACGTCAGAAAGGGAACCGATTTGTCTCCCATTTTGCAGAAAATGAGAATCATCAGCCGGTGAAATTTCTTCGGATCCTGCTGAAGCACTTCCATGGTTGCCGGCATCGCCGCCTCATACTGCATTTGCGCCAGCAGATTTATGAGATTAAACCGCATGTTCTTATCCGTTGTGGCGTCAAGCACGGACATCAGGAAATCCCCGGCGGTTTTGCCTCCGGTCAATGCCAGCGAACGCAGGCAGTTGCCCTGCACCAGTTCAGACTTGCTCTGCCGGTATATTTCAATCATCGGAACGACCGCAACCGGGTCTTTTATCAGACCTAACGCCCAAATATAAGCGGCAAGCTGCTTTTCCGTCGCATCCGGTGTTTTAAGTTTCACAATAATCAGCGCCGCAGTACCCTTGGGACTTTTCTCAAGCTGCTCTGCAAGCGATTTTATAAAATCAGGCGGATCTTTTTCTTTAGACAAAGCGAATTTATCCAGATTAGACAGTACAGCGGATTTATCCATGGCCGGAGCCGGGATAATAAATAAAATTGATATAAGCGCAAAAAGCCCCAAACGGCAAACCATTTTATCAGGCAGCATGACGTCAACGTCTCCATAAAAAAATCCCGGTCAGTTGCATCAACCTTACCGGGATTATACTCTATAAACAGACATACTATTCGAGATTATTTCACAAATTGTGAAACGAACGACACCGGCAATTTACTCTTTATCTTTGCCTGCTGCCAGTAGTTCACATACTGGGCAGCGCTGATATAAGTTGAAGCGGCAAGACAGATTACCGAAACCAGAGCAAGAGCAAAGTACAGCATGGAAGGCTGCCCCTTCGCATCATTTTTGAATTGCTGGTGACTGTCTTCAATTTTATCTAAATCCGCCTGCACCCGCGGCGGGCCTTGCGGTTCATCCCCGGCTTCCCGTTTCTTGAGCTGAAGACCGCCTTTCTTTTCTTCGCCGACGGCTTCTTCTTCTTCTTCTTCAGTTGCCTCAATGACCGCTTCTTCAACCACCGGAGGTTCTTCATCCTCAATCACAGGTTCAGGCGGCTTAACCGCTGGAGCCTTGCCCGGCAGCGACAATCCCGACTTCTGCTCAGGCGCGGCCGCAGGCGCCGGTACCGGAGTAAGCACAGGTTTCTTCAAGGTAAGACCCGAAGGAGCACTGAGATTAATTGTCGGCGACGATGGCGCAACCCCGGGTACCGACAGCTTGGCAGTCGGAGTTGACGGCGCAACTGCGACAGGTGCGGGAGGCGCGGCAGCAGGCGCTGGAGTTGGAGCCTTCGGCGCCAAATTAAGCGTCGGCGACGACGGGGCAAGTCCGGCAGCGGACGCGCCGCCGTTAGTAGTTAAAGGCGAAATCTTAATAGTGTCTTTAGAACTGCCAGCGGCGGATTTTACTGCCGTGGCAGCCGGCTCTTCAGGCGGAACAGTTCCGCCTCCGGTTGACGGACGCAGTTTAATCGTCTGCTTAGATCCCGGCACGACAGTCTTGGCTTGAGCGACAGTCGGCAACGGAGAAGACGCTTCATGTGCAGGCGCCGGTACAGGCGCATGCGTCTTCTGAAGTTTTACTGTATCGTCGCTTATTTCCATAGCCATGGGTTCGGCATCCGGCGGCGGCACGGACGGAACTGGCTGAGGCACAGTAGGATTGACTACTGTTTTCTCCAGGTCTATTACCGCTGCGCTATCGGGCGGCAGAGGTTGCAGTTTAACTGTTTTTCTGGTCGAAGTGTCTTCAAGAACATTTTTCAGGCTGCCAGTATCTGTACCGACAGGCGCAGGTGCGGCAGATGCAGGCACTACTTCCGGAACAGGTGCGGAC
>JBAWXM010000430.1:0-4175 GCA_037144075.1 Lentisphaerota bacterium | reverse complement strand
TCGCAAAAACTACGGAGGTCAGAATTTTTGGGCGAGAGGCTATTATGTTTCGACTCACGAATTCAAGCCTGGCTCTGCCGGACGTATATGACTTGCAACGGACTATTTATCAGACGGGCTGAATACCCAAATCCACGATTATCCCGCGTGGACGATTCCAGGCAATGCTGATTGAACGCTTGAAAGCGATACTGATGTTTCCGGCGGAAAGGGCATGCTCCGGCGATCCGCTGGCGATAATTCTGCCGTTATGCATTAAAACCGCAACATCAAGAAAAAGCGGAGCGACAAATAAATCGTGGCTGGTAATCAAAATGCCGATACCGGACTTGGCAAGCATCTGAAGTATCTCAAATAATTCCAACTGGTGCTGCGGATCAAGAAATGCTGCGGGTTCATCAAGAAGAAGAAACTGTTGAGACTGAATAATTGCACGGGCAAACATTACCCGGCGCTTCTCTCCGCCGCTAAGCTCATTAAACTGGCGTGAGACCAGATGCTGCAGCCGTGTCAGCTTGAGACACCTGGCAATTTTTTCAGATTCCCCGGACATCCGACTCTGCCAGAATCCTCGATGCGGATAACAGCCAAGGCGCAGAACCTGTTCAACCGAAAATGGCAGACTGCTCGGAATTTCCTGCGATGCCAACGCCAATTTTCTCGCTAATTGCATCGCGGGGATACTGCATAACGGATATTCGTCGATAGAAACCAAACCTGAATCCGGATGCCGTATTCCAGCCAGGCAATTTACCAGAGTGCTTTTGCCGGAACCGTTCTGGCCGAAGATTCCGACTATTTGGCCTGGTGAAAGTCTGATTGAGACTTGTTCCAGTACCATTGTAGAATTTTTCCGGTATGAGAACGAAATATTATTTGCACTTAGCGTCATTGCCATAAATCTCCCCGCGCTTTCACCAGAATCAACCAGACAAGTATTGGAGCGCCAATTAACGAAGTTATAATCCCGACCGGAATTTCGACTGGCGCAAACATTGATCTGGCGACAGTATCTGCGGCAATAGTCAGAATCGCGCCGCCGGCAGCACAGGCCGGAACCAGTTTGCGCAGTTCCGACCCGCAGACTATCCGCGCCAGGTGCGGCACAATTAAACCGATAAAACCGATTACTCCGGCCACACTAACCACGGCGGCCGAAAGTATCGCCACAATCAGCAGCAACCATAGTTGCAGGCGTCGCAGTTTGATTCCTGAACTGATTGCAGTACTGTCGCCAAGCAGCAATACATTCATTGCCGGGGCAAGAATCAGCATCGCCGCAAAACCGCCAGCAGCAGTAAACGCAAGCATTCCGGACGCCGCCCATGACGCCCGCCAGAATCCGCCCATCAACCAGAAAACTATCCCCTGCAGCCGTTCCCCGGCAAACAGCAGTATTCCGGAAACAAGTGCTGAAAAAAGCGCATTCGAAGCAATTCCAAGTAATAAAATCGTGCCGGTAAAATTGCCGGTGCGCGATGCCAGAAATTTAATCAATATCAAACTGATAATGCCGCCGGCCATGCCGCACGCTGTAAGACTGACGGAATTCAAGCCGCCAATAAGCATTCCAGTTACCGCGCCGAGCGCGGAACCATTGGAGACTCCAAGCATGTAGGGACTGGCAAGCGGATTGCGGAATAACGTTTGCGCCGCCAGGCCTGCCAGCGACAGAGACATTCCGGACAAACCAGCCAGTATTATCCGTGGCAGGCGGGTGTCAATGATAATCCGGCTTGCAGTTGAATTACTGTCAAAACTTGAGAGCGCCTCCAGAATCCGGATTGGTGAAATTTTAACCGCGCCGCAGCAGAGCCCCAGCAGCAGAACAGCGCAGCATAAAGTCAGCAGCAGACAAATCTGCCATATGCATGAACTTTGTGAATTAATCTTATCCATAGCGGTTTAAATGATCCTTACGCTGTCAAAGCGGTCATCGCGCTCAGACAATCCAACCGCAGTTTCCGGGGAAATATTTGAACTGTCAACCGTATTAAGGTATTGCCGGCAGACATCAACCACATCTGCCACATTTTTATCCGAAGGCTTTTCAAACGACTGTCCGGGAACCGGAATATAACCATTGACATGCAATGGAATTTCCGGGGATAGCCGGCTTATCCATTCAGCGATTGCCGCAATCTGTTCAATCTCCACTAAACATGGAATCAAGATTACATTTGCTTTCATTTTCATGCCGGAATGAAACGCAGCTTTGAAATTATCATAAATCAGCACCTTGGGCCTGCCGGTAAATGTTAAATGCAACTGTTCATCCCAAGCCTTGAACCCGACATTCGCCATATCAAGGTCGACTATCGGCAGACGGCTGCCATTAGTGTGTCCAAGCGCAGTCTCAAGTCCAAGTTCATGTTTAGCAAAACGCAGTAATTCCGGTAAATCAGTAGCGACTGTTGGCTCACCACCCATAAAAAAAACTCTGTCTACAGCCAGCCCGGCAAGCGTTTTTTTAAATTCAGCAAGCGCCGGGAACAATTCAGGACGAGGAAATGAATGTCCAGGCATACCGTCTGCGCCGCTGCGTAATTTATAACTGCATACAGGACATCTGAAGGTGCAGCCATAATTATAAACGGTTGCGCAACGGTATTTCTGATTGAACGTCAATTTGTAGAAAGCCATCTGTTTTTTATCCTTTATTCTCTCTTAATATAATTCTTCTGATAACCGCGACTGACTCCGGCAGTCCTGCCCCGGCAACCAGAACCTGTTTAGGAACGCAATAAACCCGGTTGTTCTTCACTGCGCTTAATCCGGATAATCCGGAGCGTGAAGCAAATTCCGTTACTGTCGCGTAACCATCCACCAACAACACTACGTCAGGATTGCTTTGCAGCAGACTCTCAGCGGAAAATTGCATCGATCCTGGTTTTGAAACGGGATTAACTCCACCGGCAAGCCGCAGCAGATCATCAAGATAAGAACCAGCACCGGCAGTGCGGAACGGGGTGTAGAGTTCCCAGTAGACTGTTGGACGCGCCAATGTCTGATTATTCGTCGTTTGCGACAGATAATGTTCAATCTCAATCGCCATTTTCTCGCTGGATTCTTTCCGGTTGACGCATCTGCCAACCAACCGCAGCAGTTGCGGTATATCTTTTACGCTGTTCAGCTTGATTCTTACCACAGGAATATTCAAGTTTGCGAGCTGTTCAGCCGTTTCATCCTGATACCACCAGACAAACGCCAGAGTAATTCCGGATGCGATTACATTTTCTCTGGCAATAGAACCGCCATGAGCAAGCACTGCCGCGCCTGACATTTCCGGAAGCATAATGGAATATTCATCACATCCGGCGATTATTTGCCGTTGCTTGAGACGCAACAAGGTGTCAGTTACTGAAGTGCATGTTGTCAAAATGCGTTCCGCTCCTGCCGGGATCTTCACTTTGCGCCCAGTCATATCGGTAATCTCCGGCATTTCCGCAACAGCCGTTACCGAGTATAACACAGCCAGCAATAAAATCAAATATCTTGACAGACTTTTCACAGTGATGAGTCCCAGTCAATTTGTGATGTTCTATCTCTTAGATTGCAGTGCCCGTCGGCATAACCGGCGGTAAACGTGTAATGCGGATGACGGAACTCCACATAAGTATCCGGAGCGGCATTGACCACTGCGCCGGGCGTATAATAGCGTGTTGCATTTCCAGCGCTCCCTGCCACATAATAATACGTTGATCTGGCGTCGGTCAGCACGATTACCTGTGATGGATGCCTGACCAGACTGGAATGCACCGGATACCAGAACGAATACTTCTGGCCTGCCGTGCCGCCGATAAAATTATAGGAATTAATCCCGTAGCTAAGTGGCATTGTTGTTGAGGCCGGAATGCCGGGATTGGCATCTGCCGGACAGACATAAACTCTGGATTTGTCAGCGCCGGTTTTCAAATACGGAGCAACATAGTCCATCCAGCGCAGTTTTACACCGCCCCAGCTAGTGTAAGCCGGAGGATAATAACGGCCGTCTAACGCATATAACTGCGCACCCAGCGCCATCTGTTTCATATTCCCAGTACATGAACTCCGTTTCGCCGACTCCCGCGCCTGGGCCAGTGTCGGCAATAGCAGCATCGCCAAAATCGAAATGATAACCATCACGACCAGCAGTTCGATTAAAGTAAAACCTCTAAGCATCAACGAGTTGCGAC
>JBAWXM010000429.1:0-4178 GCA_037144075.1 Lentisphaerota bacterium | reverse complement strand
TCCAATCCGCAATCTAACTAGTCTATGCGAAATTTTTAGGTTTACAGAGTACTAGCCTGCGGATCTCAAAATGTGCGGGAGGATGGTGGACGGATTAAAATCCGTCCCTGTAACATGATTCGAGCCTGGGATCTCAATAACAGCATCTAGAAAAAGTGTCAACTATCTTTAACCATTATTTGAAACATGCCAACAAAGATATTAATTCAGACGCTGTATTATGATTTAAATATGCATTTATGTCTTGCTTTAGACATAAGAGCATACGTCTTTTTACGCAGGATTAGCCGATTCTATTTAACTTCTACAGGCCCGGTCAAACCTTTATCCGCTAAGATTCTTTTCTGCATAGCGGCGACTTCATCAGCGGAGTCCATCTTAAGGGCGCGCTGGAGCAAATCAACGCATTCTTTTTCAGAAAATGCTGAAATCGTCTTTTTAATCAGCGGAATAACTTTAGCAGGCATGCTGAAATCTTTGATTCCAGCGCCAATCAGCAACGGCACGGCCATCAGATTTCCGGCCATTTCACCGCAGACAGAAACACCTTTTTCCGGTCTGGCACGGAAAATAGCGCCGATGTCCGCCATGATCTGCAGAAACACCGGACTGAGACAATCATAACCAGATTCCGTACTATTGCCGCGCTCAAGCGCAAATATATACTGCTGAAGGTCATTAGTGCCGACACTGACAAAATCAACATGTTCAATAAATTTATTCAGTCCGATAAATACGGAAGGCACTTCAACCATAATTCCTACACGATAGTCTGTCGCATATTCAATCTGTTCCTGCTTGAGGCTTTCTTCAACCTCTTTAAGCATAGCATGAATGAAATGGACTTCCTCCAGTTTTGAAATCATCGGAAAAAGAATCTTAATCCGTCCCAGTCTGCCGGCGCGGAGCACCGCCCTGAGATGAGAACGCAGTATATCCGGATGCGCCATCAGCAGGCGGATTCCACGCAACCCGAGCGCCGGATTCTCCTCGTGCGGAATATTAATATAGTTGAGCGGTTTATCGCCGCCGACGTCAAGCACCCGCAGCGTCACCTCGCCATTGCTTTCGCTGACAACTTTTGAGAAAACATCGTATTGAACATCTTCACCTGGCAGATAATCTCTGATCATAAACAGGAATTCAGTACGGTAAAGGCCGATGCCTTCGGCGCCGTACTTCTGCAACAGAGAAGTTTCACAAATCAGCGAAATGTTGGCGCGGAGCGCGATCCTGATTCCGTCCGCAGTCATTGCCGGCCCTTCGACAATTTTGGTTTCAGCCGCCTCGGCCGCTTTCAACAAGTCATCAAATTGCGCCTTTATATTTTCAGGCGGATTGATATATACTCTTTCCGCATGGCAATCCAGAATAATCTGATCATAATTATGGACTTTACTCATGACGCCGGCAACGCCAAGCAGCGCCGGGATTTCGAATGCCTTGGCCAATATTGCCACATGACTGGTGACGCCGCCTTTCTCACAAACAATTCCAGTCAGGTTGTCTATCGGCAGGCGCAGCAGATCAGACGGCATCAGTTCATGCGCCATAAGTATCCATTCTTTAGATTTTGTTTCAATCAGAGTGGTGTCTTCCAACTGATTGCGCAACATTTTCACCGATTCCAGCAACCGGAGCATAACGTCTTTAAAATCAATCACTCTTTCACGGAAAGTCTTGTCGCCAAGCTGCAGAAATTTCTTTTCAAAGCGCTTGAATACAATCGATATACTGAATTCCAGCGAATGATTCTCGACTGAAATCTCACGCTTTATTTGATCAAGAATTGTTTTGTCTTCGAGAAATAGCAGATGCGCATTGAAAATAGAAGCGTCAGCCTCGGAAATCATCGAAAGCGCACGGGCCTCCATCTTAATCGTGTTCTCTCTGGCCTGCGTCAGCGCCTTCTCGAAAAGTTCCAGCTCCTTCTTCATGTCATTATGGGTGCCGTGTTCGGTTTCGCTTAACCAGTCGCGTATCTTGAATTTAAAGGCCTCGCCGCGGGCCACGCCAGGATTTACCGCCAGACCCTTGAGCGTGAAACTGCTTTTGCGGCTTGATTCGCGGTGTTTGGGTTCCGCGCTGGACGCTAGAAAGCGCAGCATGCCGGCATTGAGCATCAGATTGGCCATCTGCGGACTCAGACTCCTGGCCATATCCACTATTGACTGCGAAAAAATTCCCTGCTTCTGCCGCTGCAGCGTCAGAACACCGATAACCCTGCCGCCTGTCGCCAGCGGAACCCCCATATAGGAATTAAATTTTTCTTCGCCGGTATTGCCAAAAAAAATGTAATCCGGATGCGTTGACGGATTTTCGATATTGATAATCTCTTTGTTTTGAAAACATATTCCGGTAAGACCTTTTCCCGGCTGCATCATAACCTTTCCCACTGATTCCGGATTTAATCCGGAAGTTGCGGTAAGCACCAGATGGTTGCGGTCTTTATCATATTCATATACTGAACATACATCAACATCAAGGTTGACGGCAAGTATTTTAACAATCTTCGCCAGGACTTCGCCGCTGTCCTCAACCCCGGCGATAACTTCCGAAATATTCCGCAGCACTGTTAGCAGTTTTCCCATTATAAAAAACCTTTTCAAGACTAAAATGTATATTTTTAATAAAAAAAACAGGTCAGTAAGTTACAGTTAAATCTCGAAAAATCAATAACTAAGAGTACATTAAGAATAGAATAAATGTCATTATATGTTAAAATTCCGGATGTCCGACATATTTCTGTTCGACAATCAGGATTTGGACTGATATTTTCATTGAAGTAATTTTAATTCTGAACAAACGGGCGGCTCAATCAATTATGAATGAAATAAATAAATACTGGATATTCGCGGGGGAGGCTTCCGGCGATATTTACGGAGCCAGGCTGGCGGAAGAACTGCGCAGCCTCGCGGCTGCCTCCGGCAGGCAGGCGGAGATATCCGGCATGGGCGGCCCCATGATGAAGCAGGCGGGAATAAATATCCTGATTGATTCGTCTGAACTTGGGGTTGTCGGTCTCATCGAAGTCCTCAAGCACATTTTCAAATTCATCAGCATCTTCTTTTTTCTGGTAAATAAAGCCAAAGCGGAAAAACCGGATGCAATCATCCTGATTGACTACCCCGGCTTTAACCTGCGTTTCGCCGCCGCCATGCACAAACACAAAATCCCCGTGATCTGGTACATCAGCCCGCATGTCTGGACCTGGGGAAAAAAAAGGATTCCAAAACTGGCTAAATTCTGCCGAAAAATGCTGGTCATCTTCCCGTTTGAACCGGAAGTGTATGCCGGCTCCGGACTGGATACTGTTTTTGTCGGACATCCGCTGGTGGATATCGTCGCCATGCGCCGTAACCCGTCCATTGAGCGCGATCCGGATACCGTTCTGCTGCTGCCTGGCAGCCGGAGCATGGAGATCAGCCGCCTGCTTCACCCAATGCTGGGAACCGCCCTGCTGCTTTCCCGCAAACATCCGAATCTGAAATTTGTCATCTCCACTCCAAGGGAAAAAATTCTCAATCACTGCAAGGAGATTCTGGAGAAATTCACCGCGGCCCGCGCCTCGGAAAAAATGCCGGAAATCAAGCTGGTATGCGGCGACACCGCCTACTGGCAGCAAAGAGCCGCCACCGGACTTGCCGCATCCGGAACAGTAACCGTCGAATCCGCCATCGCCGGACTGCCGCTGGTAGTGGCTTATAAACTTAACTTTCTGACACTGTTAGTCGCCGGAATGCTGGTGCGGCTGTACCGCGGCTTTTTCACCATGGTAAACATCATTGCCGATAAAGAGGTGTTTGAAGAATATCTGCAATGGAAAGCCAGTCCGGAAAACCTGGCGGCTGCCGTCGAACGCATTCTGCCTGGCGGCGAACGCCGCCAGAAAGTTGAAGAAGAGATGAGAGAGGTCGTCCGGATGCTTTCCGGCGGAAGCGAAGGCGCATGCCGCAAAGCCGCGTTGTCATGTTTCGATTTTGTTGTCGAAGAAAGCAAACGCAAAATGCTGGAAGCAAACAGACAATAGCGCTGTAAATCGGGTGCGCTGATGATATGATGTCCTCATCTCCATGTATGGCTTGTCCGCCGCTGGAGGGTTGACCTGCGTGTCAACCGTTTTCCGATTCCGATCCCGATCCCGGTTGCGACGGAGCGCAACCCTCCATTTGAAAAAG
>JBAWXM010000428.1:0-4181 GCA_037144075.1 Lentisphaerota bacterium | reverse complement strand
TCCAAGTGAACAGCCGATTTTCAATATTCAATAACCAACCCGGGATATCCAAATATCCAAGTGAACAGCCGATTTTCAATATTCAATAACCAACCCGGGATATCCAAATATCCAAGTGAACAGCCGATTTTCAATATTCAATAACCAACCCGGGATATCCAATATCCAAGTGAACAGCCAAATACTCAATATCCAATATCCAATGGAATTCATACAGAACAGCCGATATTCGTTTTCCATGCCTTTCCTTTATCGGTTGGATATTGGATATTGGTCTTTCAGTGTTGCTTTTTGTCTTTCCTTGTTCAGTTGGATATTCCGTGTTGGATATTGGATATTAGCCTTCAAGACTAAAAAAAGTGCAGGGCTGTTCAATGCTAGCATTTTTACACCCCCGTTATGCCTGAAATTTCCCAAAAAATCCAAATCCTTTGAGCATAATTATGCATTGATATTTATATCTTATTGGGGGATTCTTTATGATTGTGAAACAATTTCCAATCCGCCATGGGCGGACAAGAGTCAGGCCGGAGCGGCTGACAGGAAAAGTTCCGGCGCAGCCGGTTAAGTACATCGTATAGGAATTTGTATTTTAACAGGGCTTGCCCGCCGTAGGCGTGGATAGACAGGATATACAGGATAATAAAAACCGGGGAACGGTTGTCCACTAATTACACGAATGAACAAATTCTGGTGAAGACCCTACTTTTTTACTACGTCTTTTTCAATTTTGTCTTCCAGATACCTGGTCAGCGCCGCTATTTCGTTGTTAAATTTCAGAAATACTTTTTCCACTCGCGATTCGCATTCGCTTATTTTCTTCAGGTATTTTCTCCGCTCGCGCCGGAAATTTCGGCGTTGCAGCAGATAAAACGACACGGCGAAAAATACCCAGAACAGCATGAACAGCACACCGAAAATCGCCAGCAGGGTATTAAACTGCCGTTGATATATATCGCTTATTCCGGTGTTAGCCGGAACACCCGCGACATCGTAATTGCCGTAGACAGATGTGCTGAGCATGTCCGGCCGGTGATAGAAAAACAGCATGGCTATCATAAACAGCGCCACGCCGCCCAGCAGCAGCAATTCAAAAACCGAGAACTTGATCTTTTTACTCATTTGCCAACCTCCTTTGTTTTCAGGTTACACCATTGATAATAACCCCTGGATAAAAGACTGGCAAGCAGTATAATTATATTCAAACTGATTCCAAACCGAAGCCTTGCAAATAACGATTTTGCCAACAATATCCTAACCTGAATAATTCATAAACTTATGGCGAAATACTGCAACCCGCCAGAGGCGGATAAATCTGCTCAAAGTAAAGTCTTTGCCGATGTCCTCGCCGTAGCGCTGCTACGACTGCGGCATCGTCAAAATCTTTCTTTTTGAGCATATTTTCGTCTTTCATCCATTTTTTATGAATAATCAAGGCAAACACTTCGGAGATAGTCTCAATTTATTTCGCGGAATAATCTTTCAACGGCATAATGCCCAGCTGGCGCCTGCTTCCATTTCAGGTTGAATTTATTTTTTAACGTTTTTCGTTTTTTTTAATGAAAATGTGAATCTTCCGGTACGAATCAGCTCCGCTGAGAATGGCTAATATTGAAAAATACAAACCGTGCCCGATTTGATATTGCCTGCCCTGGCCTCGACGAAAATCCTGCAATTCTTCTAAAATTTCCAGTAACATTTCTATTTTCTTGGCTTGTATAATTAATCCCTACTGCTATAGTATACATATACTATATTGGTAAAATTCAAAAAGGAAAACAGGAAAAATGAAAAACAGGCAGGAAATATCAGCGCGAATAGCGGAAATAAAATCAGAATTACAACTTCTCGGAGATTTACGGCCCGGAAGTTTAACCAGGCAATACAAAGATTCAAAGAATAAAACCGGCGGATTTTATCAAATTAACTATATGCACAAAATGAAAAGCAAAAGCGATTATGTAAAAAAGGAATTTGTAGAAACAATGGAGGAGCAAGTAAATGAGTACAGAAAATTTAAATTATTGATTAATGAATGGGTTGAACTTGGCATTATGAATTCAAAATTACAAATGAAAACAAATGAACGGAAAAAAAACGAGAATTGAGGCTGTTTTAATTAGCATTGAACAGCCCTGAGGTGCCGGCATACACGACAATAAGGAATATCATACAGGGAGTTTATTCATCAGAGCTGGAAGGCGCTTTCAAAAAATATGCTGAAGAATTATTCTCTCTCGGCGAAGGGGAAAAAAAAGAATTCTCCTTTGACGGGAAAGTAATGACAGGAAGTTTTGATCACTTCAAAGATCAAAGCGCAATGCAATTCCTGAGTATATTTTGCCGGAGCAACAACTTAATTATTGCCCATGAAGAAATAGCATGTAAAACTAATGAAATACCGGTGGCGCAGAAGTTAATCACGGAACTGGATATAGAGGATGCTGTTTAAACCTGAGCCAATTGCAAAACTCGCGTTTTGCGGGAATTCAGAAGACAGAATTCAGAATGAATTTCTAACTCAAATCCAGTTCGTTTTCCAATTATTCTGACTCCTGGCTCCTGAATTCTGACTACTTTTGAAATTACCTCACCTGTGATGCTTTAAGCTGTCAGATAAAAACACTGGATGTTGTTAAAGAAACAGGCAGTGATATTATCGTTCAGGTTAAGAAAAACCAGAAAAGTCTGCTGGAAGACTGCATCGCCATTGCAGATTCAAGCAGTTATATTGAAAAAGACCAGGAAGCATATGTTAAGGCGCATGGCCGGATTGAATCCAGAACGGCAACGATTTTTTCTCCTGAAGGCTTGCCTGAAAAATGGTCAAAGGTTGAATCAATAATTAAAATTGAACCGGAACGAATGATCTTTAATACGAAAAGCAAGGAATGGGAAGATAAAGGAGAAACGTCATATTACATCTCGACAAATCTATTTCCCGCTAAAGAATCAAACTCTGCAATCAGAGGGCACTGGGACATTGAGAACAAAAATCATCATGTAAAAGATGCTACTATGAAAGAAGATTTTTCTCGGATCAGAATTAATCCGCAAAACATTGCGCGATTGAGACGTTTTGCGTTAAACATTATGAGACACAATAAGGTTGGCAATATAAAAGCAGAATTATACTCAAATGTTTTAGATTTTGGAAATCTGATTAAATATGGAGGACTGTAAAAATGCTAGAATTGAACAGCCATGAGAACAGCCGATATTCGTTTTCCATGTCTTTCCTTGATCGGTTGGACATTGAGTGTTGGATATTGGTCTTGCTCCGGTGCTTTTTGTCTTTCCTTGTTCAGTTGGATATTCCGTGTTGGATATTGGATATTAGCCTTCAAGACTAAAAAAAGTGGCCTCCCGGGGGAGGCGGGAGGCCTGAGGGGTCGAGGAAAGCATCTTGAAAATGCTTTGGTATAGCGAATAGACAAGGCAGTGTTTACAATGTTCCGTTGTTTTTAAGTTTTTTATTAATTATATTGATAATAGTAGACGTCATTGCCGGTTCCGACCCAGCCAATGCCGGTATTATTAAAGTTATAAAGGATACTTCCGCCCTCGATTTTCTTTAATTCACCATGTCCGTCCAGGCAAACTACTTGAGTTGCGCCCTGATGACGGAAATGCGAAGTCGGGCTGGCGTTACCGTCATACCACACAATCGGCGGCGACCAGGATGGATATTTGGGGCCGTCAAGAAAAGGATAGTTTTTATAGCCAACGGGCGATCCCCAGGAGTCGTAATTAGCGGAATCGCCGAATGCAAAATGTCTGGATATCTGCTTGAATTGAGTTATGCGCTTCCACGGCAGACCGGTATCATAGCCTTCCTGACCCGAAAGCAGCGCGGCATTGTACCCGTAGGTGGTGGTATAGGTGTTGTTGGTGGCAATATACATTTCCTTTGGCATTGAAGGACATTCATATACGCCTTTTCCCATTTTGGTCTGGAGATAGGGATACATGAAGCCTGAAGTATAGCCAGCCGGATCATTGCCCTTGCCGAACCAGTAGATTTGACTGTCGTATGAGCCCGGCATTACAAAATCCCTGTTGTCCACGGTATATGCCTGCAAGCCCATACTGAACTGGCGCAGATTGGCTGCGCAGCTTGCGCTCCGGCCTTTGTTGCGGGCGGAGTTAAGCGCCGGCAGCAGCATCCCTGCCAGAATGGC
>JBAWXM010000427.1:0-4187 GCA_037144075.1 Lentisphaerota bacterium | reverse complement strand
CCCGGCAGGTGTTGAAAACCTCAAGCGCGTTCAACATGGAAATTTCCGTGCTGGTGATGTATGCCATTTTCAAGCGCGCAATCAACCCATATTCTTTCAAGCGCGCAATCAACCCATATTCTTTGTAGTTATGTCCATAATTTTGAGTTTACAAATTACACCTGATTAAGTTTCGGAGCAATAGAATAGCTTTCGCAATAGATTAAAAAAATCAATTTTTTAAATATTCATACTAAAGTATTAATGATTAATTATTTATAACTTTACAACAGGCTGTTTTTGGGATGAAAAATACATTTTTTATAAAAAAAACTAAAAAATGCATTTGTCAAACAGGCAAAGTTAGTTATATTTATTATTAGTCGTTAACCTTAACCCCTTGGAGGAGGGACCATGAAACATTCATTCTATGACGTCAAGGCGAAGAAGAAAGTCGAAGCAGTCGTAACCAAGAAAGTCACGTACGGAAAAAAGGGCAATGAAAGATATGCTTTCAAGGCTCAGACCGCTGACAAGCGCAATCTCACCGCTTTCGTAAGCAAAAAAGACTGGGATAAGGCTGTCGTCTGATCTTCTCCATGTGAGCATAAATACTCCTGTGTCATAGTATGCGGGAGTATTTTTTTTGCCCCAATCATAAAGATATTCTACCACTCTGTAAAACTTGAAATTTCGTCTAGACGAGATAGACTGCGGATTGGATTTTTTTGTTCTGACTGATGGGCGATATGAATATCGTTCGAAGTATGGGCAAAACACGAACGCAGGAAACGATGCCCGCAATTGCGATCTTTTGAACTTGGATTCTTATCATTCGCGGCGGCCTCTCAGAATACGAACCAACTTTCAAAATATTCGCGATCTATACGCAATTTTTTAGCTTCCGGGTACCGGGTAAAATTTATACTGTCAGCAGGATGTCTTCTCTGTCTAATGCCTTCCTTACCGCGGCTGTAGCCAGAATAGAATTCAAATCCACCAGCGGCACGGTAATATCTCCGGATTTCAGCACAATCGGTATTTCCGTGCAGGCCATCAGGATTATTTCTGCGCCTTTGCCGACCAGTTGCTCAGATGCCATAATCAGCAGTTCACGCGGTTGAAGACGGGTATTCCCCGCCTTTATGCCCTGAATGCCGAAAATCGCCTCCATCACCGAATTATGCTGTAATTCTGACTCCGGCGAAACCAGGGTTATGCCCATTCTGGCGAAGACGTTGCGGTATAAGCCGGATTCCACAGTCGGAGTTGTACCGAGTATCCCGGCTTTTTTTACCTGCGGATAGTTCAGTTTTATGAAATCCGCGCTGGCGTCAATCATGCTTAGAAATGGTATTTTCAGATGCTTTTCAATCTTATGTATGAACAGATGGGCGGTATTACATGGAATGATCAGGAAATCCGCGCCCGCGGCTTCAAGGCTTTGTGCAGACTCAATCATCGCCGGGCACGGGTCTGCACCGCGTCCGTAAAATGCAGCAATGCGGTTGGGGATTTTTGGGTTGTTGTCAATAATAATCCGGATATGGTCCTGATCCGTGGCTGCTGGTGTGAACTTGACAATTTTGCTGAAAATGTCAACTGTGGCCGCCGGCCCCATGCCGCCGAGAATACCTATCGTCAATGATTCTTTTTTCATTATTTATAAACCAGTATATATAAAATCGACAGCTTTTGCTTGCCGATATTGCTTTTGTTAGTGAACATATATATATTATGCAAAGGTTTGATCTTTGCAATTGGAATATGTAAATAATTTGAATTATTCTTTATGAGTGTTTTTTCTAAAATCGCAGGCAGAACAGTATCTATCGTCACTTTGACGGCGCTGGTGTTCTTTTTTATTCTGTTTTTCGGTTTTATCTATCTCTACGATTTTGAGATGCGCGAGAAATCGCTGGAAAAATTCCGCGATGAGAATCAGAAAAAAGCAATGCTGATCAGCTATTTCTTTTTTGAGCGTAAGAACTCTATCGAAAGTCTTGCCGGCAATAAGCAGATTGATAATTATTTCCGCGATGTTTCAAGCAGGGCGCCGCTGGGAACGATTGAGAAAGATATCGAATCGCTGCATAATTTTTTCCGCGGGTTCCTGGATTCGGAAAAAATTGAAAGTAAAAACATCTATTTCCGGCTGGTGCTGCTGGACAAGAATGCCAATGTCGTGGCGGATACCGGCGGACTGCCGGAATCTCCGCCTGCTTCAAGCTGGCCGCTGCTGCTGTCCAGGAAATCGAAGTCAATCGAACTGATTGCCGGCAATCAGGGCGATTTACCTGAAATTGTAATTAAAGCTCCTTGTTATATTGCCGACCATTTCGCCGGAATGCTGGTGGCGTTCCCTTCCTGGGAAACGTTTCTGGACAATCTGTTTAAAACTTCACTCCAGGATAAGTCTAATTATCTGTATTGTATGATGTACCGCAATACGCTGCTCTATAAAGTCGGGGCCGGATTTAAGAATGATCTGGACAATGATGTACTGAGCAAACTTCCCACGACTCAGGTGATTCCGCTGAACATCGACAAGAAAGGGGTGCTGGTGCCGGTTGAAGGCGAAGATTTCCGCCAGGGCAATTATGTCGGCATTAAGCTGCCGGTGGATTACACGCCTTTCCGGCTGGTTTCGCTCCTGCCGAAGCGCTCGGTGCTGTCTTCCGATCAGTATATGCAACTGCTGCTGATTCTGTTTGTTCTGCTGATTGTGATTCTGGTCGGGATCGTTTTTATCGCATATAATTTCATGCGCAATAAAATTCTGGAAAATAAACTCAACGATGAAAAGCTGCGGAAAGAGCTGGTGGAGACGAAAAACGCCGAACTGGAAAACCAGATCCACGCTAAAAATGCGATAGAAAAAGAGCTCAAGAACGCGAAAGAGCAGGCAGAGGCGGCCAATGACGCAAAAAGTATTTTTCTCGCCAATATGAGTCATGAACTCCGCACGCCGCTCAACGGTATTATCGGTATGACGGAACTGCTGAATGAAACAGACTCAGAAACCGAGCGCAAGGAGCTGGCAGGCATTGTTCTCAAATCATCTTACTCCCTGCTGACAATTATCAACGAAATCCTGGATCTGTCCAAGATCGAGGCGGGAAGACTGGAACTTGAGCAGAATGAATTCGACATTAATGATATAAGTGTCGCGTCGCTCAAATCTCTGCTGCTGCGGGCGCAGGAGGCCGGCATACAGTTCTCCTGGTACATTGATCCGCTTATTCCGAAATGCCTCATCGGAGACTACAATAAACTCATGCAGGTCATTATCAACCTTGTCTCCAATGCTATTAAATTTACTCCTGTCGGATCGGTTCTGCTGAAAGTAAAAATGAAAAAAATGGAAGAAAGCAGCAATAAAGTGTGGATTGATTTTTCAGTCAAAGATACCGGCATTGGAATTCCTGAAGAAAAACAGCGTGTCATTTTTGATGCATTCGTCCAGGCGGACAGTTCCGTTTCCAGAAAATACGGCGGCACCGGTCTCGGCCTTTGCATTTCCAGCAAAATCATCAATCTGCTGAACGGGCGCATTAATTTAAAAAGCGATCCCGGCGTCGGCAGCGAATTCTATTTCACGCTGCCATTCTCATATAGAGTCAAGAAGACTGAAGTCATGATCGGTAAATCCGGTTCTGTTTCGCTGCTGGGACTCAAGCCGGGATTGAAAATATTACTGGTCGAAGACAACAGTGTAAACCGCATGCTGGTAATGAAACTCTTTGAAAAATCAGACTTGGTTGTCGAGCAGGCTGAAAACGGAGCTGAAGCAATTGACGCATATCGCAGCAAGCAGTACGATATGATTTTCATGGACCTGCAGATGCCGGTCATGGGCGGCCTGGCGGCCACGGCCGAAATTAGAAAAATTGAACAGGGCACCGGACATCATGTGCCGATTATCGCAATGACTGCAAATGCCATGAAGGAAGACCGCGAGGCCTGCATGAGCGCTGGAATGGATGATTTTATTACCAAGCCTGTCAAGAAAGATATTCTCTACGAAAAGGTGACAAGATACCTTTCCGGAGAAAATACTCCTTAAGACATATTTTTTTCAATTTTTTACAGATTCAGATTTGAATTTCTGCTTTTTTCACGCATATTTCTAACCCTGTAACAGTCACTTGTTATGTGCGCCCATAGCTCAGTTGGTAGAGCAAATGACTCTTAATCATTGGGTCGGA
>JBAWXM010000426.1:0-4201 GCA_037144075.1 Lentisphaerota bacterium | reverse complement strand
CATTCAGTGTGTTTAATCGCCAGTCCCAGATCGGTAAGCTTGACGATGCCTTCGGCGGTGATCATGATATTATCCGGCTTTATGTCGCGATGGATTATTTTCGCTTCGTGCCAGGCATAGTGCAGCGCTTCCGCCACCTGCTGCACGATATGCAGCGCTTCATCAACGGCAATCCGGCCTTCGCGCTGAATTTTGGCTTTCAGGCTCTCACCGTTGATATAGTTCATTGCCATAAAGAAGATGCCGTTATCTTCGCCGACGGCATAAGCCTGTACCAGGTTGACGTGGGAAATCTTCGCGGCGGCTCTGGCCTCGCGTAAAAAGGCCCCAGCGGTTTTTATATCCGTCAGCTCCGGCGACAGGATCTTCAGCGCCACGTTCCGTTCCAGCGAATACTGCAGCGCCTTGTAGACGGTGCCGATCGAACCTTTGCCAAGCTTTTCCCCGATGACGAAATCATCAATTACGCAGCCCGGCTCAAACCGGCTTGCTGGCACGAAGGTCTGTCTGCCGCAGCCGGGACAATCCAGCGGCGTGCAGTATGCCTGGGCGGTTTCCAGGCAGGAATGGCAAAACGGGCATAGGAACCGTATTTTACCTTCGGTTTTTAATTCATTTTTTCCCATTATCATTCCTCCGCCATTTAAAATACCAGACCGGAATGGTTACTTCATCACTCCGGGTATCGCCCGTAGCAGCAGTATTCCATAAATTCATGATTGAACAGCTTCATCATCACCAGATTCCAGCTTTCGTTTTCAAACTGCCGGGCATGTTCACGGAACTCGTACTCGGTAAAACCTAATTTCTTATAACAGGCGATGGCCGGTTTATTGAAATCGAACACTCCGATGTTGATTTCCATCAGCCCCAGCACATTGAAGCCGTAATTCAACGCTTCAGCCACCATCGCTTTGCCCAGCCCCTTGCCGCGGTCTTCAGCCTGGCAAATGAGTGCACGCCCCAGACAGGCGGACTCATTTGCATAATCGATATTCATTAACTCAATATGCCCGACCGCCGTTCCGTCGCCCTGACGGAAGGCGGTGAACATGAAGTGCGAAGGTTTACCGCCTCGGGTCCGTTCAAGGCTTTTCAAGAGCTGGGCTCGGTCCAGCGGATACTGGTAATGATGCCCTGCCCACTGCCGGAGAAACCGCTCATCCGGGATCCTGCCGATAAGGCGGGGGATATCCGCTTCTTCAAATTTCCGCAACTTAACCATGACTGTCATTCCGCTTCCACTGTTTTTCTCAACGCCAGCTTATTGCACCTGGTAAGTACCAGCGTATTCTTGTCTTCGATCAGCCACTCGAAATCCTCGCCTTTTTCCAGCTTTATGGCTTCGGCGATGGCGGTCGGCATGACTACCTTGAACGCCCGGTTGGTCGGCCGCCAGCCTTTCTGAATCTTGACACGACACCCCGTGCAATTACCTCTGATATGATCATTTACTTTCATTGTAAAATAGAAATTTATAGGCCTCAATCGGCAGTATTTTACTCTGATAGCGTTGCGGGCAAGGCTGATTGGATGGTTTCATGCATTCCGCGATACTGCGTTTGGGATTGAATGAACCGTCCGGCTGCAAGCGCAGTTCCGCTTCCATGGAGAATAATATGGCGCTGTTCTTGCCCATGAACTGCTGTATTTCCGGGGTTATGCTCTTCGCTGTCGGCACCATCATGATAAACGGCTTCTGGAGTAAAATGTAAAGCGAACTTATGGTCTCAGCAAGTACTGCCGGCGCAGTCCGGTAAGAGATATAAACCTCCGTGCCGGAATAATCGCCGAGATGCCAGGCGTCGCCGTACTCCAGTTTTCTATCTCCGGAATACTTAATCTGCAGCGATACGCAAAGCGCCTGGTGCAAAGCATCCCGCCGCAGCGAGTAGATCAGGATGTCCCGGAACCTGAGCTGGATCGGATCAGCGTTGTCCTGCGGACACACAGCCGTTATGTCGGATGGAGAATTCTCCACCACCTGACGCGGGTAGCCCTGTTCACATGGTGCCATGCAATTCAGCAGCTTGGCGCGGCGGCCTTCTACCCTCAAGTAATGGGTATAGAAAGTGTTAAAGCGATGCCAGCCTGCCAAGCCAGACTGCCATTCTTTCCAAGCCGCTTCCTGCTCCGGCCCTCCCTCTAAATAGTTCCAGAAAATACGGTCCATATTCTTTCTCCTCTAAAAGTTCAAAAAAATATCAAATAAACAACTTCTCGGATTCCTAGGCGAACATGGATTGGATCGAATTTTATGACTATTCTCTTCTTTGGTGATTTATGCATTTTGCCCGCACTCATTGCCTTTTTTCGTATCAATGACTTCTAACACAATATCGGCTGCTTCTTTTGGTCTAGCCATCAAATACCGATAAATCCAGAACATGATCAATCCGAACGTGCTTACGCAGATGCCCAGGATGAACGCGGTTTTATAGTTGTGGGTTTGCTGAATCATATAACCGGAAATAAAGACTATCGTGCCGATGTTCATATTTCTCAAGAATGAATTGGATGACGTCATTGAACCGACAACTGAGGGATGGCAGGTCTTGAAAACCAGCATATCCGCGCCGGCATAAAATGGCCCGGCGCAACAGACAAGAATGGAAAGTATGATTAAGCCATTCACAGAATTTACCTGCATGGCATAAATAAAGCCGATCATCTGCAAAACCCAGAAAACGCTAACAATCTTGTAACTTCCCAGTTTATCAATCGCCCAGCCGATCGGATATGCCAGCACCACCCCGATCAATGCACTCCAGGACAATGCGTTGGCGCAGTCGGCACGTTCGATATGCAGATCATTTTTCGCATATAACCACACCCAGGTGCCATACATGCACATGAATGCATGAATCGTGCCGACGCCCAGCATCATGATGATATTTCTCTTATCACTCCAGCCAACCTTCAGCACTGACCATGGCTTGAACGTTTCCGAGGTCGGATTGTGAATCGGCGGTTCTTTGATAAACGTTGCCGCATAAGTAGTAATGCACAGGATGCCAGACCCCAGTATATAGGGCAACCATTCGGCCACATCGGCTAATCTTACACCATATCTGACTCCGACAAAAGCAACCAACCCGCAGGCAATCGCATTGATTGAACCCATCCTCGCCAGCACGTCCTTGCGGACACAGTCGATGTTTAACAGCGGAAACGTCGAAGCCTTGACATCGGTCGCCAGCATCTGAACGATGGTCAAAGTAATCAGCATCGGCACCCACACGAAAAATGGAAACAGCGAAATGCTAAGGATGATAAACGGTACTGACATGAACAAAAATGGCAGGCGGCGTCCCCAGCGGGACGTGCAATGATCGCTTTTCCAGGAGAAATACATGACCAGAAAGCTGACCACCCATAGGTTGCTCGAACCAAGCAGTCCCAATGTGCCTTCATTGACACCCAGCCGGTTCAGCCGCAACAGCATCAACGGCCCCAGAAAAGCAAAACTGATCGTCCAGCCGACGTTGGCCAGCATAATCAGCAATACATTCTTCCACATCAACCGGTTATTGGAATAATATGCCGCCAGTTCCGGAGACAAATCCGGCATTACACCGTGAACATTAACAATTGTCGCCTGTGCCATTCTCTTTAATTTCCTTATATATTGAAGGTTCATTGCGGCATGCCAATTTGACGGATACGTTTTCAAATAAACTTGCAGAAGCCGTAACTCGGATTTCACCTTCCTGCCCGTTGTTCTGGACAATCGCCAGACACAGTCCGTTGAATGTCCTGACACCCGAAGATTTTTCCGATTGATGGCTTCCTGGATCCCCGGAGGACAGACCAATTAAGCGGCCGCATCCTGACACCTCCACCGAAACAGGCACGGCGGCGGTCGGTACCGGAGTTCCATCTGCATCACAAACACTGATAGTGACGAATGAAACATCTTCGCCATCCGCAAGAAGTTTTGTCCGGTCCGGTGATATCCGCAACATGGCGGGGGTGGCCGCCGTCCTGATTTCCTGACGGCAGACTACCTGCCCATTGAGGCGGCCCTCGGCGTATAAAGTTCCCGGCCCGTAGGGCACCTGCCAGGACAGGTGCGGCCACGAAGCCCCGAATTGCAGAAAATGCGGTATGCCCGGCTGTAACTGGCCGTTCAGATAGAGATCAACAGTGTCGCAGTTGCTGTAACACCAGACTTCAATGCGTTGACCTTCCTTGCCCGGCC
>JBAWXM010000425.1:0-4208 GCA_037144075.1 Lentisphaerota bacterium | reverse complement strand
CTTTCTACTGGTGTCTCGGTGGCACTTTCGGCTTTGCCGGTTCGTTACAAAGCTATGGCTTTGCTCCTCTCCGGCAACCCCAAAATTTCTCCCCGATACCCTTCAGTATAAAAATACCACTTATTTCTTTACAACTCCTAACCAATTTGTAATAGCTTTAAAATCATAACCTTATGTCATAAATTCCATAAATTTCAATTAAAAATGTGTTTTTTCATCAATTCTGACTTTCATGAAATGGATTTAAGCATTATATTCTGATAAAGCAGCGTCTGCGTCCACTGTGGAAGCAGAACGCTTTTACATATATTATAAATGACATAGCATTAACGACTCAAGAAAAGTCAGGATTGTTATTCAATTTATGTATGTGAGGTACTTGCCGGGGCAGTCAGGCGGACTGCAGGCTTCAATAGAGGGATTCAAGTATGAATAAAAGACATAATGTATCTGTCAATACAGGATCTGTCCGGCATTTTCCGGGCTGCGCCCCTGAATACAGGATTTCTTCATAACTCCTTATATTACAAGTACAACTCTGCATATTTTGACTGCTGTCTGACTTTTCCGCGGCCTGGGATTCAGGATGGAACAGTTGAACTTTGATATTGGCGCCACGGAAAAAACAGGCGTGACGGAGCTTTCAACGGCAGGACAGCCTCTTGCCGCCAGGATGCGTCCGCGCACCCTTGAAGAATACGCGGGACAGGAACATCTTCTGGCTCCGGGTAAGCTTCTGCGCCGCGCCATCAACGCCGACCGTTTCACCTCCATCATCTTATCAGGCCCGCCGGGTACCGGGAAGACCAGTTTAGCGGAACTGATCGCCCTGACAACGGATTCCGAATTTATTCGCCTGTCCGGCGTCTCATCCACTGTTGCCGACATCCGCAAGGAAATCAATCTTGCCAAACTCCGCAAGGAAGCCAGCGGCCGGAAAACCATTTTGTTTATAGACGAGATTCACCGGTTCAACCGCGCCCAGCAGGATTCGCTGCTCCCAGATGTCGAAAACGGCAATATCCGGTTAATTGGAGCAACAACTCACAATCCGCAGTTTTATGTTATCGGCGCACTGCTGTCACGTTCGCTGGTATTTGTCCTGGAACCGCTGTCAAGGCCGGCGGTCGTCTGCCTGATGAAAAGGGCGCTGACCGACAGCCGCGGTTTCAAAGACAAACCCGTAACGATTTGCGACGAGGCGATGTCATTCCTGGCGGAAATTTGCGAAGGCGACGCCAGAAAGGCATTGAATGCCCTTGAGATCGCGGTACTTACGACTGAACCTGGCCCGCAGGGCAGCATCCATATCGGAGTTGCCGAGGCGGAGGAGTCAATCCAGCGGAAATTCATCAATTACGACGATGACGGTCATTATGATTCAGCCAGCGCATTCATCAAAAGCATGCGCGGCAGTGATGCGGACGCGGCGGTTTACTGGCTGGCTAAAATGGTTCATGCCGGTGAGGATATCCGGTTCATTGCGCGCCGGATAGTTATTTTCGCGTCTGAAGATATCGGCAATGCCGATCCACGCGCCCTGCCCCTGGCGGTAAGCGCCATGCAGGCGGTCGAAATGATCGGGATGCCAGAAGCCAGGATCATCCTGGCCCAGGCGGTGACCTATTGCGCCACCGCCCCCAAAAGCAACGCGTCTTATGCCGCCGTTGACGCCGCACTGGAAGATGTGCGGAAGGAAAGAATACAACCGGTTCCGGCGCATTTGAGGGACCCTCATTCCACCGGAGCCAAGCAAGACAAAAACGGGAAGGACTACAAATACCCCCATAGTTTTGGCGGTTTTGTCGTCCAGGATTATCTCGGAGTTCCTAAAAGTTATTACCTCCCGGCCGGTATCGGCTATGAGGAAAAAATCAAAGAAAGGATTAATTACTGGAAACAGTGCAAGCAGGTTGAGGAGAAAGCGGTCAATGGATAAGCTTTCCGCCAAACAAGGACTAAGGAAAGAATATCTGCGGCGCCGCAGTTCGCTCGACCCGGATTACCGCAAACAAGCCGACCTGGCGATTTGCGCTAACCTGATCCAGGGACCTGAAATCGCGGCCGCTAAAACAATAGGCGCGTTTGTCACTGACGGTACCGAGCCGGACCTGAGCATGTTTATCAGACATGCCATGCAGGCCGGGATTAAAATATATCTGCCCCGCTTCAGACATGATGCAGGTCACAGATATGAGATGGTTGAAATTAATGATATGGAAAGCGACCTGATTCCCGGTAAATACGGGATTATGGAACCTCTGCAGAGTTTGAAAGCGGCATCGGAAGATGTTCTGGATACTCTGATATGGCTGGTCCCGGGTGTCGTTTTCGACTCGAATGGATCGCGGCTGGGCCGCGGTAAAGGCGTCTATGACCGGTTGCTTGGAAAAAGCAGCGGGATTAGAATAGGTATTTTTTACCAATGTCAGGAGAATACGCTGATCCCCGCCGAAGCGCATGATTGTCCGCTGGATATGATTGTGACTGAAGCAGGAGTAAGCAGATTCAAATGATACTAAAGAGGAGAACTTTATGAATGGAATAATTTTGGGACTCATCGGAGTTGTTGTCGGCATTGCAATCGGGCATATTATTAGCCTGATCATGCAGCGGATGCAAAAAAATTCGGCTTCAACCCTGGCGTCAAAGATTCGCGCGGATGCGGAAAAAGAAGCGGAACACATCCAGCGCGAGGCGAAAGTAACCGCCAAGAGCGAACTGCTGAAGATGAAGGAAGAGTTCGAAGATGAACTCAAAGAGCGCCGCCGCGAGCAGATGGTCACGGAAAAACGGCTGAGCCAGCGCGAAGAAAATCTGGAAAAGAAAAATGATGTGCTGGAGACCAAGATGAAAGGGCTCGAACGCAAGGAAAAAGAACTTGATGTTCTGCGGGAGCGCATGTCCAATCGCGAACAGGACCTGCAGCAGAAGATATCCAAGCAGATTGATGAACTCGAAAGAATTTCGCTGCTGGACCGCGAAAGCGCAAAGCAGATGCTGCTGGAGAAACTGAAAAACGAGGTTAAAAACGAAGCCGGAGTCGTCATTCGCGATCAGCTTGAAGAAGCCAAGCAGAAATCGGAGAAGGAAGCGCGCCGCATCCTGACCTACGCAATTCAGCGTTATGCGTCAGATTGCACTTATGAGCGCACTACCGCGACGATTCCGCTGCCGAACGATGA
Organism: Lentisphaerota bacterium; assembly: GCA_037144075.1. Taxonomy (GTDB): domain Bacteria; phylum Verrucomicrobiota; class Lentisphaeria; order Victivallales; family Victivallaceae; genus CAIPAT01. Next base: position 1,023 of record JBAWXM010000425.1, on the reverse strand, counting down.
GATGAAAGGCCGGATCATCGGGCGTGAAGGCCGCAATATCCGCGCACTGGAAGCCGCCACCGGAGTCAGCATCCTGATTGACGATACGCCGGAAGCGGTTGTGATCTCCTGCTTTGACCCGGTCCGCAAGGAAGTCGCGCGCCAGTTAATGGAACGCCTGATTACCGACGGACGCATTCATCCGACCCGTATCGAAGAACTGACTAAGAAGATCCAGAAAGAAATCGAAGAAGACGTCTTCTCCGCCGGCGAAGCCGCAGTTCTGGAAACTGGAATTCAAGGCGTCGCGCCGCAGGTCATCAAACTGCTGGGCCGCCTGAAATACCGCTACAGCTTCTCGCAGAACGTACTCCAGCATTCACTGGAATGCGCCTATTTCATGGGCATCATCGCCAGCGAACTCGGGCTGGATGAGCAGAAAGCCAAGCGCATCGGCCTGTTCCACGACATCGGCAAAGCGGTGGACCATGAAGTTGAAGGTTCGCATGCCGAGATTGGCGCGGACATTCTGAGAAAGCATAATGAAGCCAAGGATGTCGTCGCGGCAGTCGCGGCGCACCATGGCGAAATTGAAGTCACCAGCGTTTACGATGTGCTCATCAACGCCTGTGACACACTCAGCGCATCGCGCCCCGGCGCCAGAAGCGAAACTACCGAATTGTATCTGAAACGGCTGGAACAGCTGGAAAGTATCGCCCACGAATTCGCCGGCGTTGAAAGCTGTTTCGCGCTCCAGGCCGGACGCGAAGTCCGCGTCGTGATCAATCCGGAAAAGATTACCGAAGGAGAAGCCCAGGTGCTGGCGCGCGATATGTGTCAGCGCATCGAAAGGGAAATGAACTATCCGGGACAGATTAAAGTCACGATCATCCGTGAAACCCGTTCAGTGGATTACGCCAAGTAGTTCTGTAGAGAATATCAAGCCGCGGCATCAAAACCGCGGCTTTTTTATTGCCCGGTTTTCAACCACACACAGAGAACTTCAAGACTTCCGAATGTCCTTATACCGAATCGCAATCTTAA
>JBAWXM010000424.1:0-4211 GCA_037144075.1 Lentisphaerota bacterium | reverse complement strand
TTACTCTTAAGTCGTTGATTACCAACATGTCAATTTTTAGCCCGCGGAAGTTGGGCTAGTCCCGCGACTGCGTGATGTCATCTGCGGATAATTCCGTCTTCTGTCTTATCCTCACTCCTCACTCCTGACTTCTCTCTATTACTCTTTAATTTTCCGGTTTAATTGTTATTTCAACTTGAAAAAAGCATCTTTTACGGCATCTTAAAGGGTGTTGTTTCTGCATGACGGGATGTAGCGCAGCCTGGTTTAGCGCGTTTGACTGGGGGTCAAAAGGTCGAGAGTTCGAATCTCTCCATCCCGACCATTTTTTTAAGCTCAAATCTAGCATTTTAAAGTCTTCTGAACTCATCTTTTACTCAAACTGCCGGTTGAAGCATTTACGCTCAAAGCCATTTAAGGACAGTCTCGCCATTGAAGCATTTTTGAAGCATTTTTTGAAGGCATAAAAAAGCCCTGCACAGAAAACAGTGCTAATAATGAATTTTTATTTAAATTCAACTGTGTAATTATCGGGAAATATTTCTTTTTCTTCATCGGTTTCGCCAGCATAGCATTCGTATGACCAACAGTTTACTGCGCCTTTATCCGGTTGGGTTTCGATACTTTTATCTACTCCGCAATGCCTCCGAAGTATTTCAGCGGCCTCTTCTCCCGAATGATAATTTGACTTCCCTGAATAGATTTCTTTGCCGTTTGAATCATAAACCATGACGGAATATTTTTCAGAAACTGAAAGAACTGAAATCATTGCCTCAATTTTGTTTATCAATTCCTGAGGCATGCTCCTTCTTCCGGACGAATAACTAAGCATTGTGTCATAAGGGACATTAAGCAGTATCGACAGCGTCTCTAATTTCATTCCAAGTGTCTTAATAAGCTTTACAATATATGATTTATTATAATCAATATTTCCGTCCAAGATGTCGTCAAGCGATCCAACATCATCCAACCAAAGCGCGTCATCTTTAAAAAAGCGTTTAATTATTTCTGCATTTTTACCGGCTTCTTTGATTTTTGTAAAATCCAGGCTCCCACTGTTATTTCTCCATCTGACGAATGGCCTTATAACTGTTACACTTCCATCTTTGTGTTCTTTTAATTGATACTCTGTGTCAAAAATTCCTACTTTGCAATCTATTGTTTTCATTTTTATTATCCTTCGCCCGGCTTGCGCCGGGCGGTTAGTTATTAATATGATTTGCCATTAAGGGTCATTATCTTTTCAATTTCTTTGCAATTTTTATCATATTCAGCCAGCCCTGCCAGTCGATTGTCATCTTTTATTTTCCACGACTGATAATCTTCATCGTAGCGAGCCTCGGCCTGTGCTTCAGTAATCGCATTTTCAAGCATTTCAAATTTTTCAACATCGCTGATTGCAACTTTTCCTACGAGTGCGATAATTCCCTTGTTTTTGTATGGCTGCATATGTCTTACATCTATCAACTGTCCGGTTATCCGCTGTCCGGACACGTCAATAACAATATTGTAATCATCTGTTACAATCTGGCGATTAACATTTATTTTATCGCCGTCGGCATTAATTTCTTCGTTTTTGTTTTCAATTCCGCAATTTGCGGTAATTGTTGCAATTGCCTTTCCGGAGGATTTTGTTTCCCATTCGATTTTTCTTATCGCTGTTTTCATTTTCTTCATCCCTTTGTTGTTTGGTTATGTATATATTGTACATTAAAAACTGTACATTGTCAAGAGTGAAACGAAAAAAAGTAGAAAAAAAGATGCCCCTTGGAATAACCACAAACCAAGGGGCCGGAAACTAGAGAGTAACCATTCATAATATATAATGTCAACTCGATAAAAACAACAAAAAATAAAAAAGCTCCTGAATTCCACCCAGTATTCAGAGGCTTGGTTTTTCCGGCTCGTGCCGTGAGGTGTTTACTTCTTATTAACCGCTCTCCATAAGACTTCGTTTCCGATCATCCTGTTATCCGCCGGATCGCTTCCAGCTTTTAACGCTGACAGCTGAGCGTCCGGCATTGCCGCCAGCTCTGCAAACCTGTCTTTCAACTTTGGATCAGCGGCATTTGCGGCCCGCTCCTGTTCAAGCGCTGCCCGGACTTTTGCATTGACTTCCGGCGTATTTTTATCTATGATTGCCGCCATTTGCTTTTGAAATGATGCTACCGAGCTATCCGCGGTTGTGGCGGTCACGTCATCGGTTGTCACATTGGTATCGTGTTCCTCGCAATTCATTTCCGTTGAACCGTCCGCGCCCTCTTTATATGAGAATGACTTCATCCCGCCTTTGGCATTGATCCTGACTGTCTTATTGGCGGTTTCAGCGCTCCACAGAGATTTTTGCTTGGAAATAGTGATCTGCGTACCGTCTCCGGGCTTATGCGACATAACATCGCCGCTGGTTTCCACCAGTTCTACAGACGGCAGCGGGGTTCCGGTATTCGGATCTACAGCCGTGGTGATCTTGCCGCCAATTCCGTTTACCCCCACGTTCCACGATTTGCTCTTGAGGTTATCAGTTACATTGCATCCCACGATTAACACTGCCATAAGCAGTCCGGCGATTGCGAACATTGAACGTTTCATCATTTCGCCTCGTTTTTTGTTTGTGAGAAATAAAAACCCATTACCGCCGCCGATGCCGCGATAATTACGTCCGTGCTTATTTTTCCCTGAATTGTCAGATAGCAGACGGCGGATATTATCGCCATTGCTATTATCCATTTTCCGGCGTTGTTTAGAATATCTTTGTAATCCTGCGGGGTCATTTTACGAATACCTTTGTTTTGTTGAGTTCGTCGTGGTCGGCATCCTGTTTCTTTTTGATTTCCTCGATGTCTTTGACACACGGGCAGTTTGTGCGTAATTTTTCGCAGGCCGTCCAGTCAACCTTGCTTTTATCGACACTGGCGATCCTCCATAGTATCGCGGCGGTCCCGCCGATGCTGGCGATTAGGATTGTGCTGAACAATGCGAGAATCGCAACTCCCAGCGTCATGTAGTCAACATTCATTTACTCCTCTGCTTTCCCGCTGCTCAGGCGGTGGTTAATTATTTTAAAAACTGGACTTTGTGGACAATATGGACGGAAAACTTTTATTCCTCCAGTTCAGGGATTTCGTTTACTATTTCGGCTTTTATGTCTATTACGTCTTGATGCTGTTCGGGTTTTACTGCTATCCACGCAGACCAGCCGAAGTTTTCGCAGGCTCTGTATGCTGCATAGCCTTTTAATCTCCACCACCAACGCCGGGGAGTGTACCAGGGCCATAGCGCGGACGCTATAATCTTGATGTTATTCCACATTCTTAGATTGGCTGCATGGAAGCGGCCGCGATTGTCCGGCGTGTCCGCGCGGTCCATGTTGAAATCGTATTCGACATCATGGATCACGAAAGCGGCGGCGAAATAGCGCAGCAGAAAGGTTATGATTTTGCGGCTGAGATTGCTCATCCAGTCCGGGCCGGCGCCATTATAAATTTCGGCGATTTTGTCGTTTGTTAGTAAATAGAAATTTGTCGGAGTATCGAGCATCAAACCGCAGATTTGACGTCTTAATGCGCATATATGCCGCAGTGCTTTTTTCATGGATTAACCCCCGGTTCCGCGACTTCACGCTGTTCGAGAGTAGCGGCGGCGAACTGTTCTGAGGCGAAGACGGTTGCCAGCACATCGGCATGGACTGCGGCGGCAGACTGCATTGCCATCAAGTCGGCAATCGGGACCAGCACGGTTCCCATGACTTGCTTTCCGGCTTCCTTGGCTTCAAAATCTTTGTAACCTTCCAGCCGGATATAACCTTGATTGGCTTTTACATCGAGATGTATTTCAGTTACTACCCAGCATTCGGCATTGAATCCGGACTGAGTTTCGATTGACTTCTGGATGAATTCTTTTAACATGTTATTTTCTCCTGTTTAAGGGTTAAAGCGGTTCGATGATCTGCCAGGCCACCACGCTGGTATCGGTAGCATCTGCACTGGTGATGGTGAATGAGGTTGCAGCGGTCCGGGCGGTTATTGCCACTGCTTTGGGGGCGGTAACGGTTCCGAGACTTTGAACAGTCAGCATGATCCTGCTATTAGTCGTCACCTTAGTGGTGGATACGGTGACAGTTCCGGCTGCTAGGGTAGCAACTCCAAATGTGTTGGTATCTGTGGCGACAATTTTACGTCTGACAGCATCACTGTTAACAAAGGTAAAACTCGCTCCATCAAACTCTACAGCCC
>JBAWXM010000423.1:0-4227 GCA_037144075.1 Lentisphaerota bacterium | reverse complement strand
TTTCTCGCTTTTCTCGCTTTTCTCGCTTTTCTCGCTTTTCTCGCTTTTCTCGCTTCAACTTTTCGACTTCCGCGCTTAAAACTTTAGCCATTCAGAACTTTATAATTTTAGAACTTCTTGACAGCTCCTTATCTTTACATATATAGTGATTTTGTCAACTCGAACGATGTAAATTAGTTCAAACTGAGCTTTTTTTAGATACTTAGGAGCTGTAAAGAAATAAACTTGACAAGTTTATTTTTGTACGGCAACATAGTTCCTGTTTGACTTTTTGGACGGACGGCCGCGCTTAGACGGAGGATTAACTTCCGTCTTTACCTCTTTTGCCGTCTTTACCTCTTTTGCCGTCTTTGCCGTCTTTGCCGTCTTTGCCGTCTTTGCCGATTTTACAGATTTAGCCGGTTTTACACTGCGGCTGCCTGGCTTGCTGCTTGCCGGCTTGGCGTTTTCCGGCTTGACAGACTTTGCCGGACGGCCGCGTTTTTTCGGTGTCTCTGCGACCGCCGCTTCATCCGGCATCCCGGCGGCGTCTGTCTCCAGATTATCCAGTTCAATGCCGAAAATGCTGCCTAAATCGCCGCCGCTGATCGTCGAATCAGCTCCGGAGTCAGCCAGATCGTTGGCGAAACCGGCGCTGAAAAGTTCGTTCTGGTCTACTCCCCGCAACAGGAAAAACAGTTCCGGCTGCGCATCCAGCCGGGCGCCGACGCCATACAGCACGGCGGCCAGATGTTTGCATAAACCCGCCCAGTCAGGACAGTTGCAGATCAATTTAATTTCTTTCGGCGATGGAAAGAGCCCCTCATCCTTGCGGCAGAGCAAGGCGATGATTTCCGTGGAAAGCTTGCCTTGTATCAAATCAATCAGCGAGGCAATTTTACCGGCGCATGATTTTTTAATCCGCTCCCATTTCTCGCCGGAAAGTTCTTTTATGCTGATATTGATTTCATAAAGCTCCGAGCCCTGGACTTTGGCGGTAATTTTACCCTTTTCGATTTGAAGGTCAATCACCGCGCCCTGCCGGACATAACTGCGCCCGCGCGGCAGACGATTCTCATAATCATGATATGATTCGATGTTGTCGCACCAGGCTTTGCCCCAGAATGTTTTCGCGATGACGCGGCCGTCAATCACGACCGGAGAAAGTTTCTCGCCTTTAGCCATGAGCTTTTGGATTTTCGCCTGTGCAGCCTGTTTCCGTTCCGCCGCGGGGACGTAACGCGGATAATAATCATCATACCTGTTCCAGCGAGACATTTTATATATTCCTTTTTTAAGAGGTTAAAACTGCATTCATATCCAATTCGACAAACTTGAGCAATTCATCATTGTTCATATCGGTCAGCAGCTTCTCCGCGCCTTCGGTCAGCAGCGAATCAGCCAGATCTTTTTTCTCGTCAATCAAAGCATCGATTTTTTCCTCGATGGTGCCTTTGCAGATAAACTTGTGCGCCAGGACATTGCGGTGCTGGCCGATACGGAACGCCCGGTCGGTGGCCTGATTCTCCACGGCAGGATTCCACCAGCGGTCAAAGTGAATCACATGATTGGCCGCCGTCAGATTGAGCCCGGTGCCGGCGGCTTTCAGCGACAGCACAAAATAAGGCGGACCGGATTCGCTCTGGAACTGTTCAACCAGGAACTGCCGCTGCTTGATGGAGGTTCCGCCGTGCAGGATCAGCCCGGTGCGGCCGAAACACCGCGCCAGATGGTCATGCAGCGGCTCCGTCATCTCCTTGAACTGGGTGAAAATCAGCGCCTTCTCCTGGCGGGAGGCGATTTCCTCCACAATTTCCGCCAGCCGCAGGAATTTACCGCTGGCGGCGGCATTATAATCGCCGCTGCCGTCGAACTGCGCCGGATGATTGCAGATCTGCTTGAACATCATCAGGTACTTGAAAATCATACCGCGCCGCTGGATATCATCAAGTTCTTTGAGCTCTTTCGCCATACTGCGGACGGTCTGCTGATACAGCAGCGCCTGCGGTCTGGTCAACTGGCAGTAAACTTTCATTTCCGTCTTGTCGGGCAGATCGGAGATAATATGCTTATTAGTTTTCAACCGGCGCATGATATACGGCTGGGTCAGACGGCGCAGCGGGGCGTAATTAATGCTGCCGTCTTCGGTATTGAGTTTCTTTACAAAATCTTTGAAATGAGTGATATTGCCGAGCAGTCCCGGCGTGATATAATCGAAAATACTCCACAAATCGGTCAGGCGGTTTTCCACCGGAGTCCCGGTCAGCGCCAGCCGCCGCGAGCTGCGCAATGCCCGCACGGCTTTGCTCTGCTGCGATTGCGGATTTTTGATCGCCTGGGCTTCATCCACGATTAACGCCGTCCAGTTTATTTCCCGCAGTTTCGCCTGTCTTAACAACATGCCGTAAGTCGTCACCACCGCATCGAAATTGCTTAAAAACAGTTCCGGCTCCCGGTCCAGCGCGGCCAGTTCCGCGCCGCTCATCGCCATCGGATGCAAAATGCCGAAACGCAGTTCAGGCGTGAATCTGGCGGACTCCCGCTCCCAGTTTTTCAACAGCGAGGCCGGAACTACCAGCAGCGCCGGAGTCTGCGCCGTGTCGCCGCGCTGTTTCAGCAGGGCCAGCAAGGTCAGAACTTGCAGCGTTTTACCCAGTCCCATGTCATCCGCCAGACAGCCGCCAAGTCCGAGTTCCGTCATCCGCCAGAGCCATTTCACCCCGTCCAGCTGGTACGGACGCAGAGTCCGCGCCAGCAAATCCGGCAGTTCCGGCAACTGAATATTCGCGGGGCTTTCCAGTTCTTCAAGCAGCTGCTTGAGTTCTCCGACCGCGTTGACCGCGCTGAATTGCCGGTCAACTTCCGGCAGTCCGGGACCGCCCGGCAGCCGGGCTCCGGCCAGCAGCCGCAGTCCCTGCATAAATGATAACCCGTCCGCGGTTGCGCGTCCGGCCTCTTCCCACTGTTCCAGCAGTTGCTGAATTTTATCGGGCTCGGCCTCCACCCATTGCCCCCGGATCCGCACCAGCCCGCCGTCGGCATTCAACAGCTGTTCCAATTCCTCTTTAGTAAGCGGAACGCCGTTCAAACTGGTTCGAACGGAAAAATCCAGCAGGGCGTTGATGCCCAGCTTCTGCCCCGGCTTCAAATCAATATTTACCGCCACCTGCACTTTGGCGGGCGATGAAGTTTTCCACAGATTGGCGATACGGACAATGATCCCGGCCTCTTCCATCGCCGGAATGTCCTGCAAAAAAGTATAGGCATTGCGGGCGGTCCAGGCCTGCGGCTGAAAAATCTCCCGGCTGGACGCCATATCCGCAACCAGTTTGCTGCGCTCGCCCGCCGCCTGCACCGGTTTAAGCAACGCCAGCAAAGCGTTGCGGTCACTGGCATAAGCTTTCAGCGCCGCGCCCAGCGGCAGATGTTTGGGCTTGTCGTTCTCTGACAGCCGGTGAATGAAAGTAGCCATAAAGGCAAAGGGATGTTCGCCGGACGCGTCCTGCTTATTTTCCGCAAGATGAAAACTGACCTTTCCCACCTGTTTCCAGGCCGGATTCAGCTTCCTTAAACATTCGCTGAAACTGCCTTTAAACGACCTGAACTCCGTCTGGATGCGCTGCTCCAGCAATCCCCACAAGCCCAGCAGCGTTTCCGCACTCAGATACTCCGTCCCGCGCAGCGGCGGTGCTTCCAGCGCTTCAAAACCGAAGTACGGCAAATCCGGCCTGACGCTGTTAAATGTTGCCTCCAGTTCCACGGTCGCCGGTTCCGGCGCATGACACAGCCGGGTCAGAAATTCCCTGGACAGCTTGCGGAAATATTGAAACGTCACCGGCATTCCGGCCGGCAGATCTTCCCGCACCAGCGCCAGCAACCCCTCCCCGCTCCCGGCGGCAAACCCGTCGAGCAGCCGCCCGGCGGTTTCATCCGGCAATTCCCAGCCGTCGGCTTCACCGGCTTCAAGGCGCAAATGCCCCGCCGGAGTCAATACAAGCTCAATCTTCATATTTTATATTGTCAATAAAGCAGTTTTAAACACTTTTCACCACAAACCACACGAAAGGAAATGAAGATAACACATAATTAGAAAATTACCCAAACCAAAACCGTAGCACGTAACACTTAGCACAACCAGTCACCTGTCACGTTCTTTCCATTTTGGACTCTCTCTTTGCATTCTATCTTCAAACCTTTTCTCGCTTTTCTCGCTTTTCTCGCTTTTCTCGCTTTTCTCGCTTTTCTCGC
>JBAWXM010000422.1:0-4228 GCA_037144075.1 Lentisphaerota bacterium | reverse complement strand
CGATACCGGGGTATCGAAGGCCTCGAAGAGTGCGAATCCAAACTCAAAAGATCGCGACCGCTTTGCGGCGAATGTCTTGCGTCCGTATTTTTCCGCTCCTTCTTCAGGCGATATTCATATCGCCAGTCAGTCGGATCGAAAAAATCCAATCCACAATCCTATTCGTCTATTTTTAAATTTTCAGCCGTGCAGAGTATAGCTCTATATAAAAATGAGGGATGCCATGAAAATAGTAATAGTTGGAGCAGGAATCGCCGCACTGGAAGCCGCTGAAGCAATCCGTTCCCGCTGCCGGGATGCTGAAATACATCTTTTCTCCAGAGAGAAAATACTGCCATACCGCCGTCCGGCGCTTACCCGGATGATCTCCCAGTCCATAACCGATGAGCAGTTCTTTCTCCATCCGGAGATGTATTACAAGGAGAAAAATTTGCAGCTGCACCTGGGAACAGAGGTGTCCAGCATTAACCGCCAGCACAAAACCGTCTTTTTAAGCGACGGAAGCAATACCGGATATGATAAACTGCTGATCGCTGCGGGAGGACGCTGCTTCATTCCCCCGATTCAGGGAACCGAACTGCCGCAAGTCATCACCATCAGAGAGAAAGCCCAGCTTGACTCTTTGCATGAGTATATCAAAAACGGAACAAAGAATATTGCGGTCATCGGCGGCGGTTTGCTGGGGCTGGAAATAGCGGACAACCTCAGCAGGCTGGACACAAATGTAACTGTGCTGGAAGCCTGTCCGGCCATCCTGCCCCGCCAGCTTGACGAAGAAGGCGCGGCTATACTGGTCAAACAGATGAATACCAATCATAACGTCAAAACTAATTACGGAGTTTTCATTTCCCATATCTGCGGCAAGGATAAAGTCGAAGGCATACAGACACAGAATGAACAAGTCGTCCCCTGCGAACTGGTTATCATTTGCGCCGGACTGAAATGCAATATTGAAAGCGCCGCATCGGCCGGGCTTGACGTCGTCCGGGCGATTGTCGTCAACGAACACATGCAGACCTCTGATCCGGATATTTACGCCGCCGGCGACTGCGCGTCGTTTAATAACTGCTGCTACGGCTTGTGGCAACCGGCGAAGGAACAGGGCAATGTTGCCGGGGCAAACATCGCCGGAGAACCGCTGGCGTTTAATCACAGCATTTACGGGGCCAGGCTTAACGCATTCGGCACCAGACTGTTCTCGGTCGGAGATATTGGACAGAGCGGCGGGGAATATCAAAAAGTCTGTTCAAAAGACGACCTGAAAAACATTTACAAGAAGCTGTTCTTCAAAAACCGCATCCTGGTTGGCGGAATGATGCTGGGGGACGTCACACTGGCGCCGAAGCTGGAAAAGGCTGTTGCCGGAGGCTATACGCTGGAACAATGCGACGGCGCCGGTCTGATCTGCCGTTAACTGTATTCACCGATATCTATTCTGAAACATGCAGTTTTTTACCTTGAATATTGGGTATTGAATTAGGTTTTAGGTTTTAGGTTTTAGGTTTTAGGTTTCCATTCTGGCTGTTTGCTGTTGGATATTGGATATTCTCCCGCCTCGCGGGTTCCAACTTATGAAATATCCAGTTTAATGCCCCAGCCCAAGATATTTACTGGCCAGCATACCAATCACATATGACGCAATAACTACCACTACGGTGATCGCCAGACCTTCAGCCAGAACCTTGCCGAACTTCAGGTCTTTAACCACCGACATGAAGAAAGAGAATATCACCATAACCATGAATACCGCCGCCACGGTGACGAGCATCGCGTGAATGTGACTCTGGAAGATGAAATAAGGTGTAACGATCATAAGCACCATGCCGAGATAAACCCCGCCGGCATACAGCGCTGCTTTCATCGGATTGCCTTTGGCTCCGTCGTGTTTTTCCGTTTTTTGGGACAGGTATTCAGAGGCCATCATGGCCAGAGTTGCCGCCAGTCCGCTGACCAGAGTCGTGCTGCCTGTTGCTTTGGCGTTCTGGAGCGCGAAAGTTAAACCCACCGCGATCCCCGTGAACTCCTGGGCCGAATTGTTCAGGGCCAGCGCAATGGAGCCGAGATAATTCAGACGTTCGTCATCGACCTCCGCAAGAAGGAGTTGCTCGTGATTAACTTCATCAATGATAATTTTTTGAATCTGCGGATATGAGTCCTCGACGGTCTCATAACTCTCCTCTGCCGCCTCTTCGCCGTTCTCCATCATCTTCAGGGTGAATGTCAGTCCCAGCACGACCGTAATGAATGAATAGAAAAAGACCTTTACTTTGTCAGGGCGGACATCCTGTCCGGTGTATTCCCGGAACTGATGATAGTGGCGCAGTTCGTCGTCCGCTATTTTCTTCAAGAGGATGGCGTTATTCCCTTTAGTCTGCTTTGCCAGATTCAGATAAACGAGATGTTCCGTGATCTCGTTCCTCTGGTATTTTAACAGTTTTTTGCGCAATGCATCCATTGTGCGTTCCTTATATTGCATAGTAATATTGATAACCTGGATTATTCAGACTGATACAGCCGGAAAGATAGTCAGAAATGAAGTATAAAGCAAATGTGCTTCATGCAAAAGCGGAAAAATGTTTTTACTTCGTCTTTAAATTTTATTTGCGGTGATTATATTTATATATGCTTTAGCGTATATGAACAGAGATCATGGAGAATAATATGAAATTGCAATTAGCAGCAATATTTGTATGTATGCTGGTATTCGCCCAATTCGCCAACGCCGAAACCCAAAGTAATATTGATCCGGCAAAATCAAAAGATACTGCAACTACGGCGGAAACAAATCCCGTCGACTCTCAGAGAAAAGAAACAACTGCCGGGATAGTCAGCCCAATACCAAAAACTCCGAAGAGTAAAGACACAACTGCCGGGACAGTCAGCCCAACACCTAAAACTCCGAAGAGTAAAGACACAACTGCCGGGACAGTCAGCCCAGCGCCAAAAAGTACAGACAAAATCGCACCGGAGAAGGAGAAAATCATAATAGAAATAAAGAACGGCAGCGCATCAGATAATGATAAGAAAAAAGAGCAATGGACTGTTGCAACTGAACTGAAGGATAAGGATAAGGATAAGGATAAGGATAATGTTGTAAAGACAGTCGCCCCGTCCCGGATTACTGATGTGAAAAATAATAAGCCGACTCCGAATATCGAGACCGTGAACAACCCGCAGATACAGAAAAAAAGCAACTATCGGACATACACAACGACTTACGATAAAAACGGGTCAGTAACTTATCAGAATAATACAGACAACCAATATGCTCCGTCGCAAAAGGCCAAAAAATATCAGGGGAATGCCCACCGCCTGGAAGATCTGCTTCCGAATAATAATATAGATGATTCGGCGGGTTATCCTGGGAAAAATGTTGAAGACCCGGCGGCACAGGCAAAATATAATAAACTGTATGCGGATGACAAGAAAATTGCCGCTGACTGGCTTGCAACTGCCGGAAATCAATTTCCCGCAACCAGGCCATTCTCGATGGCAAGAATAAAATTCGCTCCGGATGTAATCAGGAATGATCCATGGAACAGTTATCCTGAGGCTGACAGAATGGCGCTGGAACATGTGAAAAAAGATACGCCGGTAAATGTCTCGCCGGCATGGAATACCGCCGACCTGAAGAAATTGGATGAGATGGTCAAATATCCTGTTCTGTTTATTACCGCCAACGGGGAGTTCAATCCATCCGCAAGCGATCAGGAAAACCTGAAAAAATATTTGCTGCAGGGCGGATTTGTCTATGCTGACGATTGCGTTGATGATTTTGAAGGCGACGGTTTTTTCAAAAGTTTCAAAGCGGCGGTTGAGCGGGCTTTCGGAACAGAAATGGTAAAATTGCCGGACACGCATGCAATTTATCACTGTTTTCATGACTTGCCGTCAGGCGCGCCCAATCCTCATCCCAAGTGTCAGAAATATGGCGGCTGGGGATTGTATCTGAACGGTCGTCTGGTTGCTTTTCTTACATCCGGCGATATCCATTGCGGATGGAAAAGCCGCCTTTTGCGCATGAGCGGCGGCAAACCGTGGTACAGTTACCAGAATGAAACGCTGTCATTAAAAATGGGGGTGAATATTATAGTTTACGCCTTAAGCCATCAAAAGACGCAAAAATGAAAGAATTCTTATGTCAGGTTAGTACTCTGTAAAACTAAAAATTGCGTATAGATTGCGAAGATTTTGAAGATTGGTTCGTATTCTGAGAAGCCGCCGATAC
>JBAWXM010000421.1:0-4238 GCA_037144075.1 Lentisphaerota bacterium | reverse complement strand
CTTCATTAACTTCATGTTCTTCATGGTGAGACTGCTTTCTCTGTTTATCTTTACTTAATTCAGCCAACGCTTAATATTATAAACTATAATTAAAACAAAAGCAATCGTTAATTGAAAAATTTTCGAAAAATTTATTATCCGCAGATGCTGACAGAAAAGTTTTAACAGGGATAGACAGGATATACAGGATAAGAAAAGGCAGTTTCACCATGAAGAGCATGAAGCTCATGAAAGTAAGACATGTGTCATTGCGTGAACGCGGACACGACCGCATTCATGCAATGACACGGTTTTTCTCTTAGTGTCCTTGTGAACTTCCCGCAGTCGCGGGATAAAACATGTATTCCTTGGTTCCCTACTTCATGTCCTTCATGGTGAAACGGCATTGGCTTTTTTCGTGTCTTTTCGTGTCTTTCGTGGTTAAACCTGTATTTTCTTCATGCGCTTCATGAGGAGTACTTCACTTTATTTTCGGTGACGGTGATGAACCCGACCGAGATGAGGCCGGCGATGAGCGCGGCTATTTCTTCTTCGGCAAGCTGTTTCTGGAAGAGTGAGGAAATCGCGCTGGACAGGGTTTTGACGGTGCGCGGTTTCGTTGCTTTGGGCTGCCGCAGCTTATCCATGACAAACTGAAGCCGCTCCTGCTGCGAGGTGTTTACTGCTTTGATTAACGGCATTTCGCTGACGCAGGTCGAACGCGCGGCCAGGATTTTCTTTGCCTTCAAATGCTGGATCAGCGGATCAAAGCCTTTGTCTTTCGAGATGATGTGGAAGTAGGCGGACGGATCGGCCGCAGCCAGCTGGCCGATATAGAACGCGATGTGAAAATCAAGGGCATTGGGACCGCTCCCGGCGATCTTTATATATTCGGCTCTGCTGCCCATGCGCTGGAGTGCGTCAACGGTTTCGAACGGAATCCTGGCCTGGTTGGCGCCGACAAAGACGATTACCTTGAAGTGCTCATGGTCGAGCGCCGCGAGTTGTGCGGGCTGGACGCTCTCAAAGTCAATGAGAATAACATTCCTGCGCATAAGTTTCCTCCTATAGTTTAGACTTCCGGCTTCAAACCATCGCCCTGTCGCTCATCAGCGGCTTCTCTGCCGGTTGTTAGTTTTGACCACAACACATCCCAGGCTGTGACCCACTTTAACCCGCCCCGTGACAGGCGCAGAGGCGCGAAGATAAAACCATTACGCCACGTCTTGTTTGTATAGATACTGCTGAAATTCAATGAACAGCTTGCTGATATTGGCTACGTTGCCCAGGATGGCTTTCGCATCTTCCAGCGAGTGATATTTGTTTGTCAGCAGGATCGGCAGCTTTTCCTGGTCAAGTTCTTCCACGCCGGTTTCAATATATTTGCTCAAGACGAATTCAATGAACTCTTTCTGCTTGTCGTTGAGCAGGGCAAAGATCGTGGCTTGTGCCGCCGCTACTCTGGCTTCCCGCGTCATGGCAATGTATTCGCCATTGAACACATATTCCAGAACATCGTATAAATCGCTTTTTTCCATGTCAACCAGTTGTTGAATAATCAGTAAATCTGATTTTGGAAACCCTGCATCCTCCAGTTTCTCCATCAATGTGCGCCTGGTCGCGGGATTGCTCCAAAGCGTCCGCAGCTCTTCTTCGCTTTTGAAAAGATTGGGCAGTTCCCCAAGCAGATTATTCAAAAACTCTTCGGCTGAAATCGGTTTGCCGTCGGCGCTCCAGAATGAAGTTGAAACCATGTGCTGTATCTGGCGTTCCTTGCCGTCCTTCAATTTTACCTTTACTTTCTTTTTGCACTGGCAGGGCCGCTGGCCGCATTTACCACAGGGCGGCAGCGGGTCCTTTATACAGATGCAGGGGCGCTGTCCGCATCGCTTGCAGGGCTGCGGCGGTTGTTTCTCGCAAACACAAGGATTCTTGCCGCATTTGGCGCAGGGCTCCTCTTCCACCGGTTCGCCATCCCACTCAGGATCGGAAAAATGATGATATGCATCGACAAAGTCATAAATGGTAAAGAATTCTTTGCCGTCAAATAACCGGGTGCCGCGTCCCACTATCTGCTTAAACTCGATCATGGAGTTTATCGGGCGCATTAAGATGATGTTGCGGATATTCCGCGCATCAACCCCGGTGGAGAGTTTTTGCGAAGTGGTTAAAATGGTTGGAATGGTTTTTTCGTTATCCTGAAACTCTCTTAAAAACTGTTCGCCTCTTTCGCCGTCATTGGCGGTAACCCGCACACAGTAGTTCGGGTTTTTGCTTTGCTTGTCCTGGTTGACCAGATCGCGCACTGCGGCGGCATGGTCCTGGGTGGCGCAAAAGACAATTGATTTTTCTTTCTGGTTTATCAGGTCCATGAAAATCTGAACGCGCTTAGCTTCGCGGGCTTTAATCTCAATGATCCGGTTGAAGTCAGTTTCGGTGTAAAGTTTGCCTTCTTCTATTTCGCCTTCGATTATCTGGTCATCACTGGTATAGATATAATCGTCCAGCGTGGTTTGTATCCGCTTTACCTTGAAAGGGGTCAGGAATCCGTCGTTGATGCCTTCCTTCAGGGAATAGATGTAAACCGGCTCGCCAAAATATTTATAGGTGTCAACGTTGTCCTGGCGTTTCGGGGTGGCGGTTAAACCCAGTTGAACGGCAGGCGAGAAATATTCCATAATTCCCCGCCAGTTACTTTCGTCATTGGCTCCGCCGCGATGGCACTCGTCGATGATGATGAAATCAAAATAATCGGGAGGATACTGACCGAAGTAACACTCATTCATGGAATCGCCGGATTTAATCCCGAACCCGGGATCGCCAATCTCCCGATTGGCATATTCGCTTTCGCCACTGTGGAGAGTGGCGTTCCCTGAGAAATCCATGCCACTGCGGAGAGTGGCGTTCCCGGGAGTGGCATTATAAGGTTCAGGAGCTTCCGCGACTTTCGCTAACTCCTCAACCGCCGGACCGGACATAAAGGTCTGAAAAATCGTAAAGAAAATACTGCCGTTGGTCGGAACTCTGCCGCCTTTTCTAATCTCGCCAGGCTTGATCCTTACCAGCGCATCTTCCGGGAATGCTGAAAACGCATTGTATGCCTGATCCGCCAGAATGTTTCTATCGGCTAAAAACAGAATGCGCGGCCTGCGGCTGCCGTCACGCTTCAAGTTCCAACGGGCCTGAAACAGTTTCCACGCGATTTGAAAAGCAATCGCCGTTTTGCCGGTTCCGGTCGCCAGGGTCAATAAAATGCGCTCCTGGTTGTTGGCTATTGCTTCCAGGGCGTTATTAACCGCAATTTCCTGATAGTAGCGCAATTGCCAGGTCCCGCTTTTATCTTCAAACGGCACCGCGCTGAATTTATCTCGCCATGCGTTTTGAACGGCGAAGGTTTTATTCCACAGTTCATCCGGCGCAAGGTATTTGGCAACCAGGCCCTCGGCGCCGGTTTTCATGCAAATGCTGTAAATCTCTTTGCCGTTGGTGGCGTAGGTGGTTTCCAGTTTTAGTTTTTCGGCATATTGTTTGGCCTGCATCACGCCTTCGCCGACTTCCAGTTCATCACTCTTGGCTTCCACTACCGCCAGCTTGATGCCTTTGTAAACCAGTACATAATCCGCCGTAAGTTTCTTTGCCCTGACCCCGCCGGTTTGTATTTTCCCTGCGGTAATGTGATATTCGCGCAGGATTTTAGAGCCTTCGACCACGCCCCAGCCCGCCGCTTTCAGTTGCGGGTCTATCAGTTCTGCTCTGGTTTCCGCTTCATTCATGGTAAATAATTGTTAATTGTTAATTGTTAATTGTTAGGTTGCTTTTGGTGGATTTAAGAATGCTGGTTATCATTTTTATCAATTCCACGGCATCTGCATTAATGCTTTCAAACTGTTCGCCACTTAAATAATCAGTGCTCTTCAGTAATTCCAGCCAATATATGGTTTCATTTATTTCTTTTTGAGCAATTGCCATTTTATGAATAAAATCCATTTTACTTTCCGAATGTTCTGCCTCTCTTACCATTGCGCCAACGGAAGTTCCGCTTCTTAATAGTTGTTTTGAAAGAACATACTCTTTTTTCTCGGCTTGCAAGTATTGATACAACTTTACACTGCGAATGGCAAAATTGAAACTTTTATTTTTAATTATGTTCTCTTTCATAAGTCAAAAGTTGTTAATTTTCAGTTGTTAGTTGTTAATTGTTCTATATCATTAACCATTAACCATTAACCATTAACCATTAACCATTAACCATTAACCAT
>JBAWXM010000420.1:0-4249 GCA_037144075.1 Lentisphaerota bacterium | reverse complement strand
AGCGGCGGGCGCTGCTGCCGGAGTTGCTGCTGCCGCCGTGGCTACCGCTACAGTTGTAGCATTTTTCAACATATCCTGCGTTAACAGCTGACCGGCCCAGCCGGCAAGTTCAGAGTCCGGATTTACCCAGTCAGCTTTGACCGTGACAAAGTAATAGCTGCTGTTCTTGACTTTAGTGGTCGTTCCGAACAAATATTTCAAAACCGGGATTGAGGAAAGGAACGGAACGCCAATGGTCTGCTCCGTTTCATAATCCTTTTTCCAGGTGGCCAGCAGGCGTTCATTTCCGACCGCCAGTGTCAGATTCGACGATGCATTCATGGTCTGATAGAGTTCCTGTCCGAAGTTATTGCGCTCGACCGGGTCAGCTTTTGAAACGAAGTAATTGAACATAATCGTTCCTTCGGTAGTTGACACTTTTTCCTCGTCATAGCGGCGGTCGTCGGGAGATTCGGTCACGGTATTGCCGGCACCTTTGAAACAGATTACCGGCTGATTGATCGTCAGCTCAAAGAATGACGGAGAACTTGGCACCACGCTGGTCTGGTCGTCTTCCGGATTTTTGATGATGTTCTGAAAATCCGGCGAGAACTTGATCGTATATGAATTGTCAAAATCGTTCACCACCGTCAAGCTGCCGGAATCGGCGATTCTGGCCCTGCCGTCCTGTGCCAGCACCCGTACAAAACTGAAGTCAATCTGCGGCGCGAATAAAAATCCGCCCCATGCCCAGTTGGCTTTGCTCATGATATTGGCGCCCTGAAAGGCCGCGGACTTGACAACATTATCCCAGCCTGAAAGGTTGATTGATTCAAGCCCGGCGCCGAACAAATTCAACCCCGGCCCGTTTTTCCATGCGACATAGTTGATCCCGATGTCTGTCAGGTCACTGTCGCGTACTTCATACACCCGCATTTTAACCTGCACCTGCGGCACCGGCCGGTCCAGTTCATTAATCCAGCGCATCACCTGATCGCCGTCCGATTTTGAAGATTTCCAGTACAGCATGGAAACGCTCTCGTCCAGGAACACGCTGCTGTTGCCCGGCAGAATGTTGTTGCGGAGGATTTTCAGCATATCCGGAGTTGCCCGGTTTTTGGGATAATACCCGAAACGGCTGATGCCAGTGCCTTCAACCACCGAACCGGAACTGTCTTTGACGCCGGGGATGTCAATTTTGGCTATCATGTCATCAACATAAGGCATCATGTCCACGCTCGTGCTGACTACCAGAATCTCTTTGCCGGCAGCCTTGAAATCCAGGCGCTGGACATTGGAATCTATGTTGTAGCGTTTAACTGCGCCTTCAACAAATGGCGCAATATCACACGAACGGGTATTTTTCAACTCATAGGCTTTTGAAACCATGTACGACTGGGCGTCATCCTGGTTCAAACGAAGTTTTTTTATTTTTTCCGCATGTGCGTTGAAGGATGATATTCCTATCAGCAGCAGCAATGCCGAAATATATACTTTTCTCATAATTTTCCTCTTTAACTTAATTTATTAGTATTTACTTCTTATGGCTTAATTATCTTGTTATTAACAGTTTAAATCCTGAATTCGTGATCCCCCTTGCTTGCTAATTATGGATTGCCCGGAAAGCAGGCATTCCATAACTAGCGGATTGCGCTTTGATTTTGTTGTCGCATAGTATCACCTCATTGTTATAATTGATTTTTCGAACAAAAAATTTTAAAGACAAAATTAAATATAGCTTTTATCATGCCAGTTATTTTATCAATATATATAAGTTGTTAATTATTAATTAAATATATATAATTCATATACTGTAATTACATTAATGTAATGGTCGTTTTTGTTACATTAATGTAATACGGTATGGCTATTATTACAATTTGGTAAGATATGAATGTTTTCCGTAAAGCGAATGCAAAGGCCTGGAAAGATTGATTTCTGCAAGGCCGATTGCCAGGATAATTATATTTTGCAGTAATTGAAATGAAAGACTGTCGCAAGGTTTGGTTTGGAAATATAACTAAAAGCCTCCTGGCAGAATGAATAACAGTATTTGTGATCTATGATCAAATGATTTGAATATACATTCCATTCCAGCGGGACGGGATTTGGATATTCGTCTTTCAGGGTTGACGCAAATAAAAAAGCCCGTCCATTGAGGACGGGCCATGGAACAGATTCAGCAGTTTTTCAGCCTATTTTGACCGGTTTGCCGGTGGCGGCTGACTTGTAAATGGCATCCAGCAGTTTCATAACGGTTACGCCCTGCTCAGGAGTGACTACATAAGGAATCTTTTTCACGATGCAATCGACGAAAGTGTAATAGCTGTTTTTGCAGGCCGGTACCGGCGGGTGCAGATGCATGTCGTACTGGCATCCGGCTTTTTCCTGATAGCATTCGACATGGAACTGATAACCTTCCTCCAGATTGTACTGGAAGATCCCGCCTTTGGTTCCCAGCAGGCGGGTGGACATCTTTTCCCGTTCCTTGATGTTGGCCGCCCATGAGGCTTCGATTTCCAGTGTGGCGCCGTTCTTAAATTTAATCATGCCGCAGGCCAGGTCTTCGACATCGTAAGTCTTGTTCTGCTTTTTGGCAATGGCGGAGGCAATATGGTTATAAGCGCTGCCCATGACCCACTCCGGTTCCGGATAATCCATCAGCCAGAGCGCTAGGTCCAGACGGTGAACCCCCAGATCAATCAGCGGTCCGCCGCCGGAGAGCGCCTTGGTACCGAACCAGCCGCCGAAACCGGGCATACCGCGCCGGCGGTGCCAGACGGTGCGTCCGAAATAAATGTCGCCGAGTTCGCCGCTTTCAACCAGCTGCTTCATTGCGAATGACTGAGGAGTAAAACGGAACGAGAAGTTGATGCCGAGGCGTTTTTTTGCGCGTTTGGCGGCGGCGAGCATTTCTTCGGCTTCCGCGGCGTTCATCGCCATCGGCTTTTCGCAAAGGACATGCGCACCGGATTCGAGCGCGGCAATGGTCAGCGGTTTATGGAATTTATTGGGAACGGCGATGCTGACAATGTCAAGTTTTTCTTTCTTGAACATTTCCATAGCATCGGTATAATATTTGGCAATCCCCTGTTCTTTCGCCGATTTTTCAAGGCGTACTTTATCAACATCGGCGATGGCGACGACTTCGGCGTCCGGGTGTTCTTTATAACCATTGATATGCGCCTGTCCCATACCCAGGCCAACAACTCCGATTCTGAGCTTTTTCATATTTGCAAACCTTTATTTTTTTGCGTTGCCATCGACATCCTGAACTATTCCGGCACTGACGGTATGCGGATTAGGCGTCCTGATTGCTTCCAGCGGCTGGGCGTTAGGCGCTGTATGTGCCTGGTAAATCAGCGGTTTGGCCCAGCGGACAGCGTTGCCGATTACTTTAAGCACATTTTTGTCATAGTAAGTAGGATAGGTTTCATGACCGGGGCTGAAATAGAATACTTTGCCGTGGCCGCGTTCAAACGCGACGCCGCTGCGAAAAACTTCACCGCCTTCAAACCAGGAGATGAAGATGATCTTGCCGTCTTGCGGAATATCGAAGCGTTCGCCGTACATTTCCTCATTCTTCAGTTCAAAGTATTCGCCGATGCCCTGGGAGATCGGATGGGACGGCTCAATATTCCAGAGGCGCATCTTTTCGCCGACTTCGCGCCATTTCAGCGAACAGTTGGTGCCCATTACCGCTTTGAAAATCTTGGAAAAGTGACCGGAATGGAGAACGATCAGGCCCATGCCTTCGAGGACGCGTTTATGGACGCGCTTGACGATTTCGTCCTTGACGTCGCCGTGGTGGCAATGCCCCCACCATAGCAGGACATCGGTGTTGTTGACCACTTCTTCAGTCAAGCCGTGTTCCGGATCATCAAGAGAGGCCAGGCGGATATTCAGATCATCTGCGCTGATGCCGTCGGCGATGGCTTTGTGCATACCCAGCGGATACAGTTTCTTGACGGTTTCATTCGTTTTTTCGTGGCGGAATTCGTTCCAGATCGTTACATTAATTTTCTTTGACATGATATTCATCACTCCTTTATGAGTTAAAAAGATTCAATGTGATTAATAATAGATGATGATTTTAAACAAGTCAACAGCGAATGTGTATACAAAATGTGATATAAATATCCATGTTGTGAGGGTGTTGAAAGCGCTCTTCCGCACGGCGGTGTCAGCGCATATATACTCTGCACGGCTGAAAATTTAAGCATAGACGAGTAGGATTGTGGATTGGATTTTTTCGATCCGACTGACAGGC
>JBAWXM010000419.1:0-4259 GCA_037144075.1 Lentisphaerota bacterium | reverse complement strand
AAATAAGAAGCAATAAAAGAAGTAAATTGATTAATGTATGCACAAAATACAAAAATAAAGTGGACCGACCCCGCACAGAACGCCAGAACGGATAGTTTTGTAGGCATAGAACATATTCGCCGTTTACTTCCGTGAGATTCCCCGGACAGGAAAAATTCAGCGGCGAATCTGACAACCGCCGGGTGTTCCACTACTGGAAATCACGGCTTCTGCTCAGTTCGATAAACAACGAACGCCGGTCCGGAGCCGGAGATGAAAGCGATGATATTTTAATTTTCATCCGGATGCAATATCGCAGTTACTGTACAAATCAATAAAGTTTTACTCTCTCAGCACGCCGCTGCCGTAAAGTTCCGGATTCTTGCCATCGGCGATACCGCTGTACCATTCCAGCCAGTGGCGCTGATAGCGTTTTCCGGCGATACTGTCGCAATCATTGATCAGCAGACTGAGTTTAACCGGCATTCCGGGGCGCGGATTTTTCACATTCAGGGATTGCCATGGTATGTCAATCCGGTAAGTGATGAATTCCCCTTCGCGCTGCCAGGACGCTTTTATTCCAGTCAGCGGCTTGCCGAGTTCGGACAACGTTCTATTCGTGCTGGACCAGACCAGCGACCGGCATTGGCCGTCAGCCGCCGGCATCAATCCGAATTCAGTAAATGATGTTTCCTGGATGCCGTCATTGTTGGAACGGATCATCTCCTCCTGCGGAACGCAGAACCCTATTTGCAGCGAATCTCCCTGCCACATGCTTTCCGGCTGTCCGGCAGTAATCTGCCACCGGTCGCGGCACACCAGCCGCAGCAGCAGGGATTCACGGCTCCATCCCAGATAAAGTTTACCTTCAGGGCGGTCAAATTCACCCTCAATGCTGTGACGACTGTATTCGCCGCCGGAAAGCTCGAAGGATGCCGTCGGCGGCCACGAGGAAAGCGGAGTCGATGCTTCAACTTTCGCCAGCGGAAAGCGGTTAAGCGCCGGCAGCGGTTCCTGCCAGGAATATTTCCGGTCCAGCGTTAATTCCGCTGTATACTGATGCGGCCGGCCGAATGCCGGCGGCGGCAGCGCAATATGCGCCGGCCGGTTTACTTCGATTTCCGCCGCGGCCATAATCTTGTCGTCTTCGCGAACTTTGAACTGCATGTGCGGGTCATTGACCGTGCCGGATGGAGTGAAAGCCAGTTCCGTGCCGCCCGCGGCAGACGTCTGCAGTTTGACGTCCCGCAGTTCTACCGGCGGTAAAATCTGAAACTCGCGCCGCCAGATGTTCCGGCTTTCGCCGTTTTCAACCAGATGGAAAAACAGTGTTGTCTCGCCGGGCCGGGCCTCGACTGGAACTTCGACAGTCACGCTGCGCCGGGTGCCGCCGCCTTCGACTTTTACCGTCCAGCCGGCGGGAACCTCAACGCGCAGCGCCGCGCCGGGACGTGCCAGTGGAGCACCGTTCATGACTGCCGTCATTCTGCCGCCGGGATTTGCCTTGAATATCTCAGGGGAGAATTCGACCTTCAACCCGGTCAGCCGCCGCACATCATCCGGATCACTGCCGGCAATGTATACCGGCGCCTCATCGACGGTAAGGTCGATCATGCCTTTTTCCAGCGGGTGCTCGGCAACAGCGCCGCAGACCCCGGTGACAACGGTCTTAGCTCCGCCCAGCGGAATCTTCAACTGCTGCGGGCGGGCGGAGAGTGAATAAGCCGCCAGCAGCGGTTTACCCTGCCGCGAAAACAGCAGCACCCTGACACCGCGCCCGAATTCAATATCGCCGATATAATCGGCGTTATAAGTCTGCCGCGACACGGTGGCCCAGGCGGCAAAAGCCGGTTTTGGCTCGCGTATCGGGGAGTTCTTAGGGTGGCCGCGCAGAATGCCGTAATCGAGTTCGCGCGGACTGGTGGCTTCGTTCCACAGTCCGATATGCCAGACACAGGCGCGGAGGCTTTTGATCCGGCGGTTAAGCAGTACGACGCGGGCGAGGTAGGCGGCCTGCTGAAGTTCGGTCACTTCGCCGCCGGGTTTGGTCGAATAGCCAATTTCGCTGATATAGAGCGGAACATCTTTACCGGTGATGCCGCGCAGGTCGCGTTCAAGCCGCGAAAGAGTTTCGACATAGCCGGAGGTGTCCGGCGGCGCGGCGTTGGGGATATACGGATGCAGCATCACCGCATCAATATAGCGGATGATGTTGAAATTGCGATAATAGCCGGTGATCTGCCCGTATTGATTAAGGCTCATCGGATTGATGCAGATTCCCGCCAGCGGAACACCGGGAGTATTGCGGCGGACCAGTTCGCTCGTGTTGACCATGATGTCAACCACATCCTGCATCGTACCATGGAAATTTTCCCCGACCATCGGCTCGTTCTGGGTTTCCCAGACATCCGCCAGCCCTTGATGGGAAATCAATTCTTTCGTCACTTTTTCCCGGATTTCCGGCCAGTCGGCCGCCGGGACTGGAACCATTTTCTTGAACGGGTTGAGGATGTTCAGGCACCGGATGACCTTGACCGGACTGCGCTGCTGCAACTGTTCAGCGGCCGGCGCGGCTGCGACCATGTCTTTCTTCTGGAAGAGGGTGAAAAAAAGTTCACGGGTCCATTTGGCTCCGCCCAGGCGCAGTAATTCCGGAGTCAAGCCGCCCCACACGCCGAACGCCGGTTCCGGCGTCGAATAATAATCCGGCGGCAATGGCGTGGTGATCAGCAGCGAAGTACTTTTTTTATTTAAAATCCGGCCGGACTGGATCAGCGAGGCGTTAATGCAATAATAACCTGGATTGCTCAATTCCGCCTGCAGTGCGGTATCGGCGGTTCCGCTGCGGGTTAAAACAGATTTACCATGAACGTCGGTTATTTCCATGGCGATGGATGCGCCGGCCGGGGCACCGGCAGCGGTCAGCTTTACCGGTGTCGGATGTTCGTAAATTTGTACCGGTCCGGACAGTTCCATGGTCAGTGGTTCAACGGCTGATTTTTTTTTTGCCGCTTCCTTTTCAGGCGCGGCTTTTTCGATACTTATTTGCAGATTGTCTATCCAGACTTTACCGGGTTTAGTCCCGGCGGCAGCATTGATATAAAGGCCGATATTGTTGACGTCCTGTCCCTGAGCCTGAGCTGGAACCGGACCGAAGACAAATTCCCGCCGGGTCCATTTGGCTGCCGGAGTGAATTCGAAATCGCTTTGGCTCCGGTCATCCGGCAGCCAGAACATGACCGGCTTTTTGCCCTGCAGCATCAGTGCAAGCTGAATTTTCGGGCCGTCTTTATCAAGTTCGCCTTTGCTGTCAAAACTGAAACGGTAGATGGTGTCAGGCATCAGCGGAACGAACTGTACCACGCTGACAATTTTTGGCGGCGCCAGACAGAGACTTTGAGAACCTTGCGTTCCTGTACCGGGGTCAATCTGAGCGGCGGAAGGCAGATCGATCCAGTAACCGTCGGTTCCATTTTCGAAAGACGGATTTTTCAGCTCCAGCTGCTTATTCCGTATATTGTTTTCCGTTGTTTTTGTTACTGTCTTATTTTCTATCGCTTTCGTCTCTGTCTTATTTTCTACTGCTTTCGCCGTGATTTTCTTTTCCGCCGTTTCCGGCGCGGATTCAGTAGTGACTTGCAAGTTGTCTATCCATCCTTTGCCTGGCTTAGCCCCGGAGACAGCATTGATGAACAACCCTATTCTTGTAACTTCCTGTCCTTGTGCCTGAACGGGAACCGGACCGAAGACAAATTCCCGCCGGGTCCATTTAGTTGCCGGCGTGAATTCGAAATCGCTTTTGCTCCGGTTATCCGGCAGCCAGAACATGACCGGTTTTTTACCCTGAAGCATCAGCGTCAGTTGAATCTTCGGGCCGTCTTTTTCGAGTTCGCCCTTGCTGTCGAAACTGAAATGGTAGATTTCGCCCGGACGCAGCTCAATAAACTGCACCACGCTGACTGGCGGCTGAAGACAGAGGCTCTGCGCCCCCTGCACAGAAGTATCGGCATCGATTGCGGCCGACGCGGGTTTGTCAATCCAGTAGCCGCCGGTTCCCTGTTCGAATGATGGATTCTGCAGCTTGATTTCCTCGCCGAAACCGGCGGCGCACAATAGTGTCAATAACGTTCCAGCAACGATTTTAAGCATTTTTAATTTTCCTTTGAAACTCTTATTTTAACCACAGAGGCATAGAGACATATAGAAATCCTTTTTTGCTTTTGTCTTTTTACTTTTGTCTTTTTACTTTTGTCTTTTTACTTTTGTCTTTTTACTTTTGT
>JBAWXM010000418.1:0-4307 GCA_037144075.1 Lentisphaerota bacterium | reverse complement strand
ACTAGTAATCGAAAACAAAGACTGCATCGCCTTGTCCGGAATCAACGGATCTGGAAAAAGCACATTGCTTCGGCAAATTGTCAATGAACTCAAGATTACGCCAAATGAATATCTTTATATGCCTCAGGAACTTGAGATATCTCTGACCGATGAAATTTATTCTTCGTTGCGTCAGCTTTCTCGAGACAACTTCAGCAAGGTTATGAATGTTGTGGCATCACTGGGCTCGCGCCCTGAGCAGGTGCTGGATTCTCGATCGTGCAGTCCAGGAGAATGGAGAAAATTATTTTTCGGCCTTGGTGTATTGCGTTCAACCAGTTTGATTATTATGGACGAGCCGACCAATCACCTGGATTTACCATCAATTGAATGTTTTGAAGCGGCACTGGCTGAATGCAAATCCGCGTTACTGTTAATCAGCCACGACCATATTTTACTCAATCATCTATGTTCAATTCATTGGCATATCGAGTCAGAATCTAAAAGTGAAAATATCTTGAAAAAGTCATATAAAACAAAGACCATTTCGCATTCTGATTTTGAATACTAAGGCCATTAAACCCGGCTATAACGAAATGAAATTGCGTCCGAGCAGGTAGCGGCCGACGATGAATGACGAGAGCATTGCGCCGAGTACTCCTGGGATCAGCGAACTCTGTCCGACGGCATAAAAATTCCGGACCGGCAGACGTCCGAACAGATTTTGTTCGCCGACTTTGTGCACAATGCCGTACGCGGAACCGGTCGGAGGTAGATAATCCTCAAAAGTTAAAGTGGACGAAGCGCTCAGGACATTTATTTTCCCGGCATACTCCGGATAAACCTTTTCAATCTTTTTGATCATCGCGGCGGCGCGGCGCTCTTTGTATTGTTGATACGAAGCGTCATTTTTCCGGCAGGCAACATTTTTCCAGCGGCCTGCTTCGCCGGGAAATTCGTTCTCGAAGGCGCATAGCACGTTGACCTTATCATTGTCCGCAACTTCCACCCCGGTAAGAATCGCCATCGCGCAGGCTTCAGGGCCGGGGCTGATGATCTCGTTAAGATTGTCTTTCGTCAGATATGAAGTCAGCGCCGGCAAAACCGGATGATCTGTCTGAATGGTCGCAAACAGCGAGAAAAATGAAAAGCTCTCTTGATATTTCTCCACCGCCTGGCGGGTCGCATCCGGCACGGTATCCTCCGGCAGGATTGAAATTATTTCGCGCGGATGAATTGCCAGAATGCAGTTCTCGAAATGACAGGTCGCGCCGCTGGACAGCTTCACGGCGCCGATGGTTTTGCCGCTGCGTTTTGCAATGCCGGAAATTTCCGTATTGGTCATGATATCGATATTTAATTCCTTAGCCTGCCGCTTGAATGAATTGATGAAAGCATCACCGCCCCCGGCCACTCTGGCCAGGGATTTATGCATCCCGACCGCCGCCCGGCAATGCATGGACAGCGGCATCACTGACGGCGGGCTGCCGTAACAGAGCGCGACATTGGCCAGGACAGTCTGCAGCCGGGTATTGCCGGTAATCGAGTCAAGATATTGTTGCAGCGGAATAAAATCTTCGTCAAGCTGCCGCATCAGATCAAACAGCTCTTCGGTATTCAGTTTTTTCAGATCCATGAACGGAGTGCGCCGTTCTATATCATTTTCCAGCTGAAAATATTTGTCTATGGCTTCGTCTTCGCCGGGAAAGTATTTTTTCAGCGCCCGGCCGGCGGCATCCATGCCTGAGGGCATTTCATACATCGAATCAGAGTTTTCCAGATAGATGCGGTTGGTCTTCGGATCATCCAGGAATTCCGGACGGACATCCTGTTCCATGCCGAGCGCGCGCAGCATGTCTGAAAGCAGGCAGCCGAAACCGCCGGTGAAGTGAAAACCGGTGTCAAAAGGAATACCTTTACATTTAAACCGGCGCATGCAGCCGCCGATGGCTGACTGCTTCTCAATCAGCAGCACTTTGCGTCCGGCTTTCGCCAGCAGCAGAGCCATCGCCATGCCGCTAATACCGCTGCCGACGACCAGATCGTCGTATTTCACGTCCGGCTTATCCATTGTTTAAATCACCAGTCCGCCGTTAACGGCTATAACCTGTCCGTGGATATACATATCCGGCTCGGCGGCGAGGAATCCGATAACCGCGGCGACCTCTTCCGCCTGGCCGAAACGGTTCAGCGGAATCATCGGCAGAATTTTATCTTTCGGCAGTTCCGCAGTCATATCAGTCTCGATCACGCCGGGCGATACCGCGTTGACCAGAATATTCCGTCGGCCGATTTCGCGGGCAAGCGCCTTCATCGCGCCGATCAGCCCGGCCTTGGATGCGGAATAGTTGACCTGTCCGGCCTGCCCGGTCTGGCCGGAGGCGGAGGTGACAATTATGATGCGTCCGCTTTTCCTGGACAGCATTGGAACAATAAACGGCTGAACCGCGTTATAGAAGCCGTCAAGATTGACGCGCATGACATCATCCCACTCATCCGGCGTCATAAACGCCAGCAGATTGTCTCTGGCGATCCCGGCGTTGTAAATGACCACATCCGGCAATGATTTCTCAATCACGCCTTCCACAGCCTTAACCGTGGCGGCGCGGTCAGCCAGGTCGAACGTCACAATCTCGCACGCCGCTCCGGCGGCGACGACTGCGTCTCTGACCGCTTCCGCTTCGCGGCTTACGCTGCGGCAGGAGAAAACGATATTAAAGCCAAGTTTCGCCAGCTTGACTGCCGTCGCGCGCCCGATTCCCCGGCTTCCGCCGATAACGAATGCCTGTCCTGATGCCATAGACAATAACCCCATGCTCATTTTTCATTATTATTCAAGTTTTAAAATAGTGTGGTTTGCCGGATTAATCAAGAACATTCAACCTAAAAAGAACAGTCACGAAATACAACTGTCCGAAACAGACAGCGCAAGACAAGAAATGTCAGCAATGAACATCTTCAAATCCCGGGCCTGGCTTTTCAGGCGAAATATTGAATTAATTGCGATTTCTTCGTGAAGGCTATTGACAAAAACAATTTTTAATGTTATAATGTTATTAGATTAAGACTAAAACATTAACATTATATTTTAATTATGAATATCTCTCAGGAAAAAATATATAACTACCTGCTGGATAATATTGCGGGGGGCAAGTTCGGCGAGAACGCGCGTATTCCGACCGAAAGCGAATTGAGTAAAAGCTTCGGCACCAACCGGATGAACGCGCATTTCGCGATCAAGGAACTGGAACGGTTCGGGATATTGCGCCGGAATAAAAAGCAGGGGACATTTGTCAGCCGCGTTCCGCGTCCGTATTCTTTCGGCGAACTGAAAAGTGTTACCACAAGACGAGTCTGCGTGCTGAACCACTGTCCGCCGCTGTACCGGCATATTCACTGGAATGACCGGATCATGTCGGCGCTGGAAAATGTTTTGAAGTCGGAATCGATTGAAATGATTTACCGGGATATTTCCGGCATAAATGAACCGGAGGAATATCGCCGGCTGCTGAAAGAACTGGTTTGCGAAGGCTGCAACGCCTTGTTGATAGTTTCAGACCATGACGTGGAAGGCGTTATTTCCCAGCATCCGGAAATATTTTTTGAATTTCATAATAATGTTTTTATTTTTGACCGCGGCATCTCCAACTGGCAGGACTGGCCGTATAATGTGGTATCGGTAAATGTTTTTGGCGACAGCGTCATGGTTGCCGATTATCTCCTGTCAAAAGGACTTAATAATGTATATTTCTGCCGGAAATCCGGATTTGAAAGTTTCTGGCTGCGCGAACGCCAGCGCGGTCTTGACTTCGGATTTAAACGCGGTTCCGGCGGTAAATCTAAATTAAACGTTCTGGAATTTGCGGAAGGCGATGAAAATTTTATAAAGACAATCAAACAAAAGGCAAAGCATGCGCCTGCGGTTTTAATTGCTCCGAATGACGAGGTTGCAGCGCTTATAGCGGATATTACAGCAAGCCATTCGCTGACTGCCGGGAAAGATTTTATGCTGATTTCATTTGATGATAATTCGAAATACCGGGAATATAATCTGACGACTGTCTCTCCTTCGCTGGAAAAAATCGGCCGGCGGCTGGGCGAGATGATTAAAAAGAATATCAATAATGAAAATTCCGGAGAAACGGTATGCATCAAGATCGACTCGGAGTTGATTGTCAGGGAAACCTGCTGACGACGGTTAAAATTGATTTGTGATTTAATTTTTCAGTGATAACAAATACTTAAAAAACGTTAAAAGGAGGATTCCAAAATGAAAAACACCAGTCAACAAAAAGTGTCGCAACAAAGAATTTTTACGCTCATTGAAC
>JBAWXM010000417.1:0-4333 GCA_037144075.1 Lentisphaerota bacterium | reverse complement strand
GAACTCCTTGTGGTGATCGCCATCATCGCAATTCTTGCCTCAATGCTGCTGCCGGCGCTGAATAAAGCGCGTGAAAAAGGGAAACAGATTAAATGTGTCAGCAATTTAAAGCAGGTTTATCTCGGGCTGACCAATTATGCCATGGATTATACTACTTATCCGGCGGCGTTGCCTGCCGGGACAATGAATTGGGGCTTCAATGAAGGCTGGTGGCAGATCAGAGTGGCGCCGTATCTGGGAAATCGTACCGTAGTCACCGGCTGGAGCACTGCAAGCAAAGTGCGTAACAGCGGTCCATTAAATTGCCCTAACATCCCTGTTATTACTGATAATACTAATTGTTTTGCGATGAATAATTTTGGCTATCCGATCGTCTATATGGGCATGAATGGCGGGGTGCCGGCTATCTCTTCCGGAACTGCGGATATGAATTCATGCTATTTTATGCGCCCGGGCAGCAAGCCGAACAGCGGGGTTGCGGGGTATCCTAAACCTTCACTTTCAGATATTGCATTCGTTACTGAGCTTGGTTATAGTAACGGAACAGATGACATGGGGGCTCCCAATTTTAAAAATGGTGATTATGTTAATTATACTTACAACAGCAGTACAGGGCGCAATGGATTTTCAGCATCGTACCGCCACTGTTCGCTGAAAAACGTGCTGTGGTTTGAAGGACATGTTGACAGTATCAAGCCTAATACTCTCAACTGGTACACTACGCGCAGCAAGTAATAATAATATTTTTTAAGGCGGGCTTCTGTCAGCCTCCGGAGTGTTATGCTCATAACTATCAAGTTAAGGAATTTTGAACTGAATATCCAATAACCCGTTCAGCAAAGCTGTATCCCGCAAGTCAGGAAATATCCAATGTCCGAGTTTGATTCAGTCCTCCCATTGCCGGATATTGGGGGTTGAAGTTTTGTTAGCTTGATAGCGATGGGGTTATGCCCGGTCATAACCGGGATTTAAGAATTATTCCGCCATCGCGGTAGCACATGGAAGTGATTAATTGTTGAAAATCAATAAATGCAGATTGATTGTATCTAAAATGACTCTCAGAAAAGGAACGGATGATGAAAATATTTCTTCCACTCTTTGCAGCTCTGGCGCTTACATTGAACGCGTATTGCGAAACAGCAAATTACGGTTTCTGGGCGGCGGTGCCCTCCGCACAGCGGCTTATGGGAGCGGCTTCGCAGCGGCTTCCCGGCGGCGGATGGCTGTTTTCAATCCCGGCACTTCATAAGGGGACTAGTCTTCTGCTCGAATCTGACGTTCCTTTTGATATTTCAACCCCTGTCGAATCTCTTGCATTTAATATTGAATTTAAGGGCAATAGCCAGACGGCACCGATTTTTGCCGCGGCATATTTTACCGGGCTTCAGGGCGGCAGCTTCAAGGCAAAACTTAAGGCTGAAGGTTTGGCTTTCAAACCCGTTTTCGAGAAAGGGCAGGAGCCTGGTCCAGCGGAAATACCGCTCAGACTTACGACGCTTGAATTGTGGATGCCGGCTTCAAATTCAGTTTGCGAGTTCACATTAAAGAACCTGACCGTCACGGCGTCCGGGGTCAAGCTGCGTTTCGATCCATCCCAGTTCGTCGAGTGGGATTTCTGCGGCCGCACGGTTTACAAAAGAGTGGAAAACCTCAAACCGCAAATCAAGTTGCGTTCGCTCTGGCCGGAAAAGCTTCAGGTCAACGCGTCACTGACGGAGGATAACCAGCCGCTTTGGAATTCATCACTGTTCCTTGAGGGTGAACAATGGAAATCTTTAGACATTGCCGCCAGTCCGGCGAAGAACGGTATTTGTCAACTTCTGCTGAAAATCAAGGCTCCGGGGCAGCCGGAACTGCCGCTAGCCTTGCATTTCGGGGTTGACTCCTACGGAGAGAATATCACGTTGAACGACGCCTTCGGCATGAACACACACTACGGGAGACCAGGCATCAAGGAGGAGAAATACCCGGATTTCATCAGGATTATCCGTGAACTTGGCGCCGGCTGGATACGCCTGGGCCTTCTTGAAGATCCCCGCTATTTCAATATAGACAGCAAAGGCTGGCGCCTGGATGCCGCCTGGTTTGACAAATATTTCCGTGTCGCCGAAGCAGCCGGCGTGAAAGTCTGCGTCCTTAGCAATATGCTGGGCTGGGATGAAATGGTGCCGCGCAACGGAGTCAATCCCAGAGAGCCTTTTGGCGATTTGTCCGAATGGTTCCGCCTGCACTACGCCTTTGCCAAACAATTCAAGGGCCGTGTCGCCGCCTATGAATTGATGAATGAGCGTGACAATAGCTGGAAGCCTGACCTTTATTTCGCCGGTCCGGGGGAAAAAGCGGCGGCGAAAAGCACACCATACGGCTTTTACTCCATCGGGGAGCATGTCGCCGTCAGCCTTGCGATGCTGGAGGCCTTCAAGGCTGCTGATCCCGCCACCCCGGTGCTTTATCAGGGCATCGGCTTCCTTAACGACGTAACAGGAACTCATGTCCAGTTACAATACGATCGCAGAATGATGGAACTTGGCGTCGGGAATTTCACCGATATCGGAAATCTTCATCTTTACGGCCGGCTGCATTCCGGCATAGAGGAACGGGATCTTTTCGAAACCATCGATGGACGCAGGAAAAATATCTGCCGAGTCGACCCGCTGCTCACAAGGGTTATTCCGCAGCTCGGCGGTATGGTGAGCAACAGTATCCGCCAGATCATGTACTACGAGGCCATGACCAGGGAGTTCAAGCGTAGCGGTCCCATCTGGGTTTCAGAATGTTCCCAGCCAGCGTCCAGGCCGGAGCTTTACGCTTCCGAAATGAAGAAAGCGCGCTGGACTTATGACGTGTCCGGCGAACGGCAGGCTGCCGACGTAGTAATCTCCCACGCTTTTATATTTGCTGGCGGCGCGGAAAAAATCTACTGGTTCGAGGATACCGATTATGTCCTTATTGACCCCGGTTTTTCCCTTTACGACGTAAGGCTGTGCCCCAAGCCGGCGGCCATCAGTTACCGCCTCATGACTCAGCTTTTGCAGGGTGCGAAATACGAAGGCGAACTTCCCGTGCCGCAGACAATGTGGGCGGCGGACGGAGAAGCCTGGGAGAAGAGGCCGACCTGCTTTGCGCCGGTCTTTAAACTCGCTGACGGCAGAAGCCTGGCAATAGTCTGGAGCGTGGCGGAGAAATCTGAGACGCTCAAACTGGATCTGCCTGAAGGCGCCACCGAACTGGATATCTTCGGCAACAACCTGCCTGCGTTGAAAGCTTCCGGAGCCTGTGAGCTGAAGTTTGATGGGACTCCGCGTCTGCTTTTCGGTTCTTTCAAAGATCTGGTCAAGACCAGTCAGCCGCTGGCTCCTCAGCCTCCATCGGTGGCGGAAAAATCATGGGACAAGAGCCTTTTCATGGTCACTCCGCTTGAAGTGGTTCTCGCCCGTCCCGGCGAGGAGAAAGAAATGCGGGTTGATATCTGGTCGGCATCCGGCAAAGCACAGACGGTCTCTCTGAAGCTGTCACTGCCGCAGGGAAGCGGCTGGGAGATAGCCAGACAGCCGGAGCCGGTGAAGCTGCCGGAAGGCCAGTTCGTCAGAGGCACGACTTATGCTCGGTTGAAGGCGAAAAGTACGCCTGACGAAATTGCCAGTCCGGCCAATCTGTTCAAGCGTCCAAGGCTGAGGATTGAAGCAGACAGTTCAACAGGAAAAACGCTTGTGCCAATTCTTCAGGATCTGGCGGTCTCGGACAAATAAGGTAATTGCAAAAGGAGTCAGAATAAATTCATGTTTTAGTTCGAATTTCATTCTAAATTCTAGATTCTAAATTCATGAAAAACTTGAGTTTTGCAATTGGCTCAAATAAGTAGAAAATAATTAATGATCAGGAAATGAATCATGGAACGCGATTTGTCGACACGCTGGATTAATCCGGCAGTAAAAAACGAAGAAATCTGGCCGGGGCCAAAAGGCTACCCGTGGGCGAATACCGGAGTCCGGCTCTGGACCCGTGAAGGTCTGCTGCGCCGCACCGGTAAAACTAATCTGGTCGCCACCTGGACTACCGGCGGCTTCTCGGAACCGGCTGACGGCAACTTCACCATGATTGCCACCAGTGATGATAATGGTAAATCATGGCACGATGCCGGACGTTTTCAGCATCCGCACCATGGACTATTCACTACTGAATTATTTTCCCCCGCGGAGGGAGAAATCCACGCGTTCCTGGAGACTTACCGCTTCGGAGAATGGATGACCGGACACCGCAACTACCGCGTCATCAGCATGGATCACGGCAAAACCTGGAGCATCCCGAACTCGATTCCCGGCGGAGTCGACAA
>JBAWXM010000416.1:0-4363 GCA_037144075.1 Lentisphaerota bacterium | reverse complement strand
GGTTGCGGCTATGCCGCGCTGTGGATAATTCGGATTTATGAATTCAGTTTTCAGAATTTATTCTGACTCCCGGCTCCTGAATTCTGACTACTTTTGAAATTACCTCTATATATTTAACGCGCTCAGTCTTTGCTTTAGCTCCTGTATTCCCGCCAAATGCCCAGGTTAATCTTAACTAGCCTCTGAGATTACAATGCAATCAAGATATCGGAACTGCGGATACAATCATCAGTCTAAAAGTTATATTTCGACACTTTAATTTCGCAGAAATTGTATTACATTGTATAGCTTGATTTATATTGATAAGGAAAATAATACACTAATGAGTAAAGCGAAAATGTTGATGTCAGGCGACGAGGCAGTTGCCCGCGGTGCCTGGGAAGCAGGCGTGAAAGCCGGTACCGGTTATCCTGGAACGCCTTCGACTGAAATACTGGAGAGTCTGCATAAATACGACGGTGTGGAGTGCGAATGGAGCGTGAACGAAAAAGTGGCGCTTGAAGTCGGCCTCGGCGCAAGCTATGCCGGCGCCAGAGCGCTGGTAACCATGAAACACGTCGGAGTGAATGTCGCGGCTGACCCGCTGTTCACCGCCGTCTATACCGGAGTAAACGGCGGACTGGTGATTGTCACTGCCGATGATCCGGAAATGCACTCTTCGCAAAATGAACAGGACAACCGGAATTACGCCAGATCGGCAAAACTGCCGATGCTTGAACCGGCCGATTCGCAGGAAGTGAAAGAATACACGATAAAGGCTTTTGAAATCAGTGAAGAGTTCGATACGCCGGTCTTTTTACGTCTGGTAACCCGTATTGCCCATTCCATGACAGTGGTCGAACCAGGCGAGCGCCAGGAAAAAACCGTTTCCGGCTTCACCCGCAATCTGCGTAAATATGTAATGGTTCCGGGATTTGCCAGGGAGCGGCATAAAGTTGTTGAAAAACGGCTGATTGATATTGAGAAAAACGCAGGCAGGGTTGGATTGCACCGGATTGAGAATCTTCCTGAAGACCATGCCGCTGCAGGAATCGTCACCGCCGGCATCTGTTATACTTATGTAAAAGAAGTATTCCCGGATATGCCGGTATTCAAACTCGGCATGGTTTATCCGCTGCCCGGAGAAGAACTGCTTGAATTTTGCGCCAAGTTTGATGAAGTGATTGTGGTTGAAGAGCTTGACCCGTTCATCGAAGATTATTTGAAGTCCAGAGGGGTTAAAACGCGCGGCAAAAATATACTGCCGGTAACCGGCGAATACACTCCGTCCATGTTGCGCAAGGCGTTTGACGGGGCAACGCAGAATACCGCTCCGGCATTACCTTTTGCGCTGCCGTCACGTCCGCCGAGCCTTTGCGCCGGCTGTCCTCACCGGACCATTTATGAGATTCTCAATAAGCTGGAAGCAACCGTTTCCGGCGATATTGGCTGTTATGCGCTTGGTGCGCTGCCGCCGTTTCATGCCATGGACACTTGCGTGGACATGGGCGCAAGCATTACCGTAGCTCAAGGCATGGAAATCGCCATGGGCAGAGAAAAAACCGCTAAAACGGTGGCGGTGATCGGCGATTCCACTTTTGCCCATTCCGGCATAACCGGGCTGATAAACGCTTCATACAACAAGCGCAATACCCTGACTATCGTGCTGGACAACGGCACTACAGCCATGACCGGCATGCAGCCGAATCCGCTTTCCGGCGAGACGATCAACGGCATTCCGACGTGGTCGCTGGACTACCGGAAACTGGCTGAAGCCGTGGGACTGAAAGATGAGAACATCAAAATCGTCAATGCTTATAAGAAAGCGGAAGTTGAAGAAGCCTTGAACGAGTTAATCAAGCGCAACGAGCTTTCGCTGCTGGTGGTAAAAGGCCCGTGCATGATTAATCAGCGCAAAAAGAAAAAAAGCGGCGGCAGCTTGACGGAGAAGGAATAAAATGAATAATAAAATAACGAACATATTGATGATCGGCGTCGGCGGACAGGGGACAGTGCTCTCAAGCAATATCCTGTCGCTGGCAGCGATGTTTGACGGACATGACGTCAAGAAGAATGAAATTCACGGGATGAGCCAGCGCGGCGGTTCTGTATTCAGCCATATCCGCTTCGGGAAAAAAGTTTATTCTCCGGTAATTCCGGAAGGTGAAGCCGATGTGCTTTTCGCCCTGGAGGAAGTTGAAACCTTGCGCTGGCTGCAATTTCTGAAACCTTCAGGTTCAATAATCTGTCTGGATGAGAAAATCATGCCTTCAAATCAGACGTCGTATCCTGAAGGCGCGCTGGAGTTTTTAAAGCGGAACTACAAAGATCTTTACATACTTGACCCGCAGATATTGAAAAAAGAACTGAATAATGTCAAAGTATTGAATGTCGCATTATTAGGAGCCTTGTCAAAGATGCTTGATATCAGTGACAATTCATGGATTAAAGCCATCCGCGAACTTGTTCCTGCCGGCACCGAGGAATTAAATATAAAAGCTTTTGAAGCTGGTAAGCAGTTATTGTCATACTGAAGGAGTGAATTATTATGTGGAATCCGGAAAAAGAACAGATGCCTGCCCTGCAACTGCACAAGGAGCAAAGCGAAAATCTCAAAGCGCTGATCCGGCGCGTATATGAACGGGTTCCGTTTTATCGCGAGAAAATGAATTTGCATGGAATTGCGCCGGACGACATAAAAAGCATCGATGACATTTCCAGACTGCCGTTCACCAGTAAACATGAAATGCGCAATGTCTACCCTTACGGCCTGCTGGCGGTGGATCGCAAAGAAATAGTCGAAGTGCACACATCGTCAGGAACTACCGGCAAACCGGTGGTTGACGCCTATACCCGCAATGACATTGAACTCTGGGGGGAAGTCATGGCCAGGACGCTGGGAATGGGCAATGTTGACAGTTCCGATACCGTGCAGAACGCTTACGGATACGGCATGTTTACCGGAGGCATGGGGGTGCATTACGGAGCGCACCGGATCGGCGCCACAGTACTGCCGGCGTCAAGCGGTAATTCAAAAAAGCAATTGCAACTGATGCAGGACTTCGGAACGACTGTTATTACCTGCACCCCGTCATACTGTCTGTATCTGGCCGAGTTCGCCAGAGATCAGGGCATTGATATCAGCAAACTCGGGTTGAAAGCCGGATTTTTCGGAGCCGAGCCCTGGAGCGATAAAATGCGCCAGGATATCCAGAAAAAATTAGGCATAAAAGCATTTGATATCTACGGATTGACTGAAATCATCGGCCCCGGCGTTGCAGCTGAATGCTGCGAAGCCGACGGTCTGCACTTCTTCGAAGATCATTTCTTCCCGGAAATCATCAATTCTGAAACCGGCGAAACACTGCCG
This sequence comes from Lentisphaerota bacterium, assembly GCA_037144075.1. Lineage (GTDB taxonomy): Bacteria > Verrucomicrobiota > Lentisphaeria > Victivallales > Victivallaceae > CAIPAT01. The sequence continues at coordinate 1,014 of JBAWXM010000416.1, read as the reverse complement.
GACGGTGAGAAAGGAGAACTGGTTATCACTACGCTTACCAAGGAGGGCACGCCCGTCATCCGCTACCGGACGCGTGATATCACTTATATTATGCCGGAGAAATGCCCTTGCGGCCGGACAATGCGCCGCATACACCGGCTGTTCGGCAGGAATGATGATATGATGATTATTCGCGGAGTCAATGTTTTTCCGTCTCAAATCGAAGAACTTCTGCTTTGCATAGAAGGCATTGAACCGCACTATCAAATCGTGGTTGACCGCAAAGGCATGCTTGATACCATGGAAGTACACGTTGAAGTAAATGAAACTATCTTTTCAGATGAAATCCGCAGGCTGGAACATCTGGAGAAAACCATCGCGTCCGAAATACATAACGCACTGGGAATTCATGCCGTTATAAAACTGGTTGAGCCAAAAAGCATCGCCAGATCGGAGGGTAAATCCAAACGAGTAATCGACAACCGCAATCTCAATATAGAGGCTTAAAATGATTATAAAACAACTTTCCATTTTCCTTGAAAACAGAACCGGCAGAATCAGTGAAATCGCCGGCCTGCTCGCGCAAGCCAATATAAATATCCGCGCCTTGACACTGGCGGACTCATCGGACTTCGGCATAATGCGGCTTATTGTAGATAAACTTGATGCGGCGCTGAAATGTTTAAAAGACAATAATATTTCGACTGCATTGACCTCCGTTGTCGCCGTGGAAGTGCCGGATAAGCCGGGCGGCCTCGCTGAAGTTATGAGCATCATCAGCAATTCCGGTTTTGATATTGTTTATATGTATTCTCTTCCTGAAAAGCAGCATAACAACGCAATAATGATTATGCGATTCAACAATACCGAGGAAGCCGCCTGCATATTAAAGAATCATGGCCTTAGTATTCTCAAGCAGGAACAAGTCCTCTGTTTATAATCTTTGCTCTCTGGAGCCGTAAAGAAATAGCCTTTACATGTTCGCGCTTCTCCCGAATGCCTTTGTGTTTGCCGGCTCGTTACATACCTTCAGGT
>JBAWXM010000415.1:0-4363 GCA_037144075.1 Lentisphaerota bacterium | reverse complement strand
TTAGTCCTTAGTCCTTAGTCCTTAGTCCTTAGTCCTTAGTCCTTAGTCCTTAGTCTCGACGTGCAGCAGAATTACTTCTGCCTTAGTCCTTAGTCCTTAGTCCTTAGTCCTTAGTCCTTAGTCCTTAGTCCTTGGTCCTTGGTCGTTAATTCCTATTTAACCACAGAGTTCACAGAGCGCACAGAGTAAAACCAGGATTCAGCGCATGCCTGCTTTGACGCAGTCATGCGCTGAATCCTATGTCTTTCTCTGAACTTCATCTCCGTGTTCTCCGTGTTCTCTGTGGTAAACATTCCCCTGTTTTCAATTTTCAATTTTAATAGCTCAATTTATTATTTATGAATACGGTTTTGGAAAACGTCCGCATCCGCTGGAGTTTGATCGCTTCCGCGCCGGTAATATTATTCCGGTCTATTTTAGCTTTCCACTCCCGCCAGTCGGTGGGGGACATCATGAACAAGTCGATTCTGACCGCGTCAGGCAGCGGGGTGCCGTTCAGTCCGGATCCGGTGTTGACTGTACCGGTGACGCCGCCGGAATCTTTATAGAGGTCAATGCTGTTGCGGCTGGCGCCGAAACTAAAGACCCCGGTGGCGGGAGTGTACCGGATTGGGGTGCTTTCCTGCCATGTTCCAGCCGCATCTATATAATAGCAGGTGAATTTCATAAAATATACGCCGGAAATGACCCGCTGATACGGGGCCGAACTGTCGTTGTTGGTAATCACGGGGTCGCCCCATATATCTTTGATTCTGGAGAGACTGCCAATCGTAACACCATCGGCATTCATACGCGGCAGCGGAGTGGTGAAATTCCATTGTGCCGAATCGTCGCCGGTGCAGCTCCGGACCAGCCAGCCCTCGTAGATGTCTTTGCTGTCAATGGACTGCGCAGCTGGAATGACTTTGCCGGCCGGAACAAATTTGTATCTTATCTCGCAGATGTTTGACGTTGCGTTTTTCGGTTTCAAATCGGTGGCCGCAATAAAATTAAGCTGAGTCAACTCAAAATTACTCTGCGTTGAGTTGGGATAATATGGATTATTTAAATCCGGCGCCACCGCCGGAGATGACACATCTTCTATTTTCTGGAACCAGAACGGATAAATCCCTTGAGCAGTATTGTCGTTGTTATACATGACGCATTGCAGTTCGCGGGCCATCAGGTCCAGCGCGACATGCGCGTCGTTATACATCTCTGTACGCTGCGAGGCCTTGCTCCAAACCTGCTGCGCGGAACTATAAAAGCGCATCATGATCAGGGCCATGATGGAAAACACCGCCATCGCCATGATCAGTTCCACTAGCGTAAATCTAAGTTTTCTAAATGTTGTCTTCTGTCTCATGATTCTCATTTTTCAATCTGTTTCAAATCCTTATTTAACCACAGAGGCTTATAAGAAGTTCTAAAGTTCTAAAGTTCTAAAGTTTCCCGCTTTCAATTTTTCTCCTGACTACAGTTTTTCATCTGCGTCCATCTGTGTCATCTGCGGATAATTCCGCCTTCTGGCTTCCGGCTTCCGGCTGCTGTTTTCCGGTTTTATTCTGACTCCTGCCTCCTGTCTCCTGTCTTTCTACGGTCTTTTTACTTCAACATAATAATATCTTTTCTCGCGTTGCGCATAAGGTTTCTCCAGCGGCCAGCTTACCTCAAAATTAATGCCTGAAAATTTGGCATAAGTAGAGTCTGTACACTGACTAATGCCGCCGCCGATGTCTTTCATATTATAAGTAACCGGCGACTTCCACACCAGTATCATCGCCGAAAAATCAATATTCTTCGAAGTCATCTGCCCCTGAACAATAAAGTAAAGATATGGCATATTGTTATAGGTCTGCACCTGAAAAATATTCATGTCGGTGAACATTCTTTTGAAAGTGGAAGTGCCGGTAAAATTACTGGTCCGGTAATCGGCGAGAAAGGTGTCGCGAAATCCGTCCAGTGTACTGCCGTTGACTGCCTTTGAGCGGTCGGCCAGCAGCGTGGTGGTCAGTCCGGCGGCATCCGGCAGACCGGTTGTCGCGTTGGTTATCAGCGCTATATATTTAGCATCCGAATATACAGCAGGGGTATATTCCGCCTGGTTCTTCAGGTAGCCGACCATCTGGTCGATGGCATCGGAACAGTAGTTGTCCGCCATGGACGACTTTAAAGCATTTAACCCCACCGGAAACAGGCCGAGAATGCTGGACATGCCGAACGCGATGATGGCCATTGCCAGCACTACTTCGATCATATTGAAGCAATAGATTTTAATTGGTCTGTTTTTCATAACTTGCTCTGCCTGTAAAAGGATTTACCGTGATATTCCAGTCACTGGTTTTGCCGGATTTGTTCGTAAACACCAGATTGCCGGCATTGGGGCCAGGCGTGACATATTTGCCCATGAATACGCTGATGTTGACATTGTTGCCGCCGGCGACCGTGCCGTTAGTGGTAAACACAATCGCGGTCGAGTTTAAAGCGGCGATGCCGTCAACGCCGGTAACCTGGAACGGAGCGGAGGACGGCGGGACCGTGTCAAACTGGGCGCAGACGCCGGACGGCAGGTTCTGCCACTCGTTGCCGTCAATCCATCCGGCAAACTTGGCCGTGGACGGCGTAGTCGTCGAATCAAAATTGGTGACCAGACAAATCCGGGATTTTGAATAACAATAAGAACTTAAATTTTGCTTGTTAAAATTGGAATAAACTGTAATGGCGGGGTTCGTGTCGTGGTCGGTGTCGGTAGCGTCCGGCAGCAGCAGCGCCACATAGGAGTTTTTGACCACCGCATAGGAACGGGCCAGCGCCATCTGCGCACTGAGGGTCCGTACCGCACCGGAAGCGCCCTGGCGGCCAAACATCCGGCCGAGCCCGGCCAGTGAAACCCCAAGCAGAATACCAGCAATCACCAGTACCAGCAGGACTTCGATGAGGGTGAATTTATTGCGGGTTATTCTGTGCATATTCATTTCTTTTTATTAAGCTTTTTATGGTTTAAACACTTATAAAAAATTCATTTGGCGTTTTTTTCCGCCTGAATGATTGTCCTCAGTGGCAACCATTCCCCACTATAACCATCCCCCAAACGCGGGAGCGAAACACTGAAAACAGGTTATGACGGAGCATAACCCTCCAGGCGGGCAAGACATCCATCTAAAACCGTAAAACTCCTGCTATTAACATGTCGCGCCCCGGCGCTTTAAAACTTAAAACTTAAAACTCTTCCCCTGTTCCTTATTGTGTCTTTAATCCCTGCGGCCAGATGTTGTCAGTGTTACTCGTATCTGCGACATCAGTGGTACTGCTCCATTTATACTTTCTGTCGTATCCAGCGGAAAAAAGATCATAACTAGAGGTGTTTACCAGCCCCGGACACATGTAGAGAATAAATGGGCCGCTATCATCGGAACCGTTACCGGATATATTTTTTGTTTTCCATCCGTCAATTACTTTATATATCGGCGGCGTAGTAACTGGAAGCTGAATAGAATCTTCCTTGGAAATTTTCCCATATTCAATGCAACTGTTAAAATTGTTTTGAGGTTGGCCGGCGGCAGAGGAATCATTTATGTCAAGTTTAAACGGCCCAATAGCAGACTGCTGCGGATAATAGCCCATTTTGGATTTGTAAGATTCGAGACCAACACGGATTTTGTTGAGGGTGGCTTCGGTTCTGGTTCTGGCGATTTTGCGCTGTACGGCATTATATCCGGCGCCGCTGAGGCCGAGGAGAATGGCGATAATCGCAATGGCGACCAGAATTTCCACCAGTGAAAACCGATATTGAATTACAGGATTACCTCTATTTATTTTCATGACATCCTTTCCCAGCGGATTTTAAAGTAACACAGGCATCCTGCCTGATGGCTTATAATTCTTTATTCAAAAAGAAACTTACTTTTAATAAGTATAGCACTAAACAGGAATTATTCCAATAGAAAATTACTGGGGAAGTTCTGAAGTTCTAATCCAGCATGTGCGGAAAAAGCGCTAAAGTCAGTCCGCCGCTGCGGACATGAAGCGCCTCCACCGCGGATTTCTCAAAAAAACTTTAGATTTTTCCACCAGTACCATGATTTTAAAAACGTATTTGCCAGCGCAGATTGAACGGGAATACACCGTTCCGGTTGACAAAATCACTAATAGTAAAAAGACAATTGCCAAAAGATAAAAGACTAAGGAGATAATTTCAAAAGTAGTCCGAATTCAGGAGCCAGGAGTCAGAATAATTGAAAAACGAACTGGATTTGAGTTAGAATTTCATTCTGAATTCTGGATTCTGTCTTCTGAATTCCCGCAAAACACGAGTTTTGCAATTGGCTCTGAAGAAATAAGAAATACAAGTCTGCGGATGATTGCATTCCACGCAATCATCCGC
>JBAWXM010000414.1:0-4369 GCA_037144075.1 Lentisphaerota bacterium | reverse complement strand
GGAAATAATACAAAACTTATTCCGCTGCTGATGTAAACGCCTTTTGCCTTGGTCAACGCGTCACTGAGCCATTACCCAGTTTTAAAGTTATAGTTAGCCATTCCCGCTAAAACGGTTTGCAATAATCATGAATAAAACATATTTTAAGAAAAGTGAAATTTCTTAACCTGAAATAGCAGGAGGCAGAATACCTTGAATCCGCGGTTTCATAGCGAAGTGCTGGCCAAAGTAAAAAAGACCATCCGGCAAATGGCTCCAATCAGAACCAGACGGCAAAGCGCCGATTATCTGGTTTTGATGAACATTCCGCCGCTGATGGGACGCCGGGACGCCGCCTATGACCGGGCGGAACAACTGCTAGGGAGCAACCTCTTTGCCAACCGCGATCAGGAACGCAAGGAAATTTACCTGAAAGCAGTATCCATGCTGGAAATTGCCATTTGCGACACCGAAGCAATCGTCACCGCGCTTTACCAGGATGATAAAAGCTTTAAAGAAACTAAATTTCTGCGCTATCTGGCAGTACTGAAGAATACAGTACAGGCGGCTAATGACCTGGTTGAACATGAGCTTTCTCTGTTCAAAGAGGAAGACATGCTGAGCGAGTTTATCGGCAACGACATTACCGGCCAGTTGCGAAAAACCGATGAAATCTTCGGGGAAAGCGAAATGAGCATCGCCCAGTGTGTTTCTGAACTCCAGACAATCTCCCGCCCGCAGATAACCCGCTATCGCGAATATTCCAAAAAAAGTTTCAGCCGCCACAACCTTGAACGTTACAGCAAAGCCTTCAATGAATTCAGCCGGATTTATACCGAAAATACCATGGTAAAGCCGCCAGAATATGACAATACCGACGACGAGTGATAAGAGGCAAGGGAGTCAGGAGTCAGGAGGCAGGCAGTGCTGTTCAATGCCAGCATCCCCCCATTATACCTCAAATTTACCCAAAAATCCAAATCCTTTGAGCATAATTATGCATTGATATTTATATCGCATAATGTTTAACTCAAAGCTTCGCATTTTGCAATGTTTTGAGTTGTAATTCAATCGTATGGGAATTTGTATTTTAACAGGGCTTGCCCGCCGTAGGCGTGGATAGGCAGGATAGACAGGATGAGAAAAACAGTTTCACCATGAAGGACATGAAGGTAATGAAGAAAATACATGTAGTCAGTGAATGCATGCGGCGTAACCGCATTCATCCGCTGACTCCGTTTTTTGTTCCTATTTCGTACTACTATCCGTCATATTCTTGTTTTTTTAGAAAGATTTTCCATTTCTTCTGTTGGATATTCTCCCGTCCGGCGGGATCTCGCTTTGTGGGACGGGATATTGGATATTGAATTTGGTTGCGGCTATGCCGCGCTAAGTATTTTCGTGTTTTTCGTGGTAAAAAATGGATTTCTCTGTGTCTTTGTGCCTTTGTGGTTAAAGTCCCGGCACAGCCGGTTAAGTTCATTAGCATTGAACAAGCACCGAGGAGTCAGGAGCTTGAAGCTGGATTATATCTCTCTCCGCGGTTTTGCTCAGCAATCTTAAATATTCGAAATCCGGTCCCGGATTTGACAAAAACGTTCCAACTTGTATTTTATAGTAAGATCTCCAATCAATAATCAAAAATCCAGGGGGTGAATTATGAAGAAAGTCTTTGCGCTGCTGGCTGCTCTGATGCTGTATCCGTTCGTGTCTTATTCCACTGATCTGGTCTTGAATAACGGAGCCACATTCAGCAACATCCAGATAACCCAGACAACGCCGCTAGGCATTAATTTTATCTGCAACGGCTCCGCCGGCTGGGCTAATTATATGGATATGCCACTTAACGAAGCCACCTCTTTCGGCTACGATCCGATGAAAGCGGCGACTTTTGAGCAGCAACTTCAGCAGAATAATGGATGCGCCCTGCCGGACAATGCTTCACCCGGCGATTACATTCCTCAGCAGGCGCTGACCAATGCGGACAATGTCGCCCAGACCCCGGCGAATACTATTACCATAAATCCCGGCGATTCGATCCCTTATGATACCCAGATCGCATACGGCGGAACACCGCAATGGGTGAACTGGAACGGCAACTGCTATCCATACAATTACTGGCATCACTGGTACTGGAACAATCACTGGGCATACTCCAACGGACATTACTGTCCCGCTCATTATTACAATCATCACGGGCTCTGGCATAATGGCCATTACTATCCCTACAAACATAATATGCAGAACAGGCCGACACAGCCGTACCGTTCCGCGCTCCGCAACAACGGACGCTCTTTTGAGCATCGTTCCGGTGGCGGACTGCAGCATAGCGGCGGCGAAAGAGGCGGCGAGCATGGTGGCGGACATGGTGGCGGACATAGCGGCGGCGGACGCCGTTAACAGAGTCGCGCAATTTATCCTTCCGGCGAGTTGATAATATCGTCGGAAGGGAATCAGAATCAGGCCTGTCTTTGTGAATACCGGTACTTTTTACCGGTTATACCAGATTTTGCACATCCGTCTGGATTTATGCAGAAAGGGGAATGCTCCGAGCAGCAGCATGACAGCCAGCAGTTTTGCCGTGGAATGTTCAGTTATTTTCCTGGGTGAAGTTTGAATGGACCCGGTGTCGATATAGCCGAACTCTAAATGCCTCTGCCTGCCCCATTTCGCCATGCTTTTCGCAAAATAAATCTCTTCCGCCGCGTAAACATCCTCCCTGAACCCGCCGATATCATCGAACACTTCTTTCAAGCAGAAAATATAGCATCCGGCAACCCATTTCCTGACGCCGGCATGGCTGTTCCATAATTTAGTGAATAATTTAATGAGCAGCGGAACTTCTCCAGGGAATCCTATTTTAACTCCGCCGCCGTAATATCTGCCGGACAACAGCATATCGAGCGTTTTACGCAAAATATCAGGACGGATTATGGTATCGGCATCCAGAAAAATCAGATTCCGGCTGTTTGCGGATCTGCCCCCGCAGTTTCTGGCGCGGGAAATCTGGTTATGCGCTTCAAAAACGACGCCTGCCCCCGATTCGCGGGCGATTTCAGCCGTACGGTCAGTGGAATTGTTATCAACGACAATGATTTCGCCGCGCAAAGGCTCAACCGACGCCATCGCCTTTTGCAAATTCCGTAAAGTTTCCGGCAGATGCAGCTCTTCGTTGTATGCCGGAACAATGACGGAATAATCAAGCATGAAAATCGATGTCCTTATTAAAAAATGCAGCCAATAGCAGTTATTCGCTTTTAGCGGATTGTTCAGGTGCGATCCCGACATTTAAGCCGTTATCCGGTTTGACTTTCTTTGCCGGAAATACAGCGACTGCGACTCCCCATCCAAGCAATAGATAAACGGCAATTTGATATATGAAAAAATATATCAGCGCGGCATTACCGTCTCCGGTCATGTTTTCAGTCATTGAGGATATTTTAAACGTGCAATTGCAGGAAAATTCGGCTAATTTCATCCATAAACTGTCCGGGTCTGTCGACGATGGAGCATAAACAAAAACCAGCATTGAGGCGATACCCCAGCACAGACAAACCGCCAGTATAATTAATCTTTTTGTTATCCGTGTCATAATTAATCTTCAGTATTGTGGATTAATAATTTAAACGATAAAACACAAAATAACTTCATTTAGACAAAAATCAAATATGATTATCTCCAGCAGCGAGTAAAAAGCTTTAATCAGCGCATGACAGCGGTATTTCTCTTGATTTTCAACCAATGTCAATTATTGTAATAAAATGAGCCGTTTTCAAAGTCAACCCCATAGTAACGTTGGAGAAAATCATGAAAAAGATGTTAATCGCCGCTGGAGTAACACTGTTCGCTGTTGCAGCATTTGCCCAGGGTGCCGCCCCGGCTGCCGCTGATGCCGCCAAAGCCTGCTCCGCCCAAAAATGCTGCGCCAAAGCCGGAACTCCCGGATGCTGCAAAGCTAAAGACAAAGTCTGTCCGATGAAAGCGAAAGCCGATGCGGAAAAAGCAAAAGTGAACGCAAAAGCCGATGCCACCAAGGCCGCTGCTGATGTTAAAGCCGATGCCACCAAGGCCGCTGCTGATGTTAAAGCCGATGCCACCAAGGCCGCTGCTGATGTTAAAGCCGATGCCGCAAAAGCCAAGGAAGAAACCAAATCATGGTGGAAATTCTGGTGATCTGACGCAGCTTCAAACGAAGCCGCAAGTTGATAAACCCGTCTGCTGAAGACGGGTTTTTAATTTTTTTATTTGCCGGAAAGATTTTACTACAACCGGCATAAAGACTCTTGACTTTATCGATTTTCTGTTGTATAATGTTTATTAAAGAGTCAGTGATAAAACGGGAATGAGCCATTAAGCGCCCCCGCAATGATCTTCAGGATCAAATATGTAT
>JBAWXM010000413.1:0-4375 GCA_037144075.1 Lentisphaerota bacterium | reverse complement strand
GTCCGTCTGCTGCTCAAGGAGGCGTTGAAACTGCTCCGCCCTGCAATCCCGGCCACGATCGCGATTGAACAGCATATCGACAATCCCTGCAGGAATGTTTTGGCGGATCCATCCCATATCCATCAGATAATTTTAAACCTCTGCACTAACGCCTTCCATGCGATGGAAAATGCCGGGGGTACGCTTACCATTGAACTACGTGAGGTTGCCGCGGCTGACTGCCCGGCATGCTGCAATCCGGAGCTTGAGTATCTGATGCTGCGGGTGACCGATACCGGAACCGGCATGGATGCGGCCACCATGGAACGCATTTTCGAACCGTTCTTCACCACCAAGCCGGTCAATAAAGGCACGGGGCTCGGTTTGTCGGTGGTGTACGGTATAGTGCAGAGTTGCAAAGGGGAAATCACGGTCGCCAGTGCGGAAGGAATGGGCTCGACGTTCAAAATCTTCCTGCCGGTCATCGAAGTGGACGCGGAGGAAAGCCGGGATGCCGGCAGTCCGGTCAGTGGCAAAGGACGGGTGTTGTTTGTGGATGACGAACCGGCCAATCTACAATTGATGCTGGCCATGCTTTCCAGACTCGGGTATATAATCGCAACGGAAACCTTGCCGGTGAAAGCGATTGAGCGGATAACCCGGAATCAGGAAAAATTTGATCTGGTCATTACCGACTTGGCGATGCCGGGGATGACCGGTCTGGAGCTGGCGGAGCAAATACACGCTGCCAGTCCGGAGCTGCCGGTCATCCTGATGACCGGATACGGCAGCGACATTGATGAAATGGCGGCGCTGGAACGCTGCGGCATCCGGCAGATTCTTAAAAAACCGGTGAAACTTCATATATTAGCATCAAGTATTAATGAAACCATCAATTTATCGAGGAGGTAGAATATGGAGATTTTACTTATTGAAGACGACGAAGCCGTAAGGGAATTCATCCGCGAAGTACTGCTGGGGGAAGGTTACTTTGTCAGTGTGGCGGGCAACGGCAATGAGGGACTTGCGGCAATAAAAAGCGATCCGGATATTGGCATGGTCATTACCGACATCGTCATGCCGGAGAAGGAAGGCATAGAAACGATTATAGAAATCAAACAGGACTGGCCTCATATCAAGATTTTAGCCATGTCCGGCGGTGGCAAAGTATGCGCTGAAGAGTATCTGCATATTGCCGGTGCGCTTGGAGCTGACGTCACGTTGAAAAAACCTTTTACCCGGCCTGAACTGCTCGGTGCTGTTGCAGATTTGGCCAGGCACAAAAATCCGGACGTGAAGATACCGGTGATCGGCGATTACCCCGCAGTAGCGGAAATTTCAGGCGAAGTTGCGGTTTAAGGCGATATGCCTTCCAGCAGTTTCGATTAGAAAATTTAATTATAATAGAATGACGGAGGAGAAGTACGGTGCGGATGGGTTTTAAACAGGATAAATTCGGATGACTTTAAGCGCGGAAAACCAGAATAAATTAAAAGACATCAAGTCCATACTGTACGGGATGGAGATTGATTATGAACGGGGTAATATCGATCATGGACTGGACAAAATAAAAACAGACATTCCCTTGATCGACCTGCATCACCAGGAATTGATGGAGCTGGTTATTGCTCTTTTCAGAATGCTGGATTCCTTGAGGCTGGATAAAAATAAATTAAAATCCCTGATTGAAGAGCTGATTGTTTATTCGCTGGAGCATTTCTCCTATGAAGAAAAACTCATGCAGGACGCTGAATATCCGGATATCAACAATCATAAACACCAGCATAATAATTTTAACCTTAAACTGGACGATTTTTTAAGTGAATTAAATGCGAAAGTGGAACTATATGACTACGCCATCCGCCTGAACTTATGGCTGGTGGAGTGGTATTCAGCCGAAATATTGCACAACGATCAGAAAATGGCGCTTTTTTTGAAGCGTAAAAGGATAAAATTGTACGCCGTAGCCGGGGGGATTGGCATATGTCTGGTTGTAATCTTGCTGATATTAATCTACAGAATGGCTTAAAGCATGGAGGCGTTTTAAGCAATATGGATAGTCTTGCAGTAAAAATACAGAGAGAGGTGGAATGCGGATAGCATGAATAATCAGGAATTCCAGGAAAAATTAGCGTGCGCATTGCTTTATAAGAAAGCAGGCAAGCCGGCGGAGGCACTGGAATTGTATATAGAGCTCTATGCACAGTTGAAAGAGGAAGCAGGGGATTATGCGAGGTGTTTCGAGAAATCAGGCATTTACGAGGCAGATACGATAAACATCACCCCTCAGTTCTGCGCCGCTGCGGACGAATACTTAAAAAGCGATAACCAGGCGTGCATTATTTTGAATAACATCTGTGTGCTTCTGGCAAAAAACGGACATAAGGAAGCCGCCAGAAAATATTTTATAAAGTTGATTAAATATCTGCCTGACGGCGAGAATGCGTCCGGTCGTGAAATATGGATGGAAGAATGATTTTCGTGCTATATGCAAAAATAAGGTTTCAGTAAGGAGCAAACGATCAGCGAGGTTTTGAAAGGAATGACAAACATGGTTAAGTTGCGAAATTTTGAAGAAGCGGATATCCACCACCTTATCGGCAGGATTCCGGATGAGCGGTTTCTCCTGCAATGGGCGGGACACCAGTACCAGTACCCGCTGGACAGGGCCCAGCTCTTGAAAAGCCTTGAACGGACCCGAGGCGGTAAACCTTCGCACTTCATGTTCACCGCCTTCCGTCAGGGCGACGGAACGGCGGTCGGGCATATTGAGTTAATGAATATCGATTATGCAAATGAGTCCGCCTGTCTGGGGCGTGCACTCATTTGCCAGGCAGAAGATCGCGGCAAAGGTATGGGTACCGCGATGGTGGCTGAAGCATTAAATTACGGCTTCAATGTCCTGGGGCTGATGGAAATCAATATCGGAGTGTTCGATTTCAATAAACCGGCCATCGCCTGTTACAGGAAATTAGGTTTTACCGAGTACGAGTTCCGTGAGCATGCCCGGCAGTTTGAAAACGAGAGCTGGAATCTGGTTATGATGAAGCTGTTCAACCATGAATTTATGGAATACCATTCCCGCAAGCAGTACTCTGAACAACTCAGTAAATGACTTTTTCGATCTAGTTGACATAAAAAACATAAAGGTAGCATCCTGTAATATCAAAAGAGTAGAAGTTTCAGGAATCGACTTTATGAAAATCCCAATTATATTTAAAGCAGGAGATTGAAGATTATGAAGACTGCAATTGCAGTATTGAGTGTAATATTTGCTGGTGGATTGTCCTGTCTGGCAGAAAGCACGCCAGCTCGACCTTCCAGCGCATCATTGTCCCAGAAACTTGATTCAATTATCATCCCCCAGATTCAGTTCCATGACGCAAATATAAATGATGTTATTCAATATCTTGCCGGCCAGGGAAAACTGCTGGACCCGGACAGGAAAGGGGTGAACATTGTTCTAATGGACAAGGAAAATAAATCCAGGATATATATGTCTGTCAGAAATATAACCCTGCGCAAAGCCCTGATATCACTTGCCACGATGGCTGATTTGTCGCTTGAGATTGAAGAAGGGCGTACAAGCGTCATGCTGAAGCCGAAAGAAAAGAAGTAGTATGGCAGCGCAATGCAGGCGGAAGTAAAAAGTAATTACAGGAGGAGAGCATGAAATTATTGGTTACTTACTTTGAAGATGATTCCAGAAGCAGAAGGACACTGCTGGCGGCAGTAATCATGCTTGTCTTTGTTGTGGCCGGCATGGCAGGAATGACATTGATAGCTGAGCCTGTGACGGAGGAAATTGAGGCCCCTGTAGTCGAACCCCGGCAGGATGACTCAAATTCTTTTGAGCAATGTCGTAAAGATGCAGAGTCAGGAATTCCGGTAGCGCAGTATGAATTAAGCGTCAGGTATGCAATGGGCAGCGGAGTGGAAAGAGATGAAGCCAAGGCGGCGGAGTGGTGTCAGAAAGCCGCCGCCGGTTATCCGGACGCGCAATTTGAAATCGGGTACAAGTATTATACGGGTAATCACGGTATTACTCGTCCGGATTATGTTAAAGCCCTTGAGTGGTACAAGAAAGCAGCAGATTTGGGATATGCAGAAGCCAACTATAAAATCGGCATTATGTATCAAAATGGCGAAGGCGTGAAGCAGGACGATGTTAAAGCCCTTGAATATTTCCACAAGGGAGTTGCGACCGGATGCCGGATGTCTAAAGGCAAGGTGGATTGGATGCATAGAAATGGTAGAGGCATAGATAAGGATGAAGACGTGACTGCAACACCGGGAAATCAGTCAACAATACAGGCGCAATGAAGCTTTTTCACTTAGACTGAATAATATACTTGTTAGAATTTGGTATTTTCATTTTTAATCATATAGATGAGGC
>JBAWXM010000412.1:0-4444 GCA_037144075.1 Lentisphaerota bacterium | reverse complement strand
TGTCTTTCCTCAGTGTGCTCTGCGTCCTCTGTGGTAAAACTGTATTGGCTTTTTTCGTGAATTTTCGTGCTTTTCGTGGTTAAGGTGTATTTTTTGGTTGCGGCTATGCCGCGCGGTGTTGGATATTGGATATTCGGTTTTAATCCGCCTTGTGCTATTCCATTTCGGTTCTGGCTTTTCTGGTCATCAATTCGCGGATGGCGGTTTTTACCTCTTTGCCTTCATAAAGCACGGCATAAACCTGATCTATGATGGGAACCTCGATGCCCGCCTGCCGGGCCAAACAATAGGCGCTTTTTGAAGTCTTTACGCCTTCGGCGACGACCATGCCCATGGCTTTCAGGATTTCATCAATTTTCTTGCCGCGTCCGAGTTCCTCGCCGACATGGCGGTTGCGGCTGTGTCCGCTGCAGCAGGTGACGATCAGGTCGCCGATGCCGCTGAGTCCGGCGAAAGTCTTGGGGTCGCCGCCTAATGCCGCGCCGAGGCGGCTCATTTCCGCGATGCCGCGCGTCATCATGGCGGCTTTCGGATTATCCCCCAGTTTCATGCCGTCGATCACGCCGGCGGCAATCGCCATGACGTTTTTCAATGCTCCGCCGAGTTCAACCCCCACATAGTCGGTGGCGGTATAGACCCGGAAATAATCATTCATGAAAACCTGCTGCACCTGTTCCGCCAGTTTTATGTCCGCCGCCGCCGCGACAACGGCGGTCGGGACTTCGCGGGAGACTTCCTCCGCGTGGCTCGGGCCGGACAGCACCACATAGCGGCACGACCCCAGTATTTCAGCACAAATCTGGCTCATTCTGAGCAGCGAATCGTTTTCGATGCCTTTGGCGACATTCACCAGCAGATGCTGCTGCGGATTGAAATGGTCTTTCAATTTTAACAGGACGCTGCGCATATATTGCGACGGGGTCGCCAGCAGGAGAATGCCGCTGTTCCGCACGGCGGATGCGATGTCATGGTCGAACTGCAAATTACGGCTCAGAATGACTCCGGGCAGGAAACGTGAGTTCTCCCGGCTTGACTCCATCTGAGCCAGGTATTCGGGGAACGGCCCCCACATGCAGACTTCGTGTCCGTTGGCGCAAAGAACGAGCGCCAAAGCGGTTCCCCAGGCACCGTCGCTTAATACTGTAACTCTCATTTTGGATTCTCTTTCTCTGTCTTTGAATTTTTCTTGTCGAAGCGATGTTCTGTCCCGCTAATCAGCCGTCTGATGTTGCCGGTGTGCTTTAATATCGCCAGTATGGCGAGGAGATAAAGGAAAATCAGGATATAGACCGACACCGGATATATCGCTTTGCCATTAACTTTCATCATGGCAAAAAAGGTTGCACTGACGGGAAGCACGGCGGCGGCGGCGATGCTGGCCAGCGAGACATATCTGCCGATCAGAAACACGATCACCCAGACAATGCCGGAGATGGCGAATGAATATGGGGCCATTGCCAGCAGGCAGCCGGCGGAAGTGGAAATTCCCTTGCCGCCTTTGAACTTGAGGAAGACGCAGAACATGTGTCCGGTCACCGCGCCGGCGGCGGCGATAATCTGCGCCAGATCGTTGACATCGGCGATAACCTGCTGTTTAATCAGCATGGTGACGATAAATACCGGCAGAAAGCCTTTTATCATATCCAGCAGGAAACAGACCCTGCCCCAGAATTTGCCGATCACCCGGGTGACGTTGGTGGCGCCGATATTGCCGCTGCCTTCCTTGCGCAGGTCGCGGCCGTACATTCTGCCGATCAGATAAGCCCAGGGAACGGAGCCGATCAGATACGAACTGAGAAAGATCAAAATATAAAGAAAAACTGTTCCGGTTGTCATGAATACCCGCTTTGATAATTGATAAATTATTAGTTTCTATTATACTCTGCGCGGTTGAAAATTCAACAGAGATGAATAGGATTGTGGATTGGATTTTTTCGGTCCGACTGACGGGCGATATAAATATCGCCGGAAGGAGGATCGGAAAAAGACGGCCGCAAGACATTCACCGCAAAGCGGTTGCGATCTTTTGATTTTAGATTCGCACTCTTCAAGGCCTTCGATACCCCGGTATCGGCAGCCTCCCAGAATACGAACCAATTCTCAAAATCTTCGTAATCTATGTTGAATTTTCAACCGTGCAGAGTATATACTATTATGTTTCGTCCATTTATGGAATATGGCTTGGGTTGCTGTTATTGCAAATGATAAATGAAGGATTAGAGAACCGGAAAATGAAAAAAGCAGAGTTGATTGTGGCTGACAGCGAGAAATCGGCAGATATGCTGTACGCTTCCGGTTTCCGTGCCGTTGACGCGTTTATCTTCTTTCGCTGCGGAAGCGAAAAAGGCATTATTCTATCCGCACTGGAACATGACCGGGGCATCCGGGAACGGCATCCGGATGTCAATGTCCTCCGGATGGAGGAATTTGCCTCCGGCGGCGGTATGGTCGAAACGGTTCAGGCGCTGGCGAACAAGCTGGCCATTACAGAATATGTTGTACCGAAAGATTTTCCGCTTTATCTGGCGGATGCGTTACGCGGTGGCGGCTTGAGCGTGGTCTGCAAAAACGATGATTTTTTTCCGGAAAGACGGCATAAATCTTCGGAGGAAATCAGCAAAATCGCCCATGCCATGCGGATAACAGAAAAAGGCATGCGCCGGGCCGGTCAAATTCTGGCTGAAGCACAGATATGTTCACGGTCAAATGAAATATTGATCTGGCAGGGCGAACCGCTTACCGCCGAAATTTTGCGTTTCGAAATCAATCTTGAGCTCATGCGTTTCGGGGCGGTTGCGGAATCTACCATTGTTGCCTGCGGTCAGCACGGAGCGGAACCGCACAATATCGGTACCGGGCCGCTGGTTATATCCCGGCCTCTGGTTATTGACATTTTCCCCAGACTTTCGGCAACGGGCTACTGGGGGGATATCACCCGCACCTTTGTCAAAGGGAGCGCTCCTGAAATCGTAAAAAGAGCGTTTGACGCGGTAAAAGCAACCAGAGACTGCTCAAAAGAGTTAATCAAGGCCGGAGCAATTCCATCGGAAGTCTATTTGTTTGCAGTAAAAAAACTTGAAGACTATGGTTTCCCCACCGGTCAGAAGGATGGGCGCAATTATGGTTTTTTTCACAGTCTTGGGCACAGCGTCGGGCTGGAAATTCACGAAAACCCGCGCCTGGGTCCAAAAAACCACACGCCGCTAAGCGGCGGCGAAGTTCTTACGGTCGAGCCGGGGGTTTATTATCCGGAATGGGGCGGAATGAGGCTGGAGGATATGGTGGTGGTAACCGCCGACGGCTGCGAATGTCTTACGGAATTTGAAACAGTTTTGGAAATACCTTAAAAGGGGGTTTTTGTCCGCGAAAGACAGGGAAGTCAGAATAAAACTTAAAACCAGAGATCAATATTCAATAATCAATATTCAACACGGAATATCCAACTGACGAAGGAAATACAGAAGACTGGGAACAAGGATAAAACGGAATATCCAATACAGAGTGAATGGTAAAAAATAAAAATACAAAGTTTTCTTTGTGCCTTTGTGTCTTTGTGGTTAAAAAATAATTTCAAATAAGAACGGGAACCGGAAATTCAGAAAACAATGCAATCTGGCAACCGTTCATTGACACAACTGTTTAAGCCCTTTTAAAAACGTTTAAAACTATAGAAACCCAAAACGGAGAGTTGTTCGTGAGAGAAAAGATAATTGCCCTGGATATCGGGGGCGTCTGTTTGAATATCCGGCATGATTTGTGCTGCAAATATTTCGGGTTCAACAACCTCCGGGAGATTCCGTTAGAATTTCTGCAGGCCGTGGAAAAGTTTGAATGCGGCTTGATTGATGACAAAGAATGGCTTGCGGAATTCCGCAGGGCAACTGGCGGCAGATTTACGGACAATGAGATGATTGACGGCTGGAATATTATTATCGGCAGCGATATGGATGGAATGCCTGAACTGATGTCGGAACTGGTTGACTCAGGGTACCGGCTGATCTTTTTTTCTGATACATCCAGTGTCCATTTATTGGAAGTATACCGCAAGCTGTCGTTTGCCAATCTGGTCACCGGCGGCGTTTTCAGCTTTAAAGTCAATGCCGGAAAACCTGGCGTGGCAATGTACAAAGCGTTTGAAGCACAATACGGTAAACCGTATTTTTACGTTGATGACAAGCCGGAAAATATTCAGGCCGGTATAAATCACGGCTGGAATTCCCATCAATTCCTTTCCGCCGCGGCCATGCGCCAAGCACTGCTAAATCATTCAGAACTGAATGCGTAAACTGTTAATTATTTGCAACTTAAAAAGCGGAAATTCAAACATAACCTTTCATAATTTGCCAGATTTTCAAAATTGATTGCCTTTGCATTGTTATTAAAGTGTTTGTTTAAGATGAGCTTCATTTCCTCTTCCGGCTAACGGGTTCAAAACCTGGGAAAG
>JBAWXM010000411.1:0-4494 GCA_037144075.1 Lentisphaerota bacterium | reverse complement strand
GTCCGTTCAGATTCTGCTTTATATACATACTGAAACGCATATTTCAGCGAGCACATATTCAAGTATGTGTTCAGCGCAGAATAAGACCAATGTGGCTGCTCGCGCAATTCACGTATAGTAGGCATAATTAACCTCCAGATAATAGTTTTAGACCGGACGCAAGCGGGAGGCGATTAAAACGCACCCCACTCGCGCCGGGTTCTAACTGTTTAAGCAGCAACCTTGGACTTGCCGTTGAGTTCGTCAATCAGTGCAGAGCATTCTGATTTGGTCAGCAATGACAGCTCATCCACTCCGGAACGCTCCATGATTTCTCTTGGCTTCACGCCTTTTTCATGCGCCAGGTCAAGCAGATAGTTAAGCTGCCTGGTACTAGCTGGCGTTGTGTCCTGCTTTTTCTCTGAACCGCGTTTATTCTGCGGATAGCGAATATGCCCATTCGACTGCCTGCTCTCTGAACCGCTTGATTGGACGTTGCCGATTTCAGCTTCAACGGAAGCTCTGACCAGTTCAAAGGTATTATGGATTTTATCTTTGATCTGACTTTCGCTAAGGCCGTCCGGCAGTTCGCATTCAATTGACGCGTGGTAGCTCTTAGAGCTGAACTGTACATCGCCC
Organism: Lentisphaerota bacterium; assembly: GCA_037144075.1. Classification (GTDB taxonomy): domain Bacteria; phylum Verrucomicrobiota; class Lentisphaeria; order Victivallales; family Victivallaceae; genus CAIPAT01. The sequence continues at coordinate 3,876 of JBAWXM010000411.1, read as the reverse complement.
TGTACTTTCTTGGCATAAGCTGTGTTTAATTTCAACATGATTTCTTCTCCTGATTTTACGCCGCTTCATCAGACGGCTGAATTTTAATGGCTTTGACAATGCTCCAGCCGTTACCGACTGGCTTACGGATATAAACGACTGACGGCATGATAACCTCATAAAAGTAATGAAGCCCACTCCTGGATATTATCCCAGAAGCAGGCTCATTGGTTGTGGAATTTTACGGTTGGGTATCTCCGGTTAGAAACCGGATACTTTCAGCTTTTCAATCGCTTCTCTTGCGGCTTTCCTATCCTTTTCGCGACGTTTGAAGCTGGCCTGCTGGTCTCTGATTTTACGGGTAAGACTGGCGGCCTGCTCGTTAATCGTGCGGATGGAGCCGCGCAATTCCTCAACACATTCCAGCAGTTCATCGTAACTGTCGTGCTGGGTTGGTGCGGTAACGACTTTGAAGCCGTTGTCAGGAGTCGCCGGAATAACCGGAGCTTTTGCGGTTTCGGTTGTTGCTGCCTTGTTTGTTCCGGGTGCGGTTGCATTGTTGTTTTTCATGGTTTCATTCTCCATTTGGTTAGTTTCTGGTTCATGGGTTTGTTGTTCGTTATTCGGAACAGTTACGGGATCAATTTTTACGTTTATCGGCATGAAGACAAGTTTGCCAAGTCCTCCGGTCGCGACTATCGGACTGTATGCTTCCGGATTACAGGTGAAAGTATGGTGTCCGAGCGATAACGCCCGCACCAGCAAATTACGGTTGACGAAAATTCCATCCTCCGGCAATTTGCCTGTGGCTTCGATTAATCTGCATTCCGTTTTTTGCTCAGGATCGCAGTCAGCAAAAACCTCAAGAATGTCTTCATCGGTCTTGAGTTGCAACATATGCAGTGAATCCTTATTCGTAAGTTGCTTTAACGCATCGGCAAATTTTCCGGTTTGGGATTTGTCCAACGTCATGCTGAAAGACAGATTTCCATCTTGCGGAACAACCTGTTTCCAGTTCGGATAATGGCCGGCAATACATTTTGCCGTCCAACTCCAGTCATCAACCTCGATTGTCGCCCAGGTGTGAGTTCCGTTTTGAGCCGTACCTAATTTAGTAGCAGCTTTCAGGAATTCTGCCGTGAATAAGCAATTCGGAATCGGCAGTATGCAGCTTCCTTTTAATGGCAGGTCATAGGGGACGCAACAAAGTTCTCTTCCATCGGTTGCCACTATTCCGTTTTTGCTCAACAGGAAGCCATGCAGCACGGTTCGACTGTCGGCCAGTGAAATAGTAGGTGTGACTTCTTTCAATGTCTGAATGAAATCTGGCGGCGTGGTAAACATCTTTTCAGGACATGGCAGCAGCAATACCGGAAAATCTTTTGTTTCCGGCGCGGGAAACTCCCGCTTTGCCAACTGCCCACCCGTGATTTCAGCGACGCTTACACCACCAGGCGCAATAGGCTCAATCTGGATCAGTACACGCCGGTTATCTTTGATGAAACTTTTCACTTCGGGGATAGGCAACAACGCGTCAAGGCCTTCCGGCGCGTCTGACACTTTTATCCGGCAGGTGAAAAACTCATCCAGATTGGTGACCGTCAGTGATACTGTCTGCCTGTCAACTGTTTGCAGTCTTGCACATTTCAGTATCGGAGTGGAGCTTTTGGTTGGAGCAACTTTTGATAATACGGTCAGCACTCTGGACAGTTCGGATTTGTTGATTAAAAGCATGATTCAATTCTCCTGTTTTTGGTTTTATCAGAGCTTGATGCTCTGTTGTTCAACGATTTCCATTAGCCATATCGCGGTAAAATCTGCAAGTTCTTTCTGCCGTTTGAGGTTGACCTGTTCGGCAATCACTTCCTGATAAACACCGACATAATCATTCCGGAAGCTCAACGGGTAAAACTCGTGATCGCTTTCGCCGAAAGTTATTTCAGGGTCGGCCATCAGGTCGCCGTTCTGTTCCCCGTAATGGGCAAGGGAATAAACGGCGGTAAAGCCTGGTTCGTCTGTGACTTTCTCCATGCTCAACGGCATGAAAGTTCCGGATGCATTGTCCAGCTTCAAATAGCCGTCGTCCATTTGTGCGATTAATACTTTCATGATCGTTTTCGACTTTTCATTAATTGAATGCATAGCTTGAATTCCTTTATTGTTTTGTGGTTAAAATGAAAAAGCTCCTGGCAGTGCATTCCGCACTGCCAGGAGCTAACTTTCATCGTGTATTATGCCGAAACCAGAATTGTTTTTAAATTTGAGTGAATATCATTTCGCTTCAAATTAAGCTGGATAATTCAAGGATATTTCAGGCAAGGATACCTCTATTTTATTAAGGTGGGTAACTCTATTGGAGACCTAATAAACAGCATTCTTATCTGCTTGCAACAAGATAAAAAATCTCTCATTTCAGGCAAGTAATATATTCTTGAAATTTTTTCAACTACATATTGCAGGCAAGCAGTTTATTGAATATTGGCTAAAAATTTCTATTGCCTTTTGATGGTTTGAAGTTATTTTAGAGAATGAAAATAAATGACGGGTAAGAGTTTTTACAAAACCAAAAAAGATAGAAGGAGTAAGCAATCATGAAGAGAGTAATCGCGGGGTTAATATGTTTAATGTGGGTAGCGACAGGGCTTGCCTGGGGACAGGAAGCTTCGGTCAAGGCTCTTCCGCCGTCAGTCGTCAAAACAGTTCCGGAATCTGGCGACAAAAACGTAGACGCAGCGACAACAACGCAAATCAAGGTCACATTCAGCAAAGAAATGACAGACGGAAGTTGGTCATGGTCGCAGATGTCAAAAGACTCATTTCCGCAGATAGTCGGGAATCCGAAATATCTGGACGATAAAAAAACATGTGTAATCAACGTCAAACTTGAGCCGAAAAAGACTTACGTCATCTGGATCAACTCACAGAAATTCATGGGGTTCAAAGATACCGACGGCAAACCGGCGATCCCGTATCTTCTGGTTTTCCAGACTAGATAAAAAACAGAGAAGATGCTTTTCTCCGGTTTGATAGTTCGCTCACCAATACTCACAAAGATGAAGTCCTGGAGCATCACTTAGATATAGTCTAGGCATAATAACGATTCGCAGTCATTGAATGACTTTTTGCCTGAAATCCGGATAGAGCCGACGGCTCTGCTGTATTTTTTGTGTTCAGATTTTTAATAAACCATAGTTAGTAACTAATTTAAATTATCTTTACAAGATCATTGTTGCGCGTCTGAAGGTATCCTGAATGCGCGGTAAAACATAATTATCCATCCGGCAAGATAGACTGAAAAAAAACTTAGCGCGGTGTAAAACACATATATATTTAATTTGACCGGTTTGGATAAATTAGCTTCAAGCGCAAGCAATCCAGCAGTAAATAAAAGCAGGAACTGCGCAACTCCGATACTGTACACAAAATTCTGTATTTTTTTGATAGTTAGATCTTTCATGCAGGGCTTCAACCAGTATTCCTTATGGGGAAGGCTAACCAGGCATGGCGGGAACAGGAAAATCAGTTGCGGAAGGAAATAAAAGATACAAAAAAAGAAAATCTGCAAACCAGCCATGATGATACAATTGACATAATTATCCATCCAGCCGTTTGCAACACCGTTAGTTCCAAAATGACATGCCACTTTGGTCGGCAGCATAGCTAGAGAAAGCAGAATGAATCCCATGTTAGCAATAAATGTCAGAAAAAATATTATGCGCATTGGTTTTCCTTATAACGTTGCATTAATTTTACCACTGTGGCAATGTTCTCATTGAAATATAACTGCGTTTTTATTGTCCTGCCAGCCCAAATAATAAAAGTTGTCAAAATTATACTGCGCCCCAGCAATTCCGAATGAAATTACATCTGCATTTCAAATTGCCATATGTCAGAAAT
>JBAWXM010000410.1:0-4495 GCA_037144075.1 Lentisphaerota bacterium | reverse complement strand
GCTTTGCCGATCTGGATGTTGCAAAATATGCGACAGTCCCGTTGACTACGGTGGCTCAGCCGTTTGAACAGATGGGCAGGGAAACAGCGAATATGCTGATAGAGACGATAAAGAATAAAAGAGTCGATATTCTGGACAAAGTAGAAAACCGGAAACTGGAAGTGAGGCTGGTTGTCAGAAAATCAACAGCAGCGCCGCAGAAGAAGTTCTAATCCCGCAGTCGCGGGACCAATCAGGAGATTGGAGGAGTTCTAAAGTGCGGAAGTTGAAGGCAGAAAAAGTTGGGAAGTTCTGGCGTTTGGGCCGGCTGCGGAATCTAGAGGTCGTGAGTTGTAAAAAATAGTAATTTAAAACTTAAAAGAAAGAGGTGTAAAATGAAAAAAAACGGTCTTAAAAACAGCAGGTGCAGTATGAGAAAATGCAGTCTTCAGAAGGGTAGAGATAGAATCAGTACCGCAACGAATTTTACACTCATCGAACTCCTCGTCGTGATCGCTATCATCGCGATTTTAGCCTCAATGCTGCTGCCGGCGCTGAATAAAGCGCGGGAAAAGGCTAAGACTAGCACCTGTCTTAATAATGTTAAACAACTCGGCACTGGTTCGATTATGTATGGCGGAGACAATAGTGACTATATTCCACCATCCGCAGCAGGATCTCCCACTACCGCTAGTTGGGCATCGCTTACGTATAATTATGTAACCGGGAAACGTGTTGGTAATTTAGGGCTTGCCACGTATCCCGCAAAAGTTATGATTTGTCCATCTGACACTCACATGCCTGTATGCACATCCCCCAATATCATACATCTGTCTTATGGAATCAACCGTAATTTAACTCTACCGCAAGCCGATTTTAACGCAAACAAACCGCCGCTGAAATTTGGTAAAATACCTCAACCGACCGAGATGCTGCTGATTGGCGAGACTGATGGCAAAATTGCAAACGCCGAAGCAAACGGACATTGGGAAACTCAATGGGGGACTTGCCGCAGTGATCATAATAATTCCATGTGTACTGTAATGATCGGCGGTAACGCACGAACTTTGACTCGTATTCAAGTAGACTTTCGCGCTCCTAACGGTGTTGTAATACCTGGGTCTCCATTATATGCGGACATGGCAAGACGGCTACCGTGGAATGGCCTCTGCGTGAAAAACCCTAAACCCATGTTTTAAAATTAGCAAAATGAGCTGATTGCAATACACAAAATACGGTTATTGCAGCAATACGCCCGTCGGGGAAAAATCCGACAAGATAAAAAACATAAAAAAGAGAAATTTTAAAACATAAGGATTTAGAAAGAATGAGTAAAAAAATGTTCATCTTGCTGGCGATAGCCGGCTGTGTCTTAACAAACTGTCTGACCTCCAAAGGGGAGACAGCACCGCAAACAAAGCCCGGCAAAATGCCAACCGTCATTGTGTATGCGGTCAATGCGATTGAACCGGAAAAAAAGGCGGCAGACGAATTGAAGACCTATCTGGAGAAGATTACCGGCGGTAATTATTCCCTGCAGGCTGAAGACAAAGCGCTCCCAGGCGAGTCTGCCTTTTACGTCGGGCAAACCGCTTTTGCCCAAAAAGCCGGGATCGATTTGGGGAGCTTTGCGGAAGAGGAATATATCCTCCGCACTGTCGGCCCGAATCTGATTATCGGCGGCGGTCAGCCCAGAGGCACTTGGAATGGAGTTCATCATTTTCTTCAACGGGAACTTGGCTGCCACTTCTTCACCTGGGACTGCGAAGTAATCCCGAAACGGGAGAATTTACCACTGACGTCTCTGGATCTTCGCCGTAAACCATCATTTACCGGGCGCAATATTTATTTGCCTTCATGGGATTTCGGCCAGTCAGGCAAAGTCAGTGCCTGGCAGTCCCGTAACTTCGCCAACACCTATAGCAGCGCCTATGACCGGCTATCCAAGAACAAGGATGCCACGAGGTGCCACAATGAATTTTTCTGGGTTGATCCGCGAAAGTATGCGGCCTCCAATCCGGAATTTTATTCCAACAAGGGGAAATTCATTAATATGCCGAAGGAGAGAGGGTGCAATCAGGAGGGAACTCTCTGTTGGACCAATCGTGAAGTCTGGAATATAACGCTTGCCGAGTTGCGCGAATGTATAAAAAAAGATCGGGCGGAATTGCCCAAGTGGAAGTGGCCGGTCACCTATCAGATAAGTCAGAACGACAATACTGACTATTGCCGTTGCAACAACTGCGAAACCGCAGCCAAAGCGGCTGGCAGTCAGGCTGGTCCGCTGTTGCAGTATGTCAATTTTGTGGCTGAGGCTATCGCCAAAGAATACCCCGATGTCAAAATCATGACCTTTGCCTATGTAGAGACAGAGGATCCGCCGAAAAATATTCGTCCCTCTGACAATGTGATTATGCAATGGTGCGATCTCTACACCCGCAGCGACTGCTACAGGCCGCTGACAAGCGAGTTAAACGTCCAGCAGAAGGCGCGCCTAGACGGCTGGAAAAAACTCGGGGCCAAACTGGCTGTCTGGGATTACTGGAATATGGGAATTACAGGCGTTTACTTTGACCCGCCACGAATTGAAACTATGGTTGACGCCATTGCGCCTGACTTGCGTTATTTTGCCGCATCCGGGGTGGAGGCGATGATGGTCGAGAATGAGTTCTGCAAAAAAAATCCACAGAACTTCTATGATTTGCAGGTTTATCTCGGACTTCAACTGATGGCGGACGTGTCACTGCCGGAGGAAACTCTGATTAAGGAATATATGACTGGCTGCTATGGGCCAGCCGCACCAGCCATGGAAGAATTCCTGACCTTGCTGCGCCAGTCCGTAAAAAATGAGAAAAAGCCGCTTTACTACATCTTCAATCCAGTTCGCACCTATACCGATGGCGCTTTTTTGGAAAAGGTTTATAAATTGCTTAAACAGGCACAGGCGGCAGTGCCGCCTGGCAGCGACTACTATCGCCGGATTCAGCAGGAAAAGATAACACCGCTGGCGGCCATCATTAATAATCCGCAATACGATTTCCTCCAGCGCACTGGACTAAAGAAGGAAGAGTTGGTTGCCGAATATCGTGTTGCGAGACTGAGTCGGATTGAGCAAGCAGGGAGTCCTGCAGAACGTCAGAAAAAGGATAAGGAGCAACTTGAAACGGATATCGCCGGAATGCTGTTGGAGATTCCGGTGCCGGATCATCTCAAAGAATGCAAGAAGATCCTGAAGTTTGCCTGGATGCAGATGTCTGAAAGTAGCACCTCAAAAATCGAGATCGATCCGGATTCGGAGGTGGGTAAGGCGCTTGTCTGTCGAAAGGCGGGATATGATCTCAGCAGTGCGAAGAAGGACTATGCGATCGATGAGAAGCATGATCTTTCAAAGCCATTTGCAGGCGGATTGTATCCCAATAGTTTTGGTATCTACAGCCGTAGCGACAAACGCAGCGCCTCAACCATCAGAACCGATGTGCCGCAGGATGAAAAATATCACTGGTACAAGATCAACGCTTTTGATTTCGGCCCGAACACTTTTCTCTGGGGATTTTACTGGTATGCCTCTGTGAATTTGAACAGTGCATTTGCTGCGGCAGACGGATTGCCCGGCTACAATGTCTGGGAAACCTGGCTATCGGTCAAATACACCGGCCCGGCCTACGTGAAAGGTTCCACGCAGAAGAACGGAGTTTTTCTCGACCGGGTTATTCTGGTGAAACCGGAGGAGGCTAAGCAGTAAGCCGTTAACGTCAGGGCGGATTAAAAACGGTAATTACAAAGCAATAGTCGGAGTAAAAATCTGACAAAACTAAAAAGGATAAGTTATGAAATTGAAAGCAGTAATCGGGGTAAGTTTGGCAATGATGGGCGCAACAATTTTTGCTGGAGAAAAGATTGCGCCGGATCTCAGCAATCTCGCTCCGGAATGGCAATTGACATCGGCGAAAGTCATGGAAGAAGGCGGACAGAAATACTTTCACATTGAAGACATAGGCGGCAATATAGCCAAAGTCGCCTATCCTTCAACACCTCTGAACGGAGCCAAGCAGGTGAAGGTGACTTTGAGATACCGCACAGATGTGGCATTTTCAGGACTCCATTCAGGGGCATGGTACTTAATCGCTTTTTCAGATGAGAAAAAGGTCATTAAATATGACGGGGTGTTTTTTAAATTGAATGAAGAATGGACGGCGCTGGAGAAGATCCTCGATGTTCCTGAAGGTGCGATAAAATTTGAGGCACAATTGCGTGTTCAACTGGATACTCCGAAAGGAAAGAATACCGGTAAGTTTTTCGATGCCAAGGATATTGCGATTGAACTGGAAAAATAATCCTACTGCGGCAGACGGATTACCCGGCTACAATGTCTGGGAAACTTGGATATCCTTCAAATACACAGGGCCGTCCTATGTAAAAGGTTCCTCGCAGAAGAATGGAGTTTTCCTTGACCGGGTTATTCTGGTGAAACAGGAGGAGGCTAAGCAGTAAGCCGTTAACGTTAATACGGGTTTCA
>JBAWXM010000409.1:0-4507 GCA_037144075.1 Lentisphaerota bacterium | reverse complement strand
AGCAGTTTCAAGGTGATGAGCGGCACGGTCAGCGTGCCGGCCATCCCCCAGCCGAGATTACTGATCCCAATCAGAATGACGTTCCGCCACATCAGCTTGCGGTCAGCATAATAAGCGGCCAGTTCCGGACGGGAGCGGTAATCATTGTTGACAGGAGCTGTATTATTAATCATTGATTATTCAGTTTTTACAACTGCATGCTAAATGGACAACACGCATTTTACATTATCATTCTAAGCGAAGTTTCGATTCGTAACTTTTTACCCAGTAGCAGGGGGCCCAGGTGATCTGTTGTCGCGCAGTGGCTTTTGTACCTTGATTTGAAACATTTGCGGCGAGATTGAAGCCAATCTCAAGGCCCTTCTGAGGAACAATGCCGAGGAAGTTCCATGGGATAGCTAGTTCGGCAGTCCAGTAATTATCACCGATTGAGGCGGCGCCGTGAATGGCAAGGATATCTCCGAATCCGGTGATCTGTCCGCCGCCGATACGTCCAAGCGCGTCAATACCAAGCTGATAGTATTGACCATTAGGTAATTTGATATGCACTTCAAGACAGTCATTGGTAAAAACTGAGGTATTTTTGTCGGTACTCAGTTCCATTACATCAACCATATAAGCCTGCATTCCGATGTAGAGACATTTGTCATCATAACATACATAAGCAATCCGGTTCTGCGGCGCCAATGTCGGTTGCTTGACCGCGGAACCGTAAAGACGCCATCCGGTCATCACGCCTTTTTGCGCCAGGGCTATCTGTGTCCACAACGGCTCTTTCAGGTTACCGTCAATAACCGGTTCAATATCTATCTTCATCGCTTCAACGATGGGAATCTTATTATTCTGAACATCCGCAGCAAGAATGTCTGCATATTGATACATTATTACGGCGACAAATAGAGCGGCGGTTAATATTTTTCTGCAATCATTCATTATTTCACCTCACTGGTTGATGGATTAACAGTTGTTTCCAATTTGACCACTTTAATATCATCGATATCTATATATTCAGGATTGTAGCTTTTAGACAAACTGGTTTTAAGCGCAAATCCGCCGGCGTCAGCCCGTATATCGGCACCGTCAAAGACAAGCTGGTCATTAAAAAATATCTTGCTGCCGCCGTCCTGCTGACGAATTTTAACCGTTTGCCAGTCAGCAGTCACTTGTGGACGTTTTGCTGAAAATTCAAATAACCCGTATTTAAGATATTTGTCTGTAAATTTTTCATTTTTTCCATACCAGCTTATGAATGGTCCATTCCCGAACCAGGTCTGATTCGGGAGCCAGTTGCAAAAGAAAAACCCGCGACTTTCGTAGGGGTTTTCTTTCGAGGGTGCAATGTTCCATGACACCGCCAAAATACTTCCGCTATTTTTGTTGCCTTCCGGCGCCTTGGGATTGCCGACTCTGAACCGGAATGATAGTTCATAGTTCGTCCATCTGGCAATATCTTCCGGTTTGCATGAACCCGGAGTGTTGATTTTCGCCGGCGGAGAATTCAGCAGGGCATCATTAGCTTCCATGCGGGCAAAATGGTTTCCATTTTCTTCAACCACTTTCACTTTACGGACAGTCAGCCATGCTTTGGAAATATTATTTTCAAAATTATCCGCGAACAGCACTGCGCCATTCCCCGGGGGTTCATCTGCTACATTAACAGTCGCAACCATCACCAATATGGCGGAGAATGCAGCAATCTTTAAAAGCGATGATTTCATTATTTAACCTCAATTATTCTGACACCGTATGGCCCAGACATTGGAATTTCAAATTTCTTACCATTCCATGTGCCAAGCGTTTCGCCAGTTTCTGCGTCAACCACGTTTCGGACTGATTGTGAGGACTCAGTTTCAATAACCGCACTAACCGGCTTGATCGAGTAGCTTGACAGCACATACATTCTTCTTCCGTCTTTATGTTCCAGCATGATCCATTTGACTTCTTTGGGCGTGACATTCAGGTGAGCATCGCGATTCCAATAATTGGTAATCTTGACATCGTCTCTGCCGTAGCCGAAATTACGTACAATTTTCTCCTGTTCAGGAGAACGGCGGTCGCCTTTGGCCAGTGCACTGCCTCCGGCCGCTCCGCAGCGGGCGAGTTCATGCACCATTCTCATTCCCCAGGATATCTTTGCTTTCTGCTTTTCGTCAAGAGGTTTGACTACTGCGTTATTTTCACCGTAGAGATGTTTCAGCGAATAGCCGTGTGCTCCAACCTGAAAACCGGTGGATTCAGTCCTGACAAACGCCGGGTCAAATGCCTCCGTTCTGCTCTCCTCGTTATCCAGAATAACTGTTGCCCACGAGTGTAATGGCAGCATTAGTGTATTCGTCATGTGGCATGACCAGTGCAGCCCCGGACCGTAAGTCTCGCGATATTTGGCTAAAATCTTGTATGTTCGCTTGTGGAGTTCTCGCAGGCTCCATAGTTCCAATGCCGGCTGAATTGCGCCGTCCTCAGTGAAATAGGCGGCCGAATTCCGCGGGTTGAAAGAGACCCTGGTTCGATTATTGTCCCAGTATATGCCAATGCCGCGCCGCAACCACTGATCCTGTACCCATGTCGCAAAATCACGATAGGATGCGGCGGAATTGACCTCTACGGATGGGCTCTGGTTGCTGCCCTGCGCAAAAATAGTCCAGTCAGGCCATTGCCGCGGGGTGTATAAACTCATACCCCATTCATCCTGAAAAGTCTTCCATTCATCCGTAACCGCAGAGGCGGAATTCTCAGAGGAATAGACCATTTGAGGCAGATCGGTATTGACATATCTTTTGGCAAAATATTCGTTCATCCATACCCAGTCTTTATCGCCGAAAACCTTTGGCGGGTTCAGCTCCTTTTTAAGTTGTTCCATACCGTTCTTGTCAATTTTTCCAATTTTTATGGAATTTTGAATAATCTCAACAATGCGCCAGTCATTTTTATATGGTAGCATGGAGCCGCAATGAATGCCTCCCCATGGCACGACAGGGCCGGAACATGATGCTATATTGACTTGTTCAGCACGCCAATTGACCGGCATCGGCTTGGTCGGACTGGCTTGCAAGCCAAAGACCAGACTATGACGTTCCTTGATTATTGACGGGTGATTAATCAGATATATGCGCAAAGTCAGCGTGTTGCCATTGCGAATAATTTCCTGTACCGGTTCTTTGCTGCCGCCTTTGACGGTAAGCCAGCCGCGGTCATTTTCGGCGAACCACGCCAGGCCTTCGACTTCGGATCCCAGCCAGATATACGGAGTGAAAGTATTCTGCCAGCTGAGATATCTTTTAGCTTGCGCGCTGGTCCAGATTCTGCCCTGGCCTTCGGGAGTTGTTCCGGCGTAATTTATACGCGGACCGTCCACTGTTTCGTGCATTAAAGGCATTTCGGCATTTTTTAACGGAATATCTATCCACATTTTACTGATTTGTGCGGGTTTGGAGCCCGGTAGAATAGTCATTTCCACTTTCGTCATTCCGTCTATTTCAGTAGTGCTGCGAACTTCATAGCCAATATTGTCATCTCCGCCTTTGCCGGTATGCACGGCATGGTCTGGAACTGATTCCGCAAGTTTCGGGTTTTCTGCTGGTATCGTTTTTATCCGTCCGTCAGCTGTTTCATAGCGTAACGTCATCGGCGCGGCAAGCAGTTCTTTGCCATTTGCGATGATTGAATCGAACAAGCCAAAACCATTCATCTTCATCCGGCGCAATACCACCTGGACAGATGAATCGTCAGCTTTGACAGGTTCAAAAGGCGCAGGCACTGAATTGTCCAGCCCTGTTTTGCAGCCTTCCCACGGAAAAATCTGACGTTCAAACGGCAGGGCAAATTCTACTTTCTCTCCATTGCGGTCAAAAATAAAAACGATATCGTATTTGCCGCTTTGTTTATTGATTTCCGGCATGGCAAGGCGCAATTCATCGGACTTGCCGTTGATTATCTTCAGTTTGCCGCCGGCAATAACCGTGTTCCCGCCGCGCGGCCGGATGACTACCTCGACGGAATTCACAGAGTTACCGAAATCCACTGCCTCCCGCACCCGGACATTCTGGCGGTCAAAGTCAATTTTTGCATACACCTCGCATGCCGTCGGGTATACTGCAAATTGCGTGGCACGCTCAAGTCCGTACCGCAGGCGCTTGTCAATCTGATTTTTTTCGGCGGCGTAATTCAACTGAATCAGACAAACAGTAATGAGCATAACCCATACCTGTTTTGACAGCAGAGACCGTATAAATATAAGCATAATATGCAATCCTATTTTGAGATATTTAAATTTTGAAATTACCAGCCCTGATAAGTGGAGGATACCCAATTCGCATTATAATCATTTCTTTTGATGTTTGAAGCATGCCCGTCGGCAAAAAGAATATTGGCAGTATAATTGTGAATACTGAAACCGATTCCGGAGACTGCGGAGAAAGCGTAATTAGTCAAATTTGACGTGTTTAATTCTCCGTCGGCGAGAAATGCCAGTTCAGTTGGCTTTTTTATTTTGCCGCGGTTATGTCTG
>JBAWXM010000408.1:0-4514 GCA_037144075.1 Lentisphaerota bacterium | reverse complement strand
CGATAAGTCGCAACTCGTTGATGCTTAGAGGTTTTACTTTAATCGAACTCCTCGTCGTGATCGCCATCATCGCGATCCTCGCCGGAATGCTGCTGCCCGCGCTTAGCAAAGCCAGGGAAAAAGCCAGGCAGTCCGATTGCGCAAGCAGGATGAAACAGATTGGCACCGCTTTCTCTGTATATCAAAATGACTACGACGGTTATTATGTGCCATTCAGCTTTAATAACCCCCCGGATTACAAGAATGCATTGAACTGGGCATGGTGTTTAAAATCTAATAAATATCTGCCATCGCCTAAAATCTTTATGTGCCCGTCAGCGACAATGCTGACCGATCCGATGACATTCGGTCCCAATAGCTGCATTGAACTGCCTAATTCCCCATCCAGATATCAGTTTGTTTCCATCGGATACAATTTTGATAACGGTTTTGGACAAACTTACATTGGCGCCACTGTACAATCGTATACGCCGTGGAAAAACAGCAGAGTAAAGAAGCCTTCAACCAAGATTTTGCTTGGAGACACATGGCGGTATGCCGGGACGAAAGCCAATGCTGCGCTAAATGGCACTTCGAACCCGACTTCAATGTCTCCTGCTCAGGATGTCATACATGACCGGCACAGCGGTTCCGCTAATATTGTCTGGGGAGACGGGCATTATGCGCCAATAAAGAATGCTATGTTTGTAACTAATATCGGAATGGTAGGCCTTGCAACCAGTGTTGAATATTATTATAGAATCACTAATTATTACGGACTATAATTTCAGCCTGCTAAAAAAATGTTTTATCAAAGGACGAAAGATGATTAAGACGCTGCTGCTTTCCGCCGGACTGTCATGTGTATTGTTTTCAACTATGGCGCTGGAACAGGATGTGGTTTTTTCCGCTCCATTCAGTAAAGATTTGAGTGCGGAGACAGGAGCCGGAAAAATTTTACCTATTTCTGGCAAAGGTGAAATTATCAGGATGCAGAATATTTACGGAGTTAAAATTACAAGCGATGATGCTTCGGTTCTGCTTTATTCCGGAGAAAGTTTTCTTCAAGCTGATGAAGGGACTATTGAGTTCAAGTATTACCCGTTGTTGAAGACGGCTGTCGCCACCGCCGGCGGGAAAGATGTGTTCGCCACTCTGGTTTCAATAAAATCCTCCTTGTCGCCGGATTATGCCGGATTAAGCATTGGCGTCAATGCCAAAGAGAATGGAAAGAAATTTTATCCATGGGTGATTGCGGCGGGTAAAGATGGAAGCCAGATTTTTCGTCAGGCGGATATTGGCGATGCCAAATGGTACAAGTTTACAATATGCTGGAACCGGAAGAGCGTTTCGCTTTTTCTGGATGACCGTCTTATCGGCTCGATGAAACGGCCTCCTGTGCTGTTCGGCGACAAAAATATCGGCATCGGCGGTTATGGTGTTACAAAATGTCATGGCGCAATATCTGAATTCAAAATTTACCGCAAGTCGTTAAAGGCTGGCGAAACGGATACGGCGGAGTTTTCGTTTCCCGGTCGTAAAGGCAACGCGGAACTGATTGCCAATTCCTCGATTCCAATCAAGGAAAATATGTTTGCCGCGAAAGCCGTGACCGACGCGCCGGCAGTTTTGCGCATCTCCGCCGGAATATTTAAGGTTGTGCCGGGACAGGGGTATGCGGTAAACTTTTCAGACCGTCCGGTCCGGTATTTGTCTGCAGATGCCAAAGGGGTGTTAAACATAGAATTTGAACGCGAAGATAATTGCAGTTCATTTACGATAATTCCATGTGATACGAAGAATCTGCTGGACGGGGTTGAATGGTACGGACAATCCAGCGCGGCGCCTGAATTTACGCTGGAATGGGGGCATGAGAGCGGCAAAACAGATGCCGGAATGCAGGCTGCGCAATCGAGCGTTGGTACTTTCAGCCGTGACCAAGCGGTATTCCGCAGCGGAAAACCCGCTTTCAAAATTGATAAAACCGCTCAATCCGGAGAGGTTTCCTGGAAAACCAGGTCAGTCGGGGTGAAAGCCGGTCAGGAATATCTATTTTCCGGCTGGTATCATCTGACAGAGCCTAATTTCGGCGCTTCCGGAATGTGCCGCATCATCTTGCCTGCTACCGGAGATAAGCCGGAAAAGGTATTTGACCCGGTTGCTTTAAATCCGTTGATGGCTCCACTTTACGGTGCTCAGTGGCGGTATGTGCAGATCATATTTAAAGTCCCCGAAGGTTATAATCAACTGTATGCCCTGCTTAGTTTGCGCGGCGCACCGCAGGTTATCTGGTGGGATGATATTAGTTTGCGTCCGGCTCCGGCTCCGAACAGTTTCCTGGCCAGAGCCCCAAGTGCTGAAGAGAGCAGCCCGGCTGTACCAATTCAAGAAGTCCGCCGGATGTGGCGGGATCGCGCACCCGTAAAAGTCGAGATTAGAAATTCCGGGGATTTTCCCGTGCTTTATGTAAATGACCAGCCAGTTCCATCGCTGGCGTATAATAATTTCACGGTTAAAACCGAAGAGAGCGAATATAAAACTACGCTGAAAGCCGGAATCAGATGGCATTATATCTGGCTTACTTCAAACTATACTTCAGATAAAGACTGGTGGCAGGGGAAGGGTAAATATGATTTTTCGGAAGTCCGGAAGAGCATTGAACTGGCGCTGTCTTATTCGCCGGACACGGTAATAATGTTGAATGTGAGGATTACGCCGGACTACCGGGCATGGGGAGAGGAGCATCCGGACGCGGTGTGGCGCGATCATGACGGCCGCAAGGTATCCGGACACAAAAAACTTTTAACCAAGCCGGATAAACTGGGTAACGGGCCTTATGACCGTTGGGATAACAGTTACAGCGCGGAAGAGTTTCGCAGCACAGTTGCCGAAGCGTTACGCGATCTGGTAAAACATATTAAAAGTTTTGATTGCGGCAAAGCGGTTGCCGGAGTGAATCTCTGGTGCGGCACCGACAGCCAGTGGTTTCCGCATGTACAATATCAGGGATTTGATTTTTCGCCCGGAGCTGAAAAAGATTTCAGAGTATTCCTGCGTGAAATATACGGCAATGACGTCAACCGTCTGCGTCAGGCCTGGCAGAATCCGGCTGTAACATTTGAAACCGCTAAATTTGCGCCGTTTGAATTGCGTACTAAAGGGTGGTTCCTTGACCCCAGAAAAGGTGCGGACCGCTGGATTATTGACTCCAACCGGCATAATGACATTGGCGCGATGAAGTCGGCTAATTATTTCGGAAAAGTAGTCAAAGAGGAATTTGGCAGAAACATTTTTATCAATATTTACTCTCCGGATATCATTCAGGGATATAGCGGCCGCTCAAATCAGAAACTGCTGTTCGATGATAAATATATAGACGGATTTATCAGTGTGCCGGATTACGGAGTATGGCGTCTTCCAGGGCGTACCGGTAATTATAGTTCTGTTGCCGGTTCACTCGGACTGCACGGAAAAATATTGCTGAGCGAATTGGATTACCGCACTCATACTTCCTGGAAGCCTGCCGATGCCGCCACCCAGATCATGATTCAGGGCGGGGTCAATGACGAGAATGAATTCATTAATCAGGGCAGACGTGATCTGGGAATGCTGGCCGCCCAGGGGCAGGGCGGGTGGTTCCTGGGATTGAGTCGTAATATGTTTGACTCCACCAAATATGTCGAAGCGGTAAAAGAACTTGCTGCCGCTATGGAATTAGCGGCAAAAAATCCGATGCCGGAAGACCGGGGGCAAATCGGTGTATTTATTGATGATGAACTCCGTAACTATGCAGCATACGGTTTCAGTCAAAACTTTAACAACCTTTCAGTGGGGCTTGCAAGACTGACGCTCAGTCGTTCCGGCGTTTCCTGGGATGCGTACAATCTTGCCGATTTAACGAACCCGAAGCGGGCGAAGTACAAAGTTAATCTGTTTCTTGCCGCACCGGCCATCTCAGCCGCCCAGATTGAATGGGTGAAGCAGAATTTGCAGAAAGACGGAAATATTGTGATTTTTGTCAGTGCCGCCGGGATCGCCTCCGATAAGGGATCTTTTGAGGAAAATATCTATCAATTGACCGGGATGCATATAAAATATTCGCCTGAAACATCCAGCCATTTCCGGATAAAACCACTGTCCGGTGTTAATGATAAACTTGCAGCCGGATTGAAGGACAATGTTTTGACAGAATCCATGCAGCCGCTGTTTTATATTGATGACAAAAGCACGGTCGCTCTTGGCGAGATTACCGGTACCGGCAAAACCGGATGGGCGGTAAAGCGCTTTAAGGACTGGACAAGTATTTATATCGCGGTTCCCGGAGCGTTCACTCCGGAGTTGATAAGAAATATTGTGCGGGAAGCCGGTATGGAGCCCATCGGCCCATGCAATGATGTAACTTATGCAGGCAACGGCTTTATCACAATTCATGCGCTCAGCAATGGCAGTAAAACATTGCATCTGCCGGGAAAATGCGATCTGCTTGACCTTGCCGGCGGCAAGTCTGCCGGGAAAAATATTGATACTCTCAGTTT
>JBAWXM010000407.1:0-4539 GCA_037144075.1 Lentisphaerota bacterium | reverse complement strand
AGCATGAGTTTCAGGCTGAATCAGTGCGAAGAATTTTCTGATTCTTTGTTGCTGGTTGAAGACCGGATCAAAGGCCTGCAAAAAGGCAGTGACGATTATTTGGTAAAACCTTTCGCTTTTTCTGAACTACTGGCGAGAATTCAGGCGCTGTTCAGGCGGGTAAATGCCATTGCCGAACCGGCGACGCTTACTGTCGGTGATCTGCGGCTTGATCTGCTCAGCCGTAAGGTGTTTCGCGGTCAAGAGCAGATCGACATCCAGCCGCTGGAATATGCACTGCTGGAGTATCTGATGCGCAACGCAGGCAAAGTGGTGACCAAGACGATGATTATGGAACATGTCTGGGAATACAATTTTGATCCGCAGACAAATATTGTTGAAGCACGAATCTGCCGGTTACGGGACAAAATTGACCGTCCATACCAAACCCAATTAATTCATACCGTCAGAGGATTCGGTTATGTTCTGGAAGAAAAAAAGTAATATTTTCAATACGGTGAAATTCCGCACGACGCTGTGGTATGCTATACTTTTCGTGGTTTCTTCAATGATACTTCTAGGGGTGGTCTATCACACCCTGAAAACTGGAATGATTGCGGAGACGGACAAGCAACTTTTCTCTATTGCCCAAAAATTGGAAGACTGCTATCTTAAAGGCGAGGAATACGATGATCCCCGTGAGTTGGAAGAAGCAATTCCCGACACGATTCTGAGCATCGCCCGCGAGACCGTGAAGGGACTGCAAATCAAACATAGAAGAATTGAACGGAACCAGGAGCATTTTTGGTATGAAATCAGCGGGTATTCCGGTCAAAAAAGCTACAATCTTTCAATCTCTTCAAGCGGCAAAGTCCTCGAAGTCGAGGAAAAAGAGTTAAAAAGCCGGATGAAGTTTTTGGAAGACGGCTTTAACCGCGAAACTTACTATCAAGGAGCGAATAAGATATTTTTTCGCTTGATCTCTCCGGATGGCAAAATCCTGGCACAGTCCACCGGTAAATCATGGGACAAACTCGCCAGAGTCTCTAACTATCGCAGGGACATTCCCCTTGGAATACCGGTAACCGTACCAGTACCAAGCCGACATGGAATCCGCATCTTCGAGCAGAAGTTTTTTGACGGTAATATTCTGGAAACTGGAATAAGCCTTAATGCTGAAGAAAAATTACTTAAAACTTATTTATCGGTATTCCTCGGTTTCTTAATTGTTCTGCTGCTGACGAGTTCGATCGTCGGCTGGCTGATTGCCAAAAAGACGATGAAGGGAGTCGCAAGGGTAAGTCAAGCCGCAATGGTTATCAGCCATGGAGATTTCAGTCATCGGGTTGAGCTTGGCAAAGAGGGTGAAGAGATAGAAAGTCTGGTAGTCGCCTTTAACGATATGCTGGCAAAAATCGCATCGTTAATCTTCGGGCTCAAAGAGGTTTCCGACAATATTGCACACGATTTGCGCACCCCTCTGACCCGCATTCGTGGAATTGTGGAAACCACGGTGAACAGCAAGCCACAACAGATGGATTATGAAATAATGGCAGGAGAAGTTGTGGAGGAATGCGACCGGCTGATCGAAATGATTAATACGATGCTGGAAATTACTCGAACTGATGCGGGAACGGCGGAACTGGTTATTGTCGATGTTGATCTGGGGGGTCTGGCGAAGCAGGCGTATGATCTTTTTCTGCCGCTTGCGGAAACGAAAAATATTCAGTTTACAGTAGATATAGCGCCAGGAAAACATTTTACAAATGGAGATTTGTCCCGTTTACAACGTATGGTGGCCAACTTGCTCGACAATGCATTGAAATATACGCAGGAAGGCGGCAAGGTCGAACTGGCAATTGGCGTGAAAGATGGGCAGAAACAGATAATCATCAGAGATAACGGACCGGGAATTCCGCTTAAAGAGCATAAGTATATCTTTGATCGTTTTTTTCGCGGCGATACGAGCCGTTCACAAATCGGTAATGGACTTGGTTTAAGCCTAGTCCAGGCGATTGTCAAAGCCCATAAAGGCAGCATCAACGTCCAAAGTGAATTGGGTTCTGGTGCTGTTTTCACCATAACCTTTCCTCCCGTCGCCTGATAAATTAAAGAATTCCGCCAAGATTACCATTTGGTAATCTTCCGGTCATATTCCCGTAATCACGCCTTGATATATTCATCCATAGTTTTTTTAATAAAAGGTTATCTAATCAAAAGAAGGGAATTGCAAGATGAACAGAATTATGGTGAAGAGTTGCGTAATCGTAATGTGCGCTGCCGCATTATTAGGGTTGAACACCGGCTGTGCAATGTTTGAATCAAAAGAGCAGATTATCTCCATTAATGAACTTCCCGCCGCTGTAAAAAGTCAGGCGGAAAAAGAAGTCGCCGGTTGCAAAGTCAAAGAGGTGGAGAAGGAAAAGAAGCATGGCAAGGTGATTTATACAATCGACTATGAGCAGAACGGAACGGAGATGGAGCTTGAATATTCCGAAGACGGCAAGCTGATTTCTAAAGGAAAAGAATAACTGTCGAAGTAGCGTACACTTAGCCAGAAATCTGGCTAAGTGTTCATGAATTCATAATGATTTAAAGGAAAATGTAATAATGAATGCGGTTAATAAGGTTGCGGCAGTTACCCTGTGCTTCTGGATCATGAAAATCTGTGCCACCACGCTGGGAGAAACGGCTGGAGATCTACTGTCAATGACCATGAATGTTGGTTATGGCATCAGTTCGGTGATTTTGCTCAGCCTGTTTTTGATTTCTCTCATTTCTCAACTTTTGTCAAAAAAGTTTCATCCGGTATTATACTGGACTGTGATTCTTACAACAAGTACAGCCGGAACAACAATGTCCGATTTCATGGACCGGACACTTGGCTTGGGCTATATGAATGGCTCTTTAATTCTGATTGCCAGCTTGCTGACAGTTCTGGCAGTTTGGCATTTCAGCGAAAAAACTATTTCGGTCAGCAACATTCAAACCACCAAAGCTGAAATTTTCTATTGGACATCCATTTTGTTCTCTAATACCTTAGGCACGGCTTTGGGTGATTTTCTGGCAGATGATTCCGGCTTGGGATTTATGGGTGGAGCCGTTCTAGTCGGAGGTCTGATCGGGTTGGTTGGGCTTGCTTTCCGGTTTACGAAACTGAATCGTGTGATGCTTTTCTGGCTTGCGTTCGTGCTGACACGTCCGTTTGGCGCTACTTTCGGGGATCTGCTAACGAAGCCGGTATCGAATGGCGGACTTGGATTTGGCACTATTGGTTCATCAATAGTTCTTGTTTTGATTCTCATCGGATTTGTCATATATACCGTAATGAGGGAAAAACGTTTCGAGCAAGCCAGATTCGAGGATAACCTTATCCCGCTAAATTATGGAATACAGGAAAATGAGTCTTAATTTAAACAACGGTAATGAACAAATGAAAGAGGACGAGAACATGAACAGCCGGAATGATAAAATCGAAATACTTGAAATTCCCAAAATATCATTCAGGGAACGGTTGAGAAACCCGAAATTCGTCGCTATTCTTGCATTGATTGCGGTTACCACCATTGCGATTGCCTACTCTTCAACCATGCAATTGATAATCTATGCAGAATATAAACAAGGTCATGTCTATGCGCAAGACCAAAACATGGAGAAAGCCGTTGAGTATTACCGCAAGGCTGCCGATCACGGATACGCGAGAGCTCAATACAAGCTTGGAATTTGCTATGCCAACGGCGAAGGTGTCAAAAAAGATATGGAAGCGGCTGCAAGATGGTGGCGAAGAGCTGCTGCCCAAGGCCATTCGCATGCCAAAGAACTTCTCAAGAAAAACGGATTGTCAGACTAATCCTTAAATTTATCTATACAAGGGAAATATGATACCGTTCATCCATGAATTGATGACGGCGTAAATTCATCGAATTGTCGTTAAATCTCAATTTTATTCAGAATACTTTGAACAGTAAATGAAGCTGAAAACTCCAGACTTAGCTTACTTGCTATATATTACCCTACAAGGAATGAAAATGCCCCACAATAGAGTTACCCAGGGATCAATATTCTGCTATTGGATTTCTGTTTAAAACAGAGTATGTCTGGCGTAACTTGCCAGACATACTCGAATATTTTTATCGGTTCCCACGCAAAGCCTTGTCGATTTCCAGCCATATCGTTACTTTTTTTCAAAAATGCAGAATATCGCTAATGCCTTATTGGTGCGCTTCCGGTCTGATAACATTATTGTCTTTTCCTGAGCGTTTTTCCCGATGTGTCTTTAACCGCGTGAAAAGTTTTTTTAAAAAATAATTGAAAAAAATATCATAAAGCTGTTGGGATTGTAAAAAATACGGTATTTTAAGCTTTGTTTTACGAGCGAGTGTAGCTCAGTGGTAGAAACTCATGTTCCACTGATTGCTTTATTGATTGCTTTTTGATTTTTAAAATGTAATTTATAGGTATTGGAAAATGTTGAGCTAAGCAATGACTTTTAAGGTCAAAACGAGGGCAAAAAAAATGGAGCGAGTGAACGGATTCGAACCGTCGACAATCACGTTGGCA
>JBAWXM010000406.1:0-4552 GCA_037144075.1 Lentisphaerota bacterium | reverse complement strand
CAGCCTCTCAGAATACGAACCAATTCTCAAAATCTTCGCAATCTATAGTTTAATTCTCAGCCGTGCAGAGTATAATTACTGCCTGATTCTCAGCCGCAGCAATTACCGCCGCCGCAATTGCAGCCGCAGCCGAAATATTTCTTGATGGTTTCCACCACCAGTTCAGGCGTGAAACCGAATTTTTCGGCAAGCACACTATACGGCGCCGACGCGCCGAATGTATCCATTCCGATCGCCAGTCCGTCTCTGCCGACAAAACGA
Source organism: Lentisphaerota bacterium (assembly GCA_037144075.1). Classification (GTDB taxonomy): domain Bacteria; phylum Verrucomicrobiota; class Lentisphaeria; order Victivallales; family Victivallaceae; genus CAIPAT01. Next base: position 4,291 of record JBAWXM010000406.1, on the reverse strand, counting down.
TGCCAGCCAAAAGTACTGCCGGCTTCAATCGAAACACGGTTCAAGCAGTAACTGGGCAGAACTGATTCCTGATAGTCAGCATCCTGCTTCAGGAACAGCTCCTGCGACGGCATGGACACTACTCTGACTTTAATACCTTTGGCACGGATCAGGTCGGCGGCGCTCAACGCCAGATTTACTTCAGAACCGGTGGCAATCATGATCAGGTCAAAATCTTCATCATCACTGAGCACATAAGCGCCCTTCGCAAGATCGACCCTGGCGGCCATTTCCGGGGTGAACGGCGCGAGATCCTGGCGGGTCAGCAGAATTGCGACCGGCCCCCTGGCCTGCAGCGCCGCAGCCCAGGCGTGAGCTACTTCATGGGCTTCCGCCGGACGAAGCACGGTAACGCCGGGAATAGAACGCAGCATTGCCATCTGTTCGATGGGTTCATGAGTCGGGCCGTCTTCGCCGACATAGAATGAGTCATGGGTGAAGACATAAATTTCATGCAGTCCCTGAATCGAAGCCAGGCGGATTGCCGGTTTCATGTAATCAGAGAATACGAAGAAAGTGGAGGTGTACGGAATGATTGTTTCATACAAGGCCATGCCGTTGCCGGCCATGCCCATCGCCAGTTCGCGCACGCCGAAATGGAAATTACAGCCGCCGCGGTTTGCCGGATTGAAAGCGGCGCCGCCTTTTATGTCGGTCTTGGTGGACGGCGCCAGATCGGCGGCGCCGCCGATAAGCGACGGCACAAGCGCTGCGGCGCGCTGAAGAACTTCACCGCCGGAAGCGCGGCTGGCAATCGGCTTGCTGACCGGAGTTACTTTCAGCAGTTCTTCAAGAATATTTTCCGGAACAGTGCGGTTGAGCATTTTGGAAATGAGTTCGGCCTTGTCAGGATTATCATTGATATACGCCTGGAACTTCTTGTCCCATGCGGCCGCTTCAGTTACGAGAGACTCAACGCGTTTGTCAATGAATGCTTTGACTTCCGGCATAACAAAGAAAGGTTCCGCGGGCATGCCGAGATTCTTCTTGACGGCTTCGACTTCTTCCACACCGAGCGGTTCGCCATGCGCAGAAGATTTACCCTGTTTATTGGGCGAGCCGAAACCGATCTTGGTTTTGCCGATAATCAATGTCGGGCGGCCGTCGGAGACAACTGCTTCAGCCAGCGCTTTGTCGCACTGTTCAATGTCATTGGCATTGGCGACGTTGATTACGCGCCATTCGTATGCGACAAACCTGGCGCCAACGTTTTCAGAAAACGCGAGGTTAGTTGAACCTTCGATGGTGATTGAATTATCGTCATAGAAACAGATGATATTATCAAGTTTCTGATGTCCGGCCAGCGAAGCGGCTTCGGCAGTCGCGCCTTCCATCATGCAGCCGTCCCCGCAGATGACAAAGATCTTGTTGTCAACCAGGCCGGTATTATCCAGGCCGGTTTTTGCGGCAAAGTATTTATTCGCCATGGACATGCCGACGGCGGATGCGAAACCGCTGCCGAGCGGACCGGTAGTAATGTCGGCTCCGGCGGTATGATTGTATTCGGGATGTCCGGGAGTCTTGCTGCCCCACTGCCTGAACGATTTTAGTTCATCCATCGGCAGGCCGTAATTGAACAGGTGAAGCAGCGAATATTCCAGCATGGAACCGTGTCCGGCGGAAAGAATGAATCTGTCGCGTCCCAGCCATTTCGGATTGCCTGGATTGTGCTTCATGTACTTGTACCACATGGTGAAAGCGATGTCGGCACATCCCATCGGCATGCCGGGGTGGCCTGATTTAGCTTTCTGAACAGCTTCAGCGGACAATACGCGAATCGTATTGGCCGCAAGTTTTGACAATTGCAAGTCGATCATCTTCTAAACATCCTTTCTTTTTATTGAATCTGATTGGAAATTTTAACTTATTAAGATAATTTCATTAAGGAACATTTACAAACGGTAAATTAAGAAAAATGAAATGCAGACAGGCGCAAAAGCAATGCCTGAATGCCTCTGAATACAGCAACAACTAAAAAAGGTTTATGCACTAAAAATGGCGGAACGGTTCATAACATCCACGCTCAACAAAAAAGACGCAACCCGTGACAATACGCTCAGGCCGTTAAAGTTCTCCGACTTTCCCGGACAGGCAAAAGTTAAAGAAAGAGTCGAGCTCTATGTTGAAGCCGCCAAAGGCAGAAATGAGCCGCTGGGACATCTGCTGCTCAGCGGCCCGCCGGGACTCGGCAAGACCACCCTCGCCTACATCATCGCGCACGAAAAAGGCGCCAACATAAAATCTTCCAGCGGCCCGGTGATTGAAAAGCCCGGCGATCTGGCCGGACTGCTGACCTCGCTTGAAGAAGGCGACATCCTGTTCATTGACGAAATACACCGTTTGAACACCACTGTGGAAGAGTATCTTTACAGCGCAATGGAGGATTTCTTCATTGACATTATGATTGACCAGGGCCCCGGCGCGCGCTCGGTGCGATTGAATGTCCCCCGCTTCACCCTGCTCGGCGCAACTACCCGTCAGGGCATGTTGTCCGCCCCGCTGCGTTCGCGTTTCGCCCTCGCCTGCCGGCTGGATTATTATAAAGTGGAAGATCTGGAAACCATTATCTGCCGTTCCGCCGGAATTCTCGGCATTGCAATAGATCAGGAGGGCGCGCACGAAATCGCCCGCCGCTGCCGCGGCACTCCGCGCATTGCCAACAATCTGCTGTGCTGGGCCAGAGACTACGCCCAGGTCAGAGCGGACAGCGCCATAACCGGTCAAACCGCGTCCGCCGCGCTGACGATGCTCGATATTGACAATGAGGGCCTGGATGAAATGGACAACCGGATACTGGAAGTCATTATCCAGAATTACAACGGCGGTCCGGTCGGCATCAAAACCATTTCCGTGGCGGTAAGTGAAGACGAAGGCACGATTGAAGATGTCTACGAACCGTTCCTGATTCAGGAAGGTTATCTGATGCGCACCTCGCAGGGACGCGTGGCAACCAATAAAGCCAGAGAGAAACTCGGGCTGCCGCCGGTGCACAACCGCAAATCAAAATCTGATGCGCAGCCCGAACTTTTTCAGTAAAAAAACTTCTCAAATATTCAGCAGCAGCCCCTTAAGATACTGACTTTCCGGGAAATGAAGGGATACCGCGTGATCCGGAGCCTGGGAGAAACGCTTGATAATATGCGCATCAATCCCGGCATCCAGCGCGGCGTCTGCCGTGATTTTCAGAAACAGTTCAGGCACCATCAGGCCGGAACATGAGAAGGTATAAAGCTGTCCGCCGGGATTCAGCAGTTGAAAGCCTAGAATGGCGATATCTTTATAACCGCGGCAGGCTTTGTCCATGTGATTTTTTGCATCCGCAAATTTTGGCGGATCCAGCACAATAATGTCAAATTTACGGCCCTCCGCCCGGAATTTACGCAGCAGGCAGAATACATCTGCTTCGATATTTTCATAACATTTTTCGTCAATGCCGTTCAACTGCATATTTTCGGAGCCTAATGCCAGCATCGGCGCGGAAGTGTCAACATTGGTCACCATCGCCGCGCCGCCCAGGGCGGCGGCAACGCCGAACCCGCCGGTGTAGGCGAAACAGTTAAGCACGGTTTTACCGGCAGCGTGTCTATACAGATAATCGCGGTTGTCGCGCTGATCCAGATAGAAACCGGTCTTGTGTCCCTGTCTGACGTCAACGTGGAATTTTTGAGCATGCTCGCGGATTTCGATCTTTTCCGGCGGTTCTTCGCCATACAGCAGGCCGGCGGTTTCCGCAAGTCCTTCTTTCAGGCGCACGGAAACGTCGGAACGTTCATAAATACCTTTGCAGGCGGTCAGTTCGGCCAGCAGTTCGACAATAAGCGGCTTATGCAGTTCAACGCCGGAAGCGAGGAATTGCGCGACCAGATAATCGCCGTAGCGGTCAACAATCAGCCCCGGCAGTCCGTCAGCCTCGGCGGCAATGATGCGGTAAGCGGTGAAGCCTGTGCCGATGCCGGCAAGCTTCTGCCGGAATTCCAGCGCCTGGACAATTTTACGCCGGAAAAAATCGCGGTCAATATTTTCATCTTTATCGAAAGTCCAGGCGCGTACTGTGATCTGTGAATCAGGAGAATAAGAACCGCGCGCCAGCCATTCATTGCCGGCGCCGGCAATATCAACGGTTTCGCCGCGTGCGGGTTTTCCTTCGACCTGTTTGATTGCGCCGGAAAATATCCAGGGATGACGGCGTTGCAGAGATTTTTCGCGACCTTTTTCCAAAATAACTTTTTTCATAATGCCTTTTCTATATTAA
>JBAWXM010000405.1:0-4564 GCA_037144075.1 Lentisphaerota bacterium | reverse complement strand
AGCAGGAGTTTCAGGCTGAATCAGTGCGAAGAATTTTCTGATTCTTTGTTGCTGTAAGAAATAATTCAATAATTATTATGCAATACGGGGGAACAAGCTTTGCAATAAATCGTCGTAATATGCCAGCATTGTGGATGTTATACTCTGCACGGTTGAAAATTTAACATAGATTGCGAAGATTTTGAAAATTGGTTCGTATTCTGAGAGGCTGCCGATACCGTGGTATCGAAGGCCTCGAAGAGTGCGAATCCAAACTCAAAAGATCGCAACCGCTTTGCGGCGATTGTCTTGCGGCCGTATTTTTCCGTTCCTCCTTCATGCGATGCTTGCATCGCCTGTCAGTCGGATCGAAAAAATCCAATCCACAATCCTGCTCGTCTATGCTTAAATTTTCAGCCGTGCAGAGTATATATGTAATTATTGATAATTCAATTGTGCTTTGAGGATGCGGAAGAATTCGTCGCGGGCGTGACGCTCCGCCCAGGGTTTATGTCCGCATTTTTTCAATTCGATGAAGTTGAAATCCGGCAGAATTCCGGCAAGCGGCAGGCGGACTCCGTCCGCGGGATGAGGGTCGTAATCGCCGTGAATCGCCGTGACCGGACATTTTATGTGCCTGCCAAGTTCCAGCAGTTTGCCGCTGCTGCGGAGTTCCGCGCCTTCCGGCCAGACTTTGGCATAAATGTCAGAACGGAAATCAATTACCGCATCGTCCGGCAGCGGATCATAGGCGTCGACACCGGAAAATAACGCGCCGAAACGTTTGAAATATGGCCTCTTGTCGGTTACTGCCGGATCTTCCAGAAATTTTAACAGCTGCTTGAGTTCATCCTGTTCATCTGCTGTAAGACGGGCCATTCTGCTTTGATGCAGTGTCCTGATGTACTCTTCTTCAAAGGCTCCGCTGCTGACCAGAATCAGTTTTTTGACCAGCTCAGGATATCTTGCCGCTAAAATAAAGCATAACCATGCGCCCCACGAAAAACCGATCAGGATGACCGGCGGACTGCCGTCAGCGCTAATAACGCTTTTCAATTCTTCAACCTGCCCGTCCAGCGATAAGGCGGTCTGCAACGGTTCAAGCACTCCCCGTCCAGAGGCCAGTTCCCGGGCGACAGGCGACACTTCCCCGCCCGCGCCAGGTCCGCCGTGTACTGCCACCACATCAAACGGAGCTTTACCGTATAATCTGAATTTATTCATTAGTTTTGCTGTAAATAGATAGAAAATCAGCGAACAGTTTGTGAACTGTCACCTGCGTCTTAAACCGCTGGATCATCTCTGAAAAATCACCTTTATTCTCATTGCCGTAATGCTGCAGATAACCGAAAAATTCCGGCAGCAGAATATTGGTGAAAAACTTGTCAATCTCGTTTTTCAGCAATGCGTCATCGGCGATAATTTCACAATTGGCTTTCAGGTGGTCAAGCATGGCTGCGCGTTCGTCTGCCGCCGCCGGACGTACTTGGAGCGGATTCAATTCAATAGTCAGCGGACGGATTTCGAGTCCGGCGATTTTATCCCCTTTGAATTTTATTACCGGAACGAATGATTTCCGGCTCCAGGAATAAGGCGCAAAATGATGGTGGTCGAAAAGGAAATTACCCAGACTGTAAAAAATAAGCGAATCGCCGATTTGCTCGATTCCCTGCGGCACGTGTGAATGGTGGCCGATAATCAGCTTTACGCCAAGGGCGGCCAGTCTGTGGCAGAGTTCCTTGAAATGCGGCCGCGGAAAATCCATGAATTCGAAACCTTCATGCATTATGACTACCGGAACTTCGCATTGGCTGACCAGTTTCCCGGCGGCAGTTATAACTTTCTCCGAAAGCAGTTCGGCTGCTCCCGGTGTCCCGCTGTCAGCTATCTGATTCTCATTCTGGGCAAAAGCCAGAATGCCTAATTTTACGCCTTTAACTTCCGCAAACAGCGGAGCTTCAGCGTCCGTCTTATTCAAGCCGGCTCCGACATAAAGGATGTTCTCCGAGGTGAACCAATCAAGGGTCAGCCGCAGTGCTTCCGCACCTGCATCCCGGATATGGTTGTTCGCCAGCGAATATGCCGAGAATGGTGCGCTTTTCTGAAAGTTCATGAATATTTCCCGGTCACCGCGCACTCCGCGCCCGCAGACTTCCGCTGACCCTGCCAGCGCTATTTCAAGATTTACTATTGAAAAATCCGCTTCGGTCAGTTTCCGGATATTCCCGGCCAAGACCTCGCCGCCGCCAGCGGCGATAAGTTTGCCCAGTTCCGGCAGAATGCCGTAATCGCCGGCGGCGCTGAAGGTCCATTCCGGATCGGATGAAGGTGAATTGTCGAAAGCGCTATTCCCGTATTTGAACAGAGTATCCAAGTCCATTTAGTATATTCTCCAGTTATTTGAAAAGACTGTCGGGGTAACGCCATGAACGGTCGTCAATGCTCTGATCGCCCCATTTGTTGCCGAAAACCCGGCAGGCGTCGTGCATCAGTTCCCATAGATTATTGCCGGTCATATCTTCCGGCAGAGCTTTTACCGCCGGATCGCGGTCGGACACATTAAGCTTGAACGGACCGGCAAGTTTAAACGGCTTAATCCAGTCACGTCTGGTCAGTCCGGTTTTTACCTTTTCAGTAATCAGCTCCAATGCGGTTGCCGGGTCCAGCGAACATGCATTCTGCGCGGCCAGGCCCTGTTTGACGATGGCAGTTTCGCAACCCGGTATTTTAGTGGACACTTCAGCGGCGATTTTGTCGTCGCCGGAAATCGCGACCAGGGGAATACCTTTCTCGCCGGCCAGCGCCGCGAACATTGTGCATTCGCTGAGCTTTAATTCATAGCCGCTCCCGGTGGTTAAATGCCAGCAGGAATGCGGACAGACGGCAGCCGGAGTTCCGGCCATAGCATGCATGCCGATACCAATCGCGGCATCGAAACTTTCATCCAGCAGCGGCAGCCAGGACGGAAAATATCCAGCGCGTCCGTGGATGATCTTGCAGCCTTGTTCAAGTTCGTCATAGAGAATGTTGTAGGCACAGCCGTGATTGTCATTGACATAAATGTCGACCGCACCCATTTCCCGGCAGGCCCGGACTGCAGCATTGACCTCATTGGTCAGAAGACGATTCATGCGCTCAAGATGCCTGAGATTCCAGTGTGAGCTGCTCCATGATGCATAGAAAGCCCAGCCGGCCACGCCTTCAATATCGGTGTTGATATAAACTTTCATGTAAGATTTTCCTCGTTATGCAATAATGCAATATAAAATCTGGGTATACAAGTATTAAATCTAGTTTTACCGAAACAATATTCAAGCGCGAATTCTCGGAATGCGTATAAAATGATTTAAGCAGGAAGCTGACACTACCTGCCTGATTCCTGTTTTCTGAGTTTTTTTACCGCTTCGGTGACCAGTATTTCCTGGGTTTTATAGTCGTAAGGATATATCGCGTCCACTTCCGCAATCAATGATTTGATCGTTTGCTCGGGGGCGCCTGGGATTGAGCACTGCTTCAGCCGCTTATAGGATTTTATTTGATCGTCAACCACAAATTTTGCCAGCACTATGCTGTCCGGAAAATCTTCCAGCGCATTGTTCACGATCTTCTTCATGACATTTTCCGGCACATCCGGATTGGAATACGTTTTAAGCTTTTTGTAGGCTTTAATATTCGAATCAATAACTATCTTTAAATTTGAATAAGTGTATTCAGGATGCACGGCAATAATTTTCTGTACGAGTTCCGGCGGCACGTCCTTGTCGGAAAAATTTTTAATTTCGCGATAAGCCTTGATATTCTGCTCAGCAAGATTTTTTTGCAGCGAATACCGTCCGGGGAACTCTTCGGAGAATTCATCTTTGATCTTCTTTACAATATCCGCAGGAATGTCGTCGGCTTTCAGATTCTTTAATTCCAGGTAGCCTTTAACTTCCGCCTGAATCATACTGCGCTGCATTTCAGGATTTTCTTCAAAGGCTTCCGCCGCGACAGCTTGTATTTTCTGCATAACCTCCGCTGGAACTTTGTCCGCCGCGGATGCAATGATGCAGACAATCAATGAAAGAATGATGGCAAACAAGCTTTTCTTCATATGCTTCCCTCGCTCACTGTTAAATTATGATATAAACTATAACTTAAAGAAGATTTATGCAAGCAGTGCAGTGAAGGTTTTTACGCAGTTTAGTTGACAAGAAACGGTCAATTTGAATATCCAATAGCCCGTCCCGCAGGCGCAAGATTGGTCGCCAAAGGCGCGGAGTAAACAGATTTTACCACAGAGGTCACGGAGGACACGGAGGGAAAAACCTGAGTCAGCGAATGTGTGCGGCTCAAACGCATACATTTGCTGACTCATGTATTACCTTCATGTTCTTCATACTACTATCCGTCATATTCTTGTTTTTTTAGAAAGATTTTCATGTATACATTTTCATAAGTGTCTAATTATAAACATAAATAATACTAGGAATTGCAGAGTAGAATATCCGTCATTTCCTCCGTCAAAGAAAGTTTGGGAGGAGGGATGCAAGGGGGAACCCGGAACTGTCCGGGTTTCCCCTGCAAACAAAACATTGTTTCCCTT
>JBAWXM010000404.1:0-4570 GCA_037144075.1 Lentisphaerota bacterium | reverse complement strand
AAAAATTTACCGGAGTAAGAAATGAGAGCCATTATATCATTATATTTCTTGCTTGCTTTCAGTTGCTTGGGAGAAGAATTATATAATCAAAAGGTTACACACTCACCTATGTCTTTAAATTTGCCAAAATTAAATGAAATTAACAAAATAGAATTATCTAATAAGCCAATGTGCCTTTCTCCTGAAAAACTATTCTTTGTTCACATTGATAATATAGATACTATCAGTAAAATATATAATATCCTTAATCAAGAATTTGATATTTACGAAAATCCATATAAATCTTTTATAGTTTTTCGTTTAACTTTAATATTGAAAAATGGAAAAGAATTATTTTGGGATTTCTATAAATATCACAAAAACAATGAATCAGTTTTGATGAAAATTAACGATTTATATTTTATTGTACCTATAGTTGATTTTAGTAATATAGTAGAGTCGTCAATAGATAATCCGGAAGAAAAACAAAAGTTCAAACATTGGTTGACTAATTGAATATCTAAATACTGTATCACTTATTCTCAACAAGAACAAAACTATTTTAAGTTAAATCGGTGTCAAACTTTAGCTTTGGTGTTTTCGCTGCTTGATATTTGAGTTTAACGTTAGCTTTTGTTTGAATTCACTGGGCAGAGCATCCTCGGATTTTAAACGCTGAGTTGTTTGAAAATTTTATGGGATGGTCAGATTACCGCCAGAGATGTCAGCGGCAATAAACAGGACTACAAATACGACCTGAAAGGTCAGTTGCTGGCAGTGGTTGATGCCACCGGCAAGGCAGTAGAACAGTACGTTTACGATGCGGCTGGCAACATCCTGTCCAAGGCCATTGACGGTAAAGTAACGACTTTTAAGTACGATAAAGCTAACCAGCTTGTCAGCAGCAATAACGCTGTCAGTCGGACTGACTATGAGTATGACGCCGCCGGGCGTTTGACCAAAGAGGGAAGCAAGGAGTACGCCTATGGATGGCTGGATAAAGTAGTCAATGTATCTGAAAACGGTAAACTCACCGCATCCTATGATTACGGCGTTGACGGACAAATTTCTGGCAGAACTGATGCAACCGGAAAAAGCGAAAATTTCACATGGGACGGATTAGCGCTGATCAAGCGTGATAGCACGAACTTCGTGAACGAATCCGCAGTTACCGGCGGAAATCCAATTCTGGCCTTTGATAAAGACAGTTCCAAGGTGTTGTTCGAGGACATGCTGGGTTCGTCTGTAGGGTCAGTGGAAAACGGAAAATTTAATGCTATTGACCGTTCTGCATTTGGCGAAAGTAAGTCCGACAGTGAACTGAATTTCTTCACCGGCAAGCCGCAAGTTGAAGGGCTCGGTTATGCATTTCAACTTCGTAACTATCGCGCCGATCAAGGGAAATGGCAAACCAGCGACCTTAAGGGTTATCCAGATGGCTGGAACAACTTGGCGTATGTCAATAACAAGGTCACAATGGCTATCGATTGGCGTGGCGCTGAAACGGTAGAACTGAATGATCCTGGTAACACTGTTTTTACGGTTGCATATGGGCAGGAATGTAATTGGGAAGTTGACTTCGTGACAGTACTAGGGGTCAATTATACTATTCTAATCCTAGACTATGATTATCAGTTACAAGGTAAAACTACTTGGCAGGTAGTTAATTGTGGAGGCAACAATTGCGTAGGACATGGCGGTGGAACTACTACCGGTCTTACAATTAATGGTCCGCTTGAAATTGTGGAACAGGATACTGGCTGGCTTACTTCAAATCAAATAGCTGAAATACACTCTAACCTTAGTCTAGCGGCGGCTGCCCTCGTTAAGTGGAGTGCAGACAATTCTGGCGGCCCTACGCACCAAATACTCATTGTGGAAAAATGTGAATAGCATCAGTTGCGAAACAACTTGTCAGAACAGTACATTCTGAGCAATGGATATTGCGGTAGTGTTGCTGCTTTCTACAAGTTGTTTGCCGGACTAAGGAATTATTTAAATGTAAACGAGACAAGCGTCGCAAAATGTTCCAAGGCGGTTTGGAGATTTGCCGGAAGTGCGTATATTTTAAGATATGTAATGAACCGGCAGACACAAAGGCATTCGAGAAAAAAAAGAGAATATAAAGGTTATTTCTATAACTTCTAAGTAAGAGTTTTCAATCAAGGACGCAAGAGCATGAGATTTTATTTGTCAAGCAATCTTTTAGTTATATTGATCAAAGCCTCAATGCTATGGATGATTTGTTTTTCGAATTTTATGTGTTACGGAAAAAACATGAATTCCTCTCCTGATGAAAAGGTTGTTGTGAATGGCGACTGGGAAATACGCGGGAATGTGTATAAACTGTATGATACGCCTATGGGCAGTGTCTATAATTTTACCATGAGCGATCACTATGAATTTAGCTATAAATATACCAAAGATGTAGCGAAAGGCAAATATGTTTTGCATTCCGTCCAGTTTGATTTGCGCAAATTTATGGCCCGCCAGGAAAAGATACGCCGTTTTATCGTGCTGGATTTTAAAATCCGCACTTTCCCGGCGATAACTCCGATAAAAACTCCAATGCTGAGATTTACTCTTACGCGCAGCGCTGTTGACCCTGGAAATATTAATGGCTATCAAAGTTTGAACGGTTTACTTGAGTGTCAAGATGCTTTATTGGGTCCAGGAATATTTTCTGCGTATACTCCTTCTGTTCTTAAACGCCCATGGACTTTGGGATTTGGCGGTAGTAGTTATATGCCGCATTATGAAGTTATCTCTTACCGCGTAATTTTAGACACGTACAAAGATGGAATGGAGTCTGTCAATATTAACGGAAGCAAGACGATAGGCCAGAATCCCGAGGATCCGACAGGCCACAATTCGGGTTCTGGAATTTCAGCCAAAACCGGCAAATGGATGCCGCCGCAAACAGAAAATGTTGCTGATTTTGTTGTGCCGGTACGCAGTTTTGGTCTTTGCATTCAAATTGATCCAGACATGATGCATAAAAATATAATCTACCGCACGATTCTCGAAGTATCTCACCCAACCGTAACGCTGACTGACCGCGAAGAGGCGTTACGCGCTTTGCCGCCAGTGGCGGGAATGGCGGATTACCCTTATGGCGGTTATATCACAGATTTAAAAAATATAAATATGGCAGACAATCCCGATCTGATTTATGCCTGTGCCATGCATCTGCTGAACGGCGAGGATTTGCCGCTTGGTGTGGAAATGTTGAAAAAAGCCGCGGCAAAACAGCATATTTTCGCCATGTATCAGTTGGGCGTCTGCTATTATCGCGGCTTCGGCGTGGAGCCTGATTTAAAAAAATCGCTGGAATGGTTGACGCACGCAACCGAATATAATCTGCCTGATGCTTGGGCACTGTACGGAGTTGTGCAGATGCGCAGCGCCAAATCACCATATTTGAACGATTATGTCAGAGGTTCAGTTAAACAGAGTTTGCATGCATTAGAAAAACATACAGAAACACATGATAATTGGGTGCTGGCGGAATTATTTAATAATGATTCCAGTGGTGTGAGGGGATTTGTTGAGAGCAGTCCTAAATTGGCGTTTCTGGCAGCTAAAAGCGGTTGCATGAATATATATTACAAGGATAATGTTGATCCGAAATTGATTCCAACTCCGCCATTGCAAGTCAAAAGGGCTCCTGAACTGAAACTGAAACCGATTGAATTTTCTCCTGAACTGAAAAATTCCGTAAAATCGAGAAACTCCGCATCAATTGATATTGCCCCCCCCTCGGGTTCTTTCATTGAACGCCGGTTGCCTGATAAATATTACGATTTAAGAGTAATAGCGAGTCTGAATGCGGGAATAAAACGTGACTGGTTTGAAAATGGATTGTCGCAAAATTATATTCCGGCAATACTTTGGTGGGGAAGGTATACGACACGATACTGGAAAAAAGATAATAATAAATACGCTGTCCCAGATAATAAAATACCCTCGCTCGGGTTACCTGTAGAAAGTCCGACCGATGCCGTACAGAAAGCTTTCGCATTGTTCAGCCAGGGGGCAAACGCTGGCAGTATGGAATGCAAAGTTGAGGCATTGTGCTGCCAGGCACGGCTTGGCAAACTAAAAAAAGAAGATTTTACCAATGAGCTTGACATCCAACTGGCTGATTATCCGCTGTACCATATGCTGAAATACATTGTGGAGAATCCGGACGCTCCGGGGGTAAAAGAATTTCTGGCTATGGAATACGAGAGTGCACGCCAAATATGGCGGGACAATCCGACCGCCTGGAACAATTTCCTACTTGGTTCGGAATTATTGTACCAGTATTATAATTACGGTTTTGATACGGCTTGGTATCGCCTGTATTACCGCGATATAAAAGATGTGGAAACCGCCTTCAAATATCTGGATGACGCAGCAAAACAGCAGATTCCACCAGCGCAGTATCTGTGCGGCAAACAGTATCTTGAAGGCATGCGCAGTAAAGGGCAAATGGATGAAGCCCTGCACAAAAAAATCGGAACTGATCTGCTGAAAGCGGCGGAACAGGCAGGCTATGCCAGAGCGTCATATCTGCTGACTAAACAGCAGTTTATAACGAACATCTATT
>JBAWXM010000403.1:0-4603 GCA_037144075.1 Lentisphaerota bacterium | reverse complement strand
GTTGCTTCATAACAATATCGGCGAAAATTTTTATTTTTAATATTGACTTTCTTTTGATGACAATATATAATTAATATACCGGTACATCATATTGGGCAAAAATGAAAAACAATGATAAAATGCTGGTTAAAGGCAATTATGAAAAATCTTACAGAATGTTCACGTTTCATTGATGTAAATGCGTTCTTCGGCAAAAGCGCAACCGGGAACTCCGAATTTCCGGCAATTCAGGATCGCCTGGACTTTATGGATCGGCTCGGAATCAGCAAGTCTCTGGTCTGGAACATTGAGTCGCGTCAAAATCACGCATTGTCAAGCAATCAGAAGCTGATAGATGAAATCGTAGAGACGCCAAAGGCAAAATGGCGAATAATTCCGGCGCTCACAGTTTCCGGACTTATGCAATACGAGCGAGACGGAATCAAGAAACTGAAGCGGCAAATGATCGCCGGGGAGACCCGCGCCCTCCGTTTTGTAAACGTGTTTCAAAAACTCACGCTCTGCCAGTTGGAGCCGGTAATCCGCGAAATTGCAGATATCAAGCCTTTCATAATCATGCGCCATGACGAAAGCAATGTCCAGGACATTCTCGAATTCACGGACATGTTCCCGGAAATACCCTTGGTTCTGACCGAGGTTATGTGGGGACATTGCATCGTCGTATTTGACCTGATGAGACGCAGAAAGAACATTCTGGTTGACAATTCCTGGCTGCATTCATATGGAGCCGTTGAACAGGTTGTGGAACATTTTGGAGCAGAACGGCTGCTGTTCGGAACGGGTTACAAATCGCATGGCGGAGCGGCAATCGCCCAATTGGCAAGGTGCGATGTTGCCGGGAAGGAACGGCAGCTTATCATGCACGGCAATCTGGAGCGCCTGCTCGGCCTGAAAGGCGGCGCTAAAGCCACATCTGCGCGGTCAGCCAAACCGGCAGATTCTTTGTGGGATCGTTGTCTGTCTGGAAAAGCGCTTGGCGTGGATGTTGTCGACGCGCACTTCCATCTTGGCCCTTCCGGCGGTTATGTTTTGAAGGAACAGGATGAATACAGCCAGGTAAAACCGGCATTGAGAACCATGGATGCTATTGGCATTCAAACCGTGCTTGTTTCAGGAATGCAAGCCCTTCTTGGCGACGCAGTTGAAGGCAATAATCTGCTTGAAAAAGTTCTGCTTCCCAATTCAGGCCGGTTCAAGGGTTATCTGGGGTTCAACCCGTTTTACGCCGACGCTCTTGTCCGTGATTTCGACAGATATTTTTCAGGACAATTCTTTATTGGTTTCAAGACACTCTGCGGCTATTGGGGGGTAAAGTTAAATGATCCGCGTTTCAAGCCAATGTGGGCTTATGCGAACCGGCATCATCTGCCGATACTCAACCATACATGGGGAAAAGACGATATCGGCCAGCTAAAGGACATTGTTAAAAATTATCCGCACGCGCATTTCCTGCTAGGCCATTCAGGCGGCAATGAAGAAGGACGCAGGGAGGCAGAATCACTTGCGCAAGGCAACCCGAATGTATATCTTGAGTGGTGCGGCAGTTTTTGCAATACCGCCTCATGGGAGAAAACATTGCAGCAGGTTAATCCCCGGCAGATTGTTTTCGGCACGGATGCCATGGCGCATGATATTTACTGGGAACTCGGACGCATGCTATCACTGGATGCGCCTGACAAAATCCTGATTCCAATTTTGGGGCAGAATATGCGTCGTATTCTTGCCATGCGGCGGTAAAAAGATTATCCGGGAAGAAGAAAAATGCCATACGATAAAACGTCTTTGATCAGCATTTCGGGAAAATCTAGAGTCGAATGGATAAAAACAGTAAATCACCATATCTGGCTGCATGTATAAATTTTAAATTATAGACAGGAGAGATTTGAATGGCTTCAAACAGACATTTGACATATCAGGATTCAGTCCAGGATGACCGTTGCCGCAGATATTTGCCCGCGCGACGCGTTGTGGCCAGTCAGGCTGCCGAAGGCGTGGAAAAACTGATTGGCTCCTCTGAACGGCAGGCTTTTTTCAACGGGATCAGTAAAAATTGCGTTCTAAAGCCGGGCGGCTGGATAATGCTTGATTTCGGCATTGAGCTTAATGGCGGAATCCGGCTGACTACCGCGCCCTGCGACGGAGGCGTCAATATTCGTATCCGGTTCGGCGAATCGGTCAGCGAAATCTGCGGTCAGCCCAGTAATGATCATACCATTCATGACGGAATTTATCATGTCGCCGGCATGGGCATGACGGAGACCGGCAACACCGGATTCCGCTTTGTTCGCCTTGACTTGCCGCAGGATGCTGAAAAGTCATTGCCGCTCATCGGCATCCAGGCGGTGGCAATATACCGCGACTTGGAATATGCCGGCAATTTTAAATGCTCCGACAAGCGGTTGAACCAGATCTGGCAGACCGCCGCTTACACCGTCCATTTAAATATGCAGGATTATATTTATGACGGGATCAAGCGCGACCGGCTGGTCTGGATGGGGGATCTGCATCCGGAAATCAAGGTAATTTTATCGGTTTTTGATGACAATAAAATAGTTCCGGACAGCCTGGACTTTCTACGCGACCGCACAGCTTTGCCGCTTGTCATGAACGATATATCGTCTTATTCGTGCTGGTGGATTATAGCGCAGCATGACTGGTACTGGCACCGCGGCGATTTAACGTATCTGCGGCAGCAAAAAGATTATCTGCTTGCTCTGTTTAAGCAATATTCAGAGTATATCGCCACCGACGGAGCGGAGCAACTGCCTGGACGCCGTTTTCTCGACTGGCCGTCGCAAGCCAGTCCGGAGGCGACTCACGCCGGACTTCAAGGGTTGATGTTCTGGACAATGAACTGCGGTGAAAAACTCTGCCGTTATCTGAGCGAGCCGGCAACTGCGGAGATATGCCGCATCGCAGTATCGCGTTTGCGGCAACATTGCCCTGACGCCGCCGGATACAAGCAGGCGGCGGCCATGCAGGCCGTATCCGGCCTCGCCGACGCGGCTCAAATCAACAGCGATGTCCTGGCTGTCAAGCCGCTGGAAGGGCTCAGTACATTTCTTGGATATTACACCTTGCAGGCACGGGCAATGGCGGGCGATCATGCCGGGGCGCTGGAGGTTATCCGGCGCTACTGGGGCGCGATGCTGGATTTCGGCGCGACAACCTTCTGGGAGGATTTTGATCTGCGCTGGACAGAAAACGCTTTCCGCATTGACGAACTTCCGGTTGCCGGCAAGAAGGATATTCACGCCGATTTCGGCAATTACTGCTATAAAGGCTTGCGCCACAGTTTGTGCCATGGCTGGGCAGGCGGCCCGGCCGCATGGATGCTCGAACATCTGGCGGGAGTAAAAATCCTTGAGCCCGGCGCAAAGACGATGGAAGTGAAACCGAATCTGACCGGATTGGACTGGCTTGAAGGTTCGTTCCCGACCCCTTGCGGCCCGGTTAAAGTCACGGCGGAAAAGGGCAAGAAGCCGGAAATTATAAAACCGCATGACATAACAGTATTATCGCAATAAATTTATTTTATCTTTATTAATACTTGGACTATTGACATATTTTTAAGGAAGTAATATAATATGATATATCGGTACATTAAAACTTAATAATGCGAAATCCGGAATAAAATGGTTAAGAAGAAAAATAATAATATCACCATGCGGGATATCGCCAAGGCGGCGAATGTTTCGGTAATGACCGTTTCTCAGACGTTAAATCCCCGCAAAAGTCCAGTAAGGGTCTCTTCCGCAACCCAGGAAAAGATTCTGCGGATCGTCCGTGAACTGGATTATCAGCCGAATCTTGCCGCCAAAGTTTTAGCCGGCGAGTCCAGCCATATGATCGGCATCCTGATAGATTCCATGGCGCCGGCGGTAACTTTCCGGATATTGAGTCACATTGAGCGGGAAGCTGCCAAATTTGGCTATGGGCTGATGACCGCCGAAGCGCACGACAATGTAAGTCGGCTCTGCGACAGTTATCACCGGCTGCGGCGGCACGGAGTGGACGGCATTATTTCTCTCGCCCACGATTATCCGGGCGAAGAGAAAGAATTACAGCAATGCTTTGCCAATGCCGTAAAAACTGTTTTCATCGACAAACCATGCTTTCAATCCTCATCATACGTCGAACTGGACTGGAGCAGCGGCATTATCGCCGCCGTTGATCACCTGACAGAACAGCATTGTCAGCGCATCGGCGTCATCCGCAGTCACGGCGACTGGCGCAGCCTGCATGGGCGGCTGGACGGTTATAGACAGGCAATGCAGAAACAACAGTTGCAGCAATTCATTCTGCAGCAATCGCGCACTCGTGAAAAGTCGGAAATGCTGAAACTGGCGGCGGAAAGCGTCGATTTCATCGTCGAAAATCACCTGGATGCGATTTTGGCGCAGGATGACTTTTATGCCGCGGCAATCATCAACGAATTGCAGCGCCGACATATTGACGTTCCGGGAAAAGTGGCAGTAGTCGGGTACGATAATGAATTTTTTACGGATTTCTTCAATCCTGGCATTTCCAGTATCGACTGGGGAATTGCCGACCAGGCCGCCGCCGCCGTCGAATTATTACTGCAAACCATTGAAGGCTCTGC
>JBAWXM010000402.1:0-4626 GCA_037144075.1 Lentisphaerota bacterium | reverse complement strand
AGGCTACCGGCACTCCCGGGTTTAACTTCATTACCTTCATGCCCTTCATGGTGAAACTGTATTGGCCTTTCCTCCGTGAGCTCTGTGTCCTCTGTGGTAAAACTGTATTGGCTTTTTTTCGTGAATTTTCTTGCCTTTCGTGGTTAAAGTATTTTTTCAACTTTCCTAGATTTCCTTCAAAAGTTTATTGTCGGGAGATTGACGCACGGTATCCTCCAGCGATTTGAATGAAGCGGCCAGCCGGTGAAATTCTTCACTGGCCGGCAGCGGGAATTCGCATTTTCCGCAATTTTCAATTTTTTCCAGCACATATTGAATGGTCAGCTTCTCGCCGGGGATCGCCGGCATATACCCTGTCTCGCCGTTATTGTCGCTGTTTTTCGCAATCACGCCGCTTTCCATCAGATTGAACAGAATATCCCGCACCTGCCGGACAGGAATGCCGGATTGATGCGCCAGTTCAATATCGGCTGGCGGTTTCAGTTCCTGCTGATAGGCTTTTACGATCATCATCGCGATCTGGACGGTCAACTGTTTCTTCAGGTTATAGCTGATATCCAGCGCATGGGGTTCATATTCATAAGATTCCAGATTCTGATGGGCAAACGAAATTTCCGCGCCGAACAGCACGATCAGCCAGCTCAACTGCAGCCAGATAAGGAACAGCGGCAGAACCGCCAGGCCGCCATATATAGAATTGTATTTAGTGAAAAGCATAACTTGCAGGAAGATATAACCTTCCTGCACCACCTGGTAGACGGTTCCGCTGATAATACCGGCAATCACCGCCGATTTCCATTTAACTTTAGTATTCGGCATGAATGCGTAAATAAAGGAGAACAGCAGCCAGGCAGTCAACATCGGCAGCAGTTTCAGGATGGCGGGGGTGCTGACCCCGCGCAGAAATGAAAAGTTATTGTCAATAAAACTGGTGAGATGCGAACTGAGCAGCACAGTGGCGCTGCCGGACGCAATAATCAGAATCGGACAGGCGCCGACCATCAGCATGTAATCGCTGACCATCCGCCATAAAGAACGCCCTTTTTTGACGCCCCATATATAATTGAACGAGGTTTCGATATTGCCGATGACTTTCATTACCGTCCAGAACAGGAAAACCACGCCGATGCCGGCAACCATGCCGCCTTTGGCCTCGCGCAGCATCGCCTCCGCATGCGCATAAACTTTTTCCACCAGGCCGGGGTATTCGGACAAATACTGGCACAACTGGGCTTTGAGCGTTCCGTCCAGCCCGAACCCTTTGGCAATACCGAATATCAGCGCCGCGATCGGAACGATTGAAAATACGGTATAGAAAGTCAGCGCGGACGCCCGCAACTGACAGTGGTCTTCAGCGAAATCTTTGAGAGCCAGGATTAAAACCCGGATAGACTTTACTGCCGTTCCTTTGACAAAATCCAGTTCGTCAAGATTAATCTTCCAGACGTCGTCGGTAAAAAAAACTTTAATTTTTTTCAGCATAAAATGTTTTCCTGTTTGATGTAATACCGGAAATAACAATACAGTAATTTAGTTTTTTTCCAAATCAATTACATCGAAGGCTTGAAAAATTGCGGTATTTTAGAATGGAAAGCATATCTTGCGGTATTGTATTTGAATGTCAGGAATATATATTACAACCTTAGCCTGAAAAATTCATAAACGAATGGCGAAATACTGCAATCTGCTCAAAGTAAAGCCATTGCCGATGTCCTCGCCGTAGCGCTGCTACGACTGCGGCCTCGTCAAAGACTTTCTGTTTGAGCATATTTTTGTCTTTCATCCGTTTTTCATGAATAATCCAGGAGAATTTTAATACTCTGTACGGTTGAAAATTTAAGTCTGGACGAGCAGAGTATATATGACAAAAGATAGAATTTTTCAGTAAAAATATAAGAGAAATACGATGGCAAGAATAACTAAAGAAGCCGTTAAACCGCCGGAAGAGGCGATTAACGTGTTCAAATTAAGATATTGTTTTTACATAATCGCGGCGCTGTTTATACTGCTGGCGCTGTTTTCCCACAACCCGTCGGATTTTGCGGTAATTCAGGGGGGGAGCGATTCGCCGGTATCGAACTGGATCGGCGAAGTCGGGGCCAGGCTGTCCTGTGCGCTGCTTTACATGTTCGGGCTGGCGGCCTATCCGATTGTGTTCATTCTGGTTGCATGTGCGCTGCGTTCGCTGCTGCCGCTGCCGACTTCGCGCCGCGGCTATTCCGGCATGCTGCTGCTGCTGATTCTGGGCATCACCGTGCTTTTCGCAATCCATCCGCAGACGTTTACCGAACAGACAGAAACGCTGGGCATCGGCCGCAGGGATATACCGAATTCCGCGCTTTCCGGCGGAGTGATCGGCCAGGTGCTGGCGGCGCCATCCTCGGACGGCATCCCGGCCGGATACGTCCGCAGATTCATTGGAACGATTGGAACTATTATTGCCGCATCGGTATTTGTGCTGGCCGGCCTGGTTCTGATCTGGTTTGCCGACTGGCAGCCGGCCATACGGTGGCTGTTGTCGCTCAATACATCGCCATACGATGAACAGGATGAACGTGCCAGTAATGACAATAATGACAATAATGATATAAAGGCGGCAAAACTGCAGAAAGAGGATAAAGAGAAAGAGAAAGAGAAAGAGAAAGAGAAAGAGGCGGCGGAACTTGCCCTGCTGGAATTGCGCAGGCAGTCGCTGGAATCAAAGTCCGATTCAATTAAAGCTGAAAAGAAGGAAGAACCCGTAAAGGCTGAGCCGGTTGCGGTTGTCGAGGAACGTCTGCCGAAAATCGTAAAAGCGGAAAAAATAGAAGATTTTGAAGATGAACCGAAGCATTCGCCGGTTCCGGTGCGGAAAAGTCATGGAGACTATGAACTGCCTTCGATTTTTCTGCTCGGCAAAGGCAGGGAATCATCCGGCGAAAATGCCGGCAATGTTGAAAGAAGCAAGCAGATACTCCAGGAGACGCTGGCCAGTTTCAATGTTGAAGGCGAAGTCACCGGCACTATTACCGGCCCCCGCGTGACCAGATTTGAAGTTTCGCTTGCCCCCGGGGTGAAAGTTGACAAAGTTGCCAATATCGAAGGCAATATCGCGATGGAACTGGAAGCCGAGAGCATCCGCATCCTGGCGCCGATTCCGGGACGCAACGCGGTCGGAGTGGAAGTGCCGAATTCAGTGGCGGATGCCGTTTACATGCGCGCCATCATGGAAACCGACCAGTGGAAAAACAGCAAATACGAACTGCCGATCGTGCTTGGCAAAGATGTCTCCGGCCGTCCGGTAATCCTGGATCTGGCCAAAGCGCCGCATCTGCTGATCGCCGGTTCCACCGGCAGCGGCAAAAGCGTGTGCATGAACACTTTGATCATGAGCCTGTTGATGAAGTTCTCGCCGGATGACCTGCGCATGATCATGGTTGACCCGAAAATTGTGGAAATGGCAACTTACGCGCCGCTGCCGCACCTGATCACGCCGGTGGTCAACGACGCTCATAAAGTGCCGCTGGCGCTGCGCTGGGCGGTAAATGAAATGGAAAAACGCTACCGCATACTGGCAAAAGTGAAAACCAAAAATCTGGCCGGATTCAACTCCAGGCCGGTCGACCAGGAAACAGTCCTGGACGACAGCGGCGAGCCGATTCCTGCTAAAATGCCGTTGCTGGTTATAATCATCGACGAACTGGCGGATGTCATGATGACCGACGCCAAGAGCGACGTGGAAACCTCCATCGCCAGAATTGCCCAGAAAGGCCGCGCATCCGGCATTCATATTGTTATCGCCACCCAGCGCCCGTCCGTCAACATTATTACCGGCGTCATCAAGGCCAATCTGCCGACCAGAATCGCATTCAAAGTCGGTTCCATCGTGGACAGCCGCGTCATCCTGGACCAGAAAGGCGCGGAAAAACTGCTGGGCCGCGGCGACATGCTGTTTGTGCCGCCGGGCAGCGCCAACATTGAACGAATCCAGGGCGCAATGGTGGAAGACAAGGATATTGAAGCTGTCGTTAAATTTGTCTCCAGCCAGGCGGAACAGGACTTCAACAATAACGTGACTTCAGAAACCGCCGAAGAAGAAGCGGAAAAGGATTTTGACGAATCCGAACCGTCAATTGAGGATTCACCGGAGATTTCGCCGCTGCTACAGAAATATCTCGAGCCGGACGATGACGACCTGATCAGAAAATCTCTGGAAATCATTCTGCTTGAACAAAAAGCCAGCACCAGCTATTTGCAGCGCAGGCTCAAAATAGGATATAATCGTGCCGCTGAAATTATGGATAAATTTGAACAGCGCGGACTGGTAAGCCCGCCGCTGCCGGGTGGTTCCAAACGCGACATTCTGGTTTCTGTCGGAATTGAAAATGGTTAAATAATGAGAGAAGTCAGAAGTCAGGAGTCAGAATAGGAAAAGACAGTGGATAGGAGTCAGAAGTCAGGAGTCAGAATAGGAAAAGACAGTGGATAGGAGTCAGAATAATACAGGATACAGATACTGGAATAGAGTCGTTTTTAATGGAGGGTTATGCTCCGTCATAACCGGGATTTACGGATTTATAATTTGGCTCCAGAGCACTTTAGAACTTTAGAACTTTAGAACTTTAGAACTTTAGAACTTTAGAACTT
>JBAWXM010000401.1:0-4642 GCA_037144075.1 Lentisphaerota bacterium | reverse complement strand
GTCCATGACCGTATTTAAGTTTCAACTTTTGGCGGAGATAAGATCATGCAATAAAGATATTTACAACATTGTTCGTTTACAAAAATACTATATATGGGAAGACACTGCCGGGAGAAGTCATAAATCAGAATAAATCATGAAAACAAAGAATGAGTCAAAAAACAGAAGCCGGAATCTCTCATAAGTCTCATCCCTGAAGGTATGTAACGAACCGGCAAACACAAAGGCATTCGGGAGAAGCGCGAAGATGTAAAGGTTATTTCTTTACGGCTCCTTTGTCAACTAAAAACTAAAAAAAGGAGGTTCTATGTCAGGGTTTAAAAGGATACCAGTAAAAATTGATGCGGCGAATGGACGCCAGATCAATGAAACCGGCGCTGTCGTCAGAGAGGCGGATTATTTCCGGCTGCTGTTCGATGAAACCGTAATTCTCTGCTGCGAGTTTTACGATCTCGAATGGTCCGGCGGGATGACTGTTATAAAAGAACATCCGGTGGCTGAAGATATGACGCTGTCCGCATTCGGGGACTGTGATTTCGATCCGGCAACGCCATTTATGTTTCTGTCCGAAGAAAACAGCCATCCGGCGCTCAATCATGTCAATGCGCCGGGTGACTGGCACGGCGATACAGCAGCCGACCGCGGCAGGGGGCAGGTCAGTTTCCGCATCAATACCAATACCGCGCGCTTTGACCAGGCGGTCAAAGCGCCGGGCAGCCAGAAATATTACTTCCTGGTTATTGGCGTACCCGCCGGCGAAACGGAAAAAAGCGTACTGGCCTATTTCCGGTTTAAAGCTGAAAACCGGCCGAGTTCCAGCGCGGGAGCACCGGCCGGCGCCGACCCTGAATTTATGAATGCGCAGCAGACCGTCGCGCTGCTGAAAGCCGCTCCGGAATTTGAATTCTCCATTGACGGCTCGACACTCTGGCACGATACGCAGGTCACTGCCGACAGATACTACCGCGAAAGCAGACTCGGCGGCGCATGGTCTGACCCGATCGCATTGATCGTCGGCGCTCAGGGCATTCAAGGACCTGCAGGTCCGACCGGTCCAGCAGGTCTGACTGGTCCAACGGGCCCGGCCGGCGCGGCCGGCACAGATGGAGCCGCCGGACCGCAAGGTCCGCAGGGGCGGCAGGGGCCTGCCGGTGCGGACGGGGTCGATGGGGTTGATGGTGCGGCCGGCGCGGACGGAACTGCTCCTGACTTCATTTCCGGCAGTTTCACCAACGCCAGTCTATCCGCGGGCATTTTGACGATTAGCCATACTCAAGGCAATATCCAACTGCCGGCAGGCATATTTGACAATAACGGTAAAAATATCACGCTGGATTCCGGCACGGTAACGTTCAGCAATAACAGTATAACCGTTGATCTGACTGTATTTGGCGCAATTGCCGGAACATGGCATTACGCATTCGGCGGAACTGCTGCCGGAACTTATGCCGGCGGCGATGTGCATGGCCCGGCCTCCGCTGTTGACAGTCAACTTGCAGTTTTTGACGGCACAACCGGCAAGCTGCTCAAAGATTCCGGACAGTCCGTTTCGTCAGTTGTGTCCAGTGCCAAGACTGCCAGCTTTAACTCTCAGACTGACAGCTATACGCTCGTTATCGGCGATGCCGGAAAAATCGTGCGCATGAATAAATCAACGGCGAATACGCTGATAATTCCAGCGAATTCCAGCGTTGCGTTTGCGACCGGCGCGATGATTGCCGTGATTATGGGCGGATCAGGCGTTACTTCGATCACTGCCGCATCCGGCGTAACAATTAACGGCGTGGCTGCCGGAACCGGCGCGATATCCGGACAGTACAAAGGCGCGATGCTGATTAAAACCGCAACCAATGCCTGGGACGTCCTCGGCGCAATCGGGAGTATCGCATGATGATGAATCTGCTGGCGGTTATTTTGCAACAATCGGCAGGCATCGGCTCCAGCTGCGCCTGCGTCGTTGCCGGAGCCGGTACATCCGCAGTCAACGGCAATTATTTAGCGGAAAACAAATTCAACGAAAACGGACAGTGGTATATTGGTGAAGTTATCGGCTATGAAGGTGATTCTTATATTATTTTTCCCGCTGGCAATGGTGATCACGTCTATTATTACTGGCCGGTTTCGCAAGGTTTCAATCCGTCTACTGTCAGCGTCGGGCCATACGGAACAATTCCCGCTCCAACAATTCACTCTTAACACGTAACTCTTAACACGTAACACGTAACACGTAACACGTAACACGTAACACGTAACTCGTAACACTTAACTCGTAACACGTAACTCGTAACACTTGATAAGGAGATATTTTAATGAAATTCACCAACTTCAAAACCATCAAACTCGCAACCGCTCCGGCAACCGGCGACAACCCGCCTCCAGGCGTTGTATACGAATGGTATTCGCTTGACGGCTCGAACAATCTAATCATTAATTACCGGCTCTCCGATGGCACGGATAAAACTTTTGCCGCCGGAACTGCTTATGAATTGCCGGCCGCTTCTAATTCAACTCTTGGCGGCGTGAAAATCGGCGCAGGATTGACTATTACAAACGGGGTTCTCTCGGCCGCAGGAAACAATTCTGCTGGAACGGTTGCAATCCTGACCACTTCACAGACATGGACGGTTCCTGCCGGCGTTACTCTACTCAAAGATGTGTGGATTATCGCCGGCGGCGGTGGCGGCGGAAGCGACCAAGACAGGGGGTCTGGGGGAGGGGGTGCTGGAGGCGCAAAACATCTAACCAATATTTCTGTTGCTCCGTATGATTCATTAACCGCAGTTATTGGAACTGGTGGAGCTGGCGCGACAACACAATATACTACAGGAGCGGTTGGCGGAAACACAGTTTTTATCATTGCAGGAGTCGCTATTACTGCTATAGGTGGCGGCGGCGGCGGGTCATATAATTCTGCCCCATCAAATGGAGGATCTGGTGGTGGTCAAGCAGGAGGGGATGGTCATCAAGGAACTGGAATCGCAGCAAGCCTAGGTCAGACTTCAATTATTGAAGGTCAGGGTTATAACGGAGGAACAACTTCCACCGTCTATGCAGGGGCTGGTGGCGGTGGATTTAGCTCAACTGGGTTTTCTGGCAATAACCACAACGGTGGTAATGGTGGCAGTGGGTTAGATTTAAGGGGATTCGTTGGCACATCAATTGGCGCAAGTGGTTACTTTGCTGGCGGCGGCGGTGGAGGAGGATATTGCAGTGGTAGTAGTGGCGGTGGAAACGGTTCATGTGGTGGTGGGAATGGTAATTATAATACAGGCGCAGGATATAATGCAACTGTTAATACTGGATCAGGGGGTGGAGGAAGTGGAGGTTATGGCAATGGCGGCAATGGAGGTTCCGGTATTATTATAATCAGATATTGAACAATAAGGAGACATGATCATGACGACAAAATTTCAAGTCCTAAAAGTTAAAAGACTGCTCTCGCAGATCGATGAATATGATCTTGATGTGCCAGCCGGGTTTCGCGAATTGACGCTGGCTTATATTGTGGATAATTACAACGGCGCGGGGCCGGACTGGCTGCCGGAAACAGAAAGAGGAATTTTCACCTGGCTGCTCTCGCTCTTTGAACCTGCATTCCTGATCCATGATATGGAGTTTGCTGCCAGCAACCGGACGGCAAAAGGATTCAATAATGCGAATGACCGGATGTGGAGTAATATTCGCAGGATAATCAACCGTGAATATCCGCTGTATAATCCGTTATGCTGGGTGGATCATGCCAGATGGTATCTGCGCGGCACAGCCGCCTGGCGCGTCTGCAAGCGTTTCGGCTGGTACGCCTGGATTGATTAAAAGCGAGAAAAGTTGAAAGCGAGAAAAGCGAGAAAAGCGAGAAAAGCGAGAAAAGTAAAAGTAAGAACTGTAGATCCCGCATTCGCGGGACCGAACTTTAGAACTTTAGAACTTTAGAACTTTAGAACTTTAGAACTTTAGAACTTTAGAACTTCCCATAGGTCTCATGTATTGAAAAAGAAAGGAAACAATAAAAATGAATTTGGAAGCATTGACTATCGGCATCGGCATATTGACCCTGTTTGCGTCAATATTGACCGCAACCGTCAGCGGCACCGCCGCAATCCTCTGGCGTATCGCCAGAATTGACAAGGAAAAAGTTGACTGGTCCGCCTGTCAGCATCTTCGCGAAACATGCCCATGCCGCCAGGAAATACAGGAACTCAAACAAAAAATGGAAGATCAAATATCATGAAAAAATTAATCTGCAGCATCTGTTTAATTTGCACTCCGATTATGCTTCCAGGATGCGCCGGATACAAAATCAATGATGACGGTTCGGCGACTTCATGGGGTTTTCTCAGGACCCTGACCGTACAGCATGAATACTATCCGGACGGCAAGCTGAAAACACGCAACTTGTCAACTCAAAGCAACACCGCAGACGTAATGATGGGCGCAAATGAACTATTTAAAACCGGTGTTGATACTGCCGCAAAATTGAAACCTTAAAATAGCTGATATATATGAAGAATGGTCTTTTAAATTATACCTCACAGGATAATTTAAAAGACCAATACATTACATTTAGATAACGTCTGCTTTGCAATTCCATTTCATAAATCCCGAGGGCAAATTTATCGGCCGAAACCATTCATGAACGTGGTGA
>JBAWXM010000400.1:0-4647 GCA_037144075.1 Lentisphaerota bacterium | reverse complement strand
GTATTTACAATCATTTGCATTACACGAAAAATGATTTATTTTGATAGTCGGGTCCGGCGTTGAATTTGTTAAAGCCGCCGGAAGGGGAGCAGTATGGATATTCAATGTGAACTTTGTCCAAGAGGCTGTCTGGTAAAACCCGGACAGAGCGGAGATTGCCGCATCCGGGTCAATATTGACGGGAAACTGCTGGCGGTAACGTATGGTTTTCCGTGTTCAATGCATGTTGATCCGGTCGAGAAAAAGCCGCTGTTTCATTTCATGCCCGGCACTAAAACTTTTTCGATGGCAACTGCCGGCTGCACTATGCACTGCAAAAATTGCCAGAACTGGGAAATTTCCCAGTCGCCGCCGCATCTGGTTGACGCTTATCAGGTCTCGCCGGAGCAACTGGTACAGATGGCCGCGCGCTATGAATGCCCGTCGATTTCATATACCTATACGGACCCGGCGGCATACTATGAATACGCCCTGGATTGCAGCATCAGGGCCAGGGAAGCGGGATTGAAAAACATCCTGGTTACAGCCGGCTATATCAACCGCAAACCTTTCCGTCAATTGTGCCGCTATACCGATGCGGCGACCATTGATGTAAAAGCCATGTCGGACAAATTCTACCGGGATGTCTGCGGCAGCACTCTGGCTCCGGTGCTTGATACGGTGGTCAGCGCCAAAGAAATGGGACTGGAGCTGGAAATTTCCAATCTGGTTATCCCGACGCTTAACGACAGCGACGCGATGCTGTCCGCGTTCGTGAAATGGGTAAAAGAAAATCTCGGCAAAGACACGCCGCTGCACTTCCTGAAGTTCGTGCCCTATTACCTGATGCGCAATCTGCCGCCGACTTCAGTGGAGACGATGAGTCGCGCCCGCGATATCGCGAAGGCCGCCGGCATGGAATATGTTTATGTCGGGAATATTCTCAATGAACAATGGACCTGCACTTTCTGTCCGGGATGCGGCAACGAACTGATCAGGCGGCATAGCATGGTGATGATGGAAAATCATCTCAGCGGCGGAAAATGTCCCAAATGCGGCAAAGAAATTTACGGAGTATGGAAATGAAAAGACGAAGTTTCATCAAAATTGCCGGATTGCTGTATGCGTACAGCCTGTCCGCAAAATGCGGCGCGTTTGCGGCAGCAATGCCGGGACGGGTAATTGAAGCCGTGAGAGGCGGCGGCTATCCCGGAACAATAAAAAGGCTTGATTTCAAAGCAATCGCTAAACAGGGAGAATGGAAAGGATGAAAACAATCAGGAAAATATGCTGTTTGCTGCTGCTGCTGCTGTCGGCGGCAGCTTCTCTGACGGGCTTCGCGGCGGAAAAACGGGTGTTCGACTCGCCGCTGTCCGGCGACTGGTATCCGGCCGGCTCCGCGGAACTTTCGCAAATGATCAGCAATGATCTGGCGCAGGCGAATGAGCCGGAATTGCAGAATGTGATCGCCCTGATTCTGCCGCACGCCGGCTACCGCTATTCCGGCAAAGTCGCGGCTTGCGGCATTAAGGAAATCGCGGGCAAAGCGATCCGGCGGGTGATTATTTTCGGGCCGTCGCATTCGCAGCCGATGAACAACTGCCTGAGCATGCCGTCCGCGACGCATATCAGGACGGCGCTGGGCGAAGTCGAACTTGACCGCGAATTCATGGATAAAATGATGAAGCACAGTTTCTGCAAATCCATCCCGCAGGCGCATGCTTCCGAGCACAGCGTGGATATTCAGATTCCGATGCTGCAAATCGCGCTGAAAAACTTCAAGCTGGCGCCGGTTGTCACCGGGCGGCTCGATGAACGGACGATAAGGCAGATTGCTGCCGCGATATTGCCGCTGCTCGATGATCAAACGCTGATTATCGCCAGTTCTGATTTCACGCATTACGGTTCTGCGTTTGATTATCAGCCGTTTCCGCTGGACTTCCAGACCGTGGACAAGCTGAAAGAACTGGATAACGGCGCGATTGAAAAGATTGTCGCGGTCAACGAAGACGGGTTCTCGGAATATCTGCGGAAAACCGGAGACACTATCTGCGGCCATGACCCCGTCCGCCTGCTGCTGTCGCTGCTGCCGGAAGGCAGCAAAGGCCGGTTGCTGAAATATGACACTTCCGGCAGAATGACCGGCAGTTATGCGCACTCGGTAAGCTACGCGTCAATCGCCTTTGCCGGCCACTGGAAACCAGCGCAAATTCAAGCTGAAACCGCGGACGCCAAACTACCGGCGCTGAATGACGCCGACAAAAAATCGCTGCTGCAGATTGCCCGCAAAACGGTGGAATGCGCCGTCGCGGGAAAACCTGTGCCGGATCCTGATGAGTTAGTCGCTAATATCTCCCCGGCGATGAAACAGAAAATGGGCGCGTTTGTCACCTTGCATAAAAACGGTCAGTTGCGGGGATGCATCGGCGAAATTCCGCCGCGCCGCCCGCTGTGTCAGGCGGTGTCCGCCCAGGCGGTGAATTCGTCGCTGAACGACTGGCGCTTCAAGCCGGTAAACTCTTCGGAACTCAAAGACATTGACATTGAAATATCCGCGCTGACGCCGCCGGCAAAAATCAATTCCTGGAAAGATATTGTTATCGGCCGGGATGGCGTGATTCTGTCGAAGGACGGCCATTCGGCAGTGTTCCTGCCGCAAGTCGCTCCTGAACAGGGCTGGAGTCTGGCGGAAATGCTGTCGAATCTGGCGGAAAAAGCCGGACTGGATGCAGACGCCTGGAAAAGCGGCGCCGAATTCCAGACCTTCCAGGCCATAGTTTTCGGCGAAAAAGAGAAGCGGAAATAACATGCGAAAAAAGCTCCTGGCGTCAAGTACAATCTTCTGCATCGGCATGTTCAGTCTGCTGGCGCAGGCGCTGCTGTTCCGCGATTTTCTTTCGGTGTTCGACGGCAGTGAAATCTCCACCGGGCTTTTCCTGTTTGCCTGGCTGCTGTGGATCTGCATCGGCGCGCTTGCCGCCTGGCTGCCGCCGGTATATAAACCTGCCGGACGCGGCTTTGTCTATCTGCTGCTGCTTTATCCGTTCGCGTTCGTTCTGGAAAAATATCTGCTGCTCAATGCCCGGCAGTTGCTGGGCGTGGCGGAATATGAACTCATCCCGCTGGGCAAACTGGCACTGGCGGCAGTCTTCTTTGCGGCTCCGGTCAGCCTGATTACCGGCGCGTTGTTTGTCTCGGCGGCAGGCTGGATAAAGCAAGGGCCGGTTCCGACCGCAAAAGTGTATGTCATCGAGGCGCTGGGATCGTTTGGCGGTGCGCTGGCGGTAACGGTAATGCTGGCCGCCGGTATCGCTGATGAAACTATTTTCCTGCTGGCCGCCGCAGTCACTTCCGGCGTACTGGGATTGAACATTCTCAGGACAGAGGAAAAGTGCGGCGTCAGCCGTAAACTGGCGTATCTGGCGGCGCTGGCGATTGCAGTCGCCGCGCTGACTGCCGCCGCTGCCGGATTCGGCAATTACTGGCAGCGCACGATAGATAAACGGCAATGGTCGAGAATGCTGCCCGGCGGTGAATACGCCGGCAGCTTTTCCACGCCGCAGGCAAAATATCTCTGCGGCGATTATTCCGGCAGCTATACCGTGCTGTGCTGGAATTCCGTTTACGAAAACCTGACCGACCGCGAATCCGCGCTGCAATGCGCGGCTTTGAATCTGGCGCAGCAGCCGGCGGCGGAACGCATCCTGGTCATCGGCCCCGGAACATTTAATCTGAGCCGGACGTTTTGCGGGATAAAAAGCATCCGGCAGGTGGTATGGCTGGACCCTGATCCGGATTATGCCAAAGCGCTGCCGCAGCGGCTGCCGGAACAGTTCCGGACTATTCCGGCGCAGATGAAAATTCCCGGCGTCGAAATCAAGGATTATCTGCGGACGGCTAACGATAAATTCGATCTGGCGATACTGCGTTTTCCGGCGCCGTCGTCGCTCGGTTTAAACCGCTATTTCAGCAGGGAATTTTACCAGCTTGTCAGCCGGGTCATGACTGAATCCGGCATTGTCAGCGTGTCATTTCAGGGCGGCGAAAATTACCTGAGCCGGGAAATTGCTTTCCTCGGCGGCTCGCTGCTGCTGAATCTGCAGCAGGTCTTTCCGGATATCGCGTTAATGCCCGGCGGGAACAGTTGTTTCTGGGCGGCATTTAAAGCCGGCAAGGTTTCCGATTCCGCGCCGGCGCTGGAAAAAAGATTAAGCGGGATTCCTTGCTTCAGCGCGATATTTCCTCCGCAGTATTTGCAGACCGTGTTCGATCCGCTGCGGGTTGATTTGCAAAAAAGCAAGTATCTGGAAACTGCCGCAAACCTCCGCCAGCAACGCCTGTCCAGTTCCGACTCCAACCCGCTGGCCTGTCTTTTTTCGCTGATTTTTTCAATAAAAAAACTGGGCGGCGCTCAACTTCCCGCCGCCGCCATCACTTTTTATTCCAGGGATATTCTGCCGGCGTGCGTCATTGCGCTGGCGCTGTATGCCATGCTGCGCCTGGCGCTGCGCTGTTTTATGCGGCGTAAACAGCGCTTTCCGGCGGCGCGGTCTTATCTGGAAGGCGACATTGCGGCCGGCGGGTTTGACGTGCTGTTCATCCTGTTTTTTATATCGGCTGTCGCCATGACAATCAATATCTGGCTGATGTTCGCTTTTCAAATGGACA
>JBAWXM010000399.1:0-4650 GCA_037144075.1 Lentisphaerota bacterium | reverse complement strand
CCCAGTATTCGCAGATTCAGAAAATAAGTTGCGCAGGCAGGATGTCCAAAATGAAGCAAGGATGTGTCCAAAATGTGTGCGGCAGTCTCGGCAATTCACAGGCCTCATTGCTTGCACTAAGACGGATTGCCGGCGAGGTAGTCGGCGACTGCGGCTTTCAGGTCGTCCGCGATCTTGACATTTTGGGGCTGGGAATTACGGATCACTTCGCTGCCATAGCCGGTGCGTACGAGGTAGCCGCATTGACAGCCTGCCCGTTCGGCGGCTTCCAGGTCGGAAAGGCGGTCGCCGACCATGAAAGACCTTTCCAGGTCCACTTTGAATTCGGAGGCGGCGTCAAGGATCATGCCCGGTTCCGGTTTGCGGCATCTGCATTCGCCGGAAAATTCCGGATGGTGTGGACAGTAGTAAAAAGCATCAATTCTTGTGCCTGCGGCAACCAGCAGTTCCTGGATTCTGGCATTGACTTCGTCCACGTCGGTTTCTTTATAATATCCGCGCGCGACGCCGGCCTGGTTGGATACGACAATTACCAGGAACCCGTGCTTGCGCAGTTCGCGCAGAGCATCAATTACGCCGGGAATAAGCGCGACTTTCTCCGGCTGCCAGAGGTAGTCAACTTCTTCATTGACGACACCGTCGCGATCAAGGAAACAGGCTTTATTCATAGAGTCATCACTTTCACAAATATTTAAAGAAGTAATAAGAATAGCTTGATATTGCGGAATTTTCAAATAAATTACAAACTGAGTAAGATTAAGGATGTTAAAATGGACAGCGATGTTGAAAGTATTATTAAACAACTGAAAAGTGGCGAAATCGACATTTTTTCAGCGTTGTCCGCTGCCGCAAAAAGCAACAGCATCACTGATTTAGGCTTTGCCAAAATCGACAATGACAGAAAATCCCGCTGCGGTTTTCCGGAGTTTATTTACGGCGCCGGCAAGACGCTGGATCAGATCTGCGGCATAATTCCCGCCATTCTGGAAAGGAAAAATCCGGTGCTGGTTACCCGCATAGACGCTAAAACCGGGGAAAAAATCTGCAAGAAATTTCCGAAAGCCGAATATGATGCGCTGGCCCGCACCCTGATCATACGCCGGAAAAAATCCGGGGACGGGCCCGCCGGGAATATCCTGGTGGTCACTGCCGGAACTTCCGATCTTGGAGTGGCGCTGGAAGCAAAATATACCGCCGAACTGTGCGGTTGCTGCGTTGAACTGATTTCAGATGTCGGCGTCGCCGGCATTCACCGCTTATTCGCGGAAGCCGACCGACTTAGACGCGCCGATGCGGTCATCGTGGTCGCCGGAATGGAAGGCGCCCTGCCCAGTGCGGTAGGCGGCCTGGTAAACTGTCCGGTGATCGCGGTGCCGACCAGCATCGGCTACGGAGCTTCGCTGAATGGTTTTACAGCTCTGTTCTGCATGCTCAGCAGTTGCGCCAGCGGCATAACCGTCGTAAACATTGATAATGGTTTCGGCGCCGCATGCGCGGCGGTCAGGATCGTGAACAGCAAAAGCTGAACCGGCGGAACTGTTATTCTCTATTAATTTCTGCAAAATAATTAGAGATTTAATCATTTCGGGTATATATTCCCATTTTTAAAGTTTAACAGTTGCTCAAATTCAGAATTTATAATGATAAAAGTGATTTTTAAAGCCGCTTCAAAATGCGAAAGCCAGTTAAGCGGCAGCAGATAACAGGGAAAGTGAAAAATGAAAGATAATCCTAAATATCGTTATCCGGAAGCGGTTGCGATAACTAACAGGCAATGGCCTGACCGAAAAATTGAAAAAGCGCCAATATGGGCTTCAGTTGACCTGCGGGACGGCAACCAGGCGCTGCCGATACCGATGAATCCGGAAAAGAAACGCGAATATTTCAAGATGCTGATTGAAATCGGCTTCAAGGAAATTGAAGTCGGGTTCCCTTCCGCCTCGCAGGATGATTTTGACTTCGTTAGAAGTCTGATTGATGAGAATATGATTCCGGACGGGGTTAGGATTTCAGTGTTGACCCAGGCCAGAAAGCATTTGATTGACCGCACGGTTGAATCCCTGATCGGCGCCAAAGATGTGATTGTTCACTGCTATGTGGCGACTTCGGATCTGCACGGTCAATTCGTCTTCGGGCGCAATCGTCAGGAAGTCAAGGAAATGGCGGTGGACGGCGCGAAAATGATTATCGACTCAATCCGGGAGCAGGGTTTGAAGGCCAAAGTAAGATATGAGTATTCGCCGGAAGAATTTACGGACAGCGACATTGATTTTGTGATTGATGTTTGTCAGGCCGTCAAGGAAGCCTGGGGGCCGTGCCGGAAAGAGGACTTTATCCTGAACCTGCCGGCGACGGTCGAGCGCAGGCCGCCGTACCAGTATGCCGACCTGATTGAATATTTCTGTAATAAATACCGTTACATGAGCGAAACCACAATCAGCATTCATGCTCATAACGATCAGGGATGCGCGGTTGCCGCCACCGAAATGGCATTGATGGCTGGCGCGGAACGGGTTGAAGGCACTATTTTCGGGCATGGCGAACGCACCGGCAATCTGGATATTTCTATACTGGCGTTGAATCTGTATTCACGCGGTATTGATATTGGTCTGAACTTTTCAAACATGCCGGATATTGTCAGGATTGTGGAGGATGCGTCCGGAATAGAAGTTCATCCACGCCATCCGTATGCCGGACAACTGGTATTTACCGCGTTCTCCGGTTCGCATCAGGATGCCATCCGCAAGGGAATGGACCAGATGAAGGAAACTTCGGAATTTTTCAAGCAGGGCTGGAAAGTGCCTTATCTGCATATTGATCCGGCTGATATCGGGCGCAGTTATGAAAAACTGATCCGCATCAACAGCCAGTCCGGCAAAGGCGGAATAGCCTTTATTCTGGAAAAGGAGTTCGGCATTTTTCCCCCGAAAAAGATGCTGCCTGAAATCGGCAAGGCGATTCAGCAACTGGCTGACGCTAAAGGCGAGGAGATC
Organism: Lentisphaerota bacterium; assembly: GCA_037144075.1. GTDB lineage: Bacteria > Verrucomicrobiota > Lentisphaeria > Victivallales > Victivallaceae > CAIPAT01. The sequence goes on along the minus strand of JBAWXM010000399.1, from coordinate 1,657 downwards.
GATTCAAAGGAATTGTACAAGGCCTTCCAGGACATCTTTGTCAACGTGAAAGGACCTTATCAGTTTAAATCATTCTCCAGGGAAATAATAAATCCTGAAAATGAGGACATGATTTCCGTGACTTTGCATGTCGGCATCAACGGCAGTGAATATGTGCTGGAGGGCCATGGCAACGGGCCGGTGTCGGCTGTGACTCACGCTCTTCAAACATGTCCGGAAGTGCCGGACTTCACTCTGGATGACTTTTCAGAAAAGTCTCTGGGGCATACTGCCGATGCGGTGGCAATAGCATTTGTCGGAATCAGGCTGGCGGCCGGAACGGAAATGGTTTACGGAGCCGGCGAACATTCGAATATTGACCGGGCGGCAATAGCGGCGCTGTTCAGTGCGCTGAACCGCGCGGCGGCATTATAATAATAAAAAGGGCCTTATTGAAACATGAAAAAGTACTTGACTATCGGGCTGATTATCGCTCTCATTATCGTTGCGCATGTTATCGTCATCCGCATGTTCTGGAAAGGACACAAAGATGTTCCGCCGGCAGAAACTGCGGCGGCGGAAGCAAAGCCTGCGGAAAGTGTTGAGCAGAAAGACGTTTCAGGCAAACCTGTTGCCGTAAAGCCTGTCGGCGTTGCAGCGAAAACTGAAATTGTGGCGGGCAAAAATCCGTCGCTGGGTAAGTTTTTTCAATATAAACAGGCGATTGAAGGTAATATTCCATGTATACCGCTCAGTTCCGAGGCCACTACCGGAATTTTAGTTGATATTGACAGCCGGAAAGTGCTATGGGCTAAAAATCAGCGCGACGCCACCCCGATTGCTTCGATGACCAAGATGATGACACTGCTGCTGGCGATGGAAGATATTGCACAGCGGCAGGATCTTTCACTGGAAACCCCGGTAAAAGTGTCTAACGCCGCATCGAAAATCGGCGGCAGTCAGGTTTACCTTGATCCCAAGGAAACATTCCAGCTTGGCGAACTGCTTAAAACCGTTGCGATTAAAAGCGCCAACGACTCCGCATATCTAGTTGCAGAATTTCTCAGCGGCGGCGATGTAAGCGCCTTTATTGCCAGAATGAACCGCCGGGCCAAACAGTTGAAAATGCCCAGCACCAATTTTGTCAACCCCAACGGCCTGCCGGTGGAAAGCGGCGAAAATTCCACCAGCAGCCCGGAAGGCATGGCTTTGCTTGCCGAACAATTACTGGAGTATCCGCAGGTTGTAAAGTGGACATCCTCGATTACCGATACTTTCCGGGAACCGGGAGTTAAGGGACATCAGGTATTAACCAATACCAACAAGCTGTTAGGCAACTGCGCCGGGGTAAACGGCATGAAGACCGGCTATATCAGAGTCTCAGGTTTTTGCATAACCGTAACCTGCACCCGCGGCGGCAAAAGAATGGTTGCGGTGGTTACCGGTTTCCCGGATAAGAATCACCGCACGAATTTCGTCAAAAAGTTGCTGGACTGGGGTTACAGGCGCGATGCCGTCATTGACGACCCTGAAGCGCTGGCTAAATTCGACAAAACCGTAACCAATGTCGCAGGCAAGGAAAAAGGCGCCGCCCGAAACGCGCTTTCAGGCAAGAAGAAAAAAGCGGCATCGCCGGTTGAAGCTGAAGGTCACGAATAGTAGAGTCTGAGCAGAGTGA
>JBAWXM010000398.1:0-4721 GCA_037144075.1 Lentisphaerota bacterium | reverse complement strand
ATTCTGAATTCCCGCAAAACGCGAGTTTTGCAATTGGCTCTATAGCGTTTATTGAATATTGACTATGCAAACATTAAATCCGGCGGAACGCCGCAGGACGTGTAACGGTAAGATAGTTTCAGTTTTTGCCTCTTTTGCAAAAAACGGCAGTCTGGTCATGCAAATGAAGTTAACCAGGTAATTTATTCCGCATAAAGGTTAAAATGTCAAATACTATTGTGTTGTCAAGCGACAGGAATTATCTATGGGGCGTCTGGCTGCTTATCGCGTCCATGCGCAAGAACTCCATGAACGAACCGGTACTGGTCGACGGAGCGGACTATACGGATGCGGATATTACCCTGCTGAACCAGTTTGGGCAGGTGAAGGTGCTGAGAATACCGAATGATTCCGGACGGAATATGTGCTGCAGCAAACCGGATATAATGCTTCTGGCGGACACTGAATATATTTCATGGGTTGATTGCGACTCGATTTTTTACGGCAACTGCAGCCGCTACCTGACCGCCGACCCGGAACATATCCACGTCGAAATGCGGAGGCGCAAGGAAAATGGCGGGGTATATGCCGGCAAGTACGGACCGGATGACACTTACGGCGACATTCCCGCAAAAGTTCTGGATGTATGGCGGCGGGATGTCGGCGAAAACACCGAACCGGCAATCAAGACATGCTGTTCCACCTGCTTTATTTCGCTTCACCGCAGCCACCGGGCGCTGCTGGAGAAATGGCGCGACCAGATAGGGAAGGTATTGCCGGCGGATAATGTCGGAGTCTGCGACAAGCGCAGTTTTGCTTATTTCCAGACGGATGAATCCGTCCTGAACTCTGTCTTGTGCTTTTCCAAAGCGGCTGTTCCGCCGACGGATAATTATATGCTGGCCAGGGATCCGGAAGCCTTTCACATTCACTTCGCGTACCAGCCCAAACCGTGGCAGATGTGGAATTCGTACACCATTCAATATTTTGACAAAACGGTTGAATTGATGGAATGGGCTCTCGCACGCGGATATAAAACGCCCGGACCAATTCCGGTTTCTTTGCAGCGCAAATACCGCGCACTCAATCACCTGCTGGCGCGTTTCGGGAAAAACTGGGTAAGGGCTAAGAAAGTTCTGCGCCGTCTGGGAATAAAATTCTGAATCCGGCGTTGTCGGCCAAATACGCAAAAGAAACTTAAAATCCCCTTTTCCAATAAATAAATTTTACCCGCGGAGAACGTCCGGCAATAAGTCATTCAATTATTGCAGAATCGTATAAGTTTCAAGTTCTGCGTTTAATGATAGTGAGCGGAGGAGCTGGCGTTGTTTGTCCGTGCCTGCCGCTGACGACTGCCAGAAATTCCCCGGCAAGCCATTCGAACGGATATTGAATGGAGGATATTTCATCACACAAACTGGTAAACAGCGGACTGTTGTCCATGCCTAGAATAGAAATATCCTGCGGTACTTTAATCCCGTGCTGCTCCAGTGTCTTCAGGGCCTTGAGCGCCAGCCAGTCATTGTGGCAGAACAGCGCGTCAACTTTGTCAGTTTTAATGAATTGCAGCAGACTGTCCGGATCATCAGCGATAATAATTTGCGGCTTCAAACCGTGCTTCAGCATGTTCTCCCGGTAGCCGGCGGCACGTTCCTGAACCGCATGGCTTGTACGATTATAAGTAAGATGCACAATACTCCGCCTGCCTTGTGAGACAAAATAATCGACCGCGGCTGAACCGCTGGCCTTTTCATCCGCATGCAGAAAAACGGTTTTGCCGCCTTTGCAGCGGCTGAGGAATGATGCGGCCGGCATGTTCAGCCCGGCAGGAAGTTTGAAGCCGTCATCATGCGGAACTACCAGCATGGCACGGCACCGCCGGGCCGCAAACTCGTTGATGAGTTCAGTCATTTCCTCCGGCGTGTCAGCCGGCGTGATTATCAGGTGAAACCCGGCCCTGTAAAGCGCGGATTTAACTGCTCCGGCAAAATCCATCAGGAAGGCGCTGTTCAACTGCGGAATTACCGCGGCAACAATCCGGCTTTGCCCGGTCATCAATTCCCGGGCCGCCGGATTGGCGCGATAGCCGTGCAATTCTGCGGCTTCGATAATTCTTTTTTGGGTTGCCTGACTGATGCCGCCGCGCCCGTGGAGGGCACGGTCAACCGTTCCCTGCGACACTCCGCATAGTTTTGCCAGTTCAAGCGATGATATCATTCACATGCCGTATATTCGATTTTTTTTGTTTCAATACTGCCTTCGCATACTTTAACGAATGGTTTACCATTTTCAACTCCGGACAGTCCGTAACCGGTGGCGGTTGACAGGAAACTGGTGAAATCACCTCTGATACGCGGCGCGATATAAAGGGTTTTCGTCACGGCATCGTATCGAATGCCAGTCATCCCCTGCAGCAAACCGTAACTGGCCATGGCGCGCGCATACCAGTGGCCGCACTCGTACTCATTGTAGGGGTTGCGGCACGAACCGTCATGCCGCTGACGAAGAATACGGACTATTTCAAGACCTTCATTGACACATCCAGTCAGCATCAGATGGCTGGCTACCTGGTATTCAATCCCGGTCCACACCTCTTCACTGTAAACGAACGGCAGCGCAAGCCTTCCGCCGCGCGGCCAGGTGCAGAGCAGCAATCCGCCGTCTTTACCGAACGCATAACTGGCGCGCTGCGGATTGACATGGCCGGAAAAGTCGCGTTTCAAGTTATATTTGTATATTGACAGCAGATGACTTTTGACTTTTGCCGGGTCAAGGATTTCACCGACACCACAGACTTCCGCCAGCCATGCGCCAAGCACGCCGTCGGACAGACAGCCTTTGCCATACTGGTATTTCGGACCTTCCTGCCGCATCAGTTTTTCCGCTTCCGGCGAATAGATTTTGCCACCGCATAAAGCTTCAGTTTCCAGCGGCGATTTTGCATGCAACCCTTCCCATACGATTTTCTGCTCGAAGTATTCGCCGTTGAACAGTTCTTCCTCAAGATACTTGCGCCCTTTGACATAGAGATCATTGTAAAGCGGAGTCGCTTCGCCGAGATGCGCTCCCATCAGCGATGCTGCTTTCAGCGCGCCGAGGTAGAAACTGGAGCACATGCCATCCGGTCCCCAGAATTCGATGTCATAGGTGTTGTGATGCGGCTCCACCAATACGCCTGCATGCTCAGGATCCCATGCATTGATGCAGTAATTAAGACTGGCTTTGGCTTTAGGCCAGAATTCTTTCAGCCAGGCGTCATCGCCCTTGATCCGCCATTCGCGATACAGCTTCATCAGCCCGCCGAGCTGTCCGTCAGAGGCGGCATGAGACATTTTTTTTGCCGACTGCGAGATCGGCAGATTGTGGCGGAAATTCTGGAAGCCGTCTTCAAACTGAGCCTCGTTGAATTCAGTCTGCCGCAGTGAGCGTTCAAATTCGGGGAACAAATGCGACAGCGCCTGAGCATAATTCCAGACGTGGGTGCAGGAACCGGAGCAGCACCCCCCGCAGTCGCAGCAGCCTTCCCAGCACCATAGCCTGCCGCCTTTTTCACGCAGCACGGTAGGTGATTTCAGAATTGTCAGGTTCGCGTCAATGGCCTCCGTAACTTCCGGCGGCAGCGTATTGGCATAAAACGTCCTGGTGAATTTTTCAGTCTTGCCCCTAAGTCCGGCGTAATTAGCTTTCCAATAATCACTGACAGCGTCAATGCCGTCAAATTCGACCGCATACCATGGTTTGTAGCAATCTTCCACTGCATGACCGGCTTTTACATCTGATTCCGGCATGTACCAGGCGAACTGCAGCGGAATAGTGATAGATTTGCCCGCCTCCAGACAGAACTCACAGGCCACCGTGCCGCCCTGACTGGCTTGCGGATAATCATCATTGAACTCATCATTTTCATGGCATCTCCCCTCCTCGGTATCATGCCAGACGGCGGTGCGCTGGTCAAACCACCCGCCGCGGAACCATGAAGGATTGACCTTAACGCCGGGCAGATTGATGAATGCGGCAAAACTGCCGGGCCTTTGCTGAACTTTCCCTGATTCATCCACTTTTTTGAATGATTCCAGGATAAAGCCGCAAGCAGACTTGCGAACACGGCCGTTTTCTTTTGTGTGCCCGCTGCACAAGAAATTCATGGCGTTGAAACTGAACACCGCCGTTTGTTTGTCCGGCGAGTTGTTGGTGAAAGTATATTCGATCGCGGCGGCAGGCAGGCTGCTGTTTTTAGTGTCATTCGGAATAAATGGACTCCAGCCGGTAAGCTTGACGTCCAGCGGCATATCGGGATGGTTCAATTCTATATTGCCAAACGGGAATTGCGCGGAAAAAGCAGCTTCAGCATAGCGCGGCAGGCCGAACGGAAAGTTTCCAAGACCTAGTCTGGACGCTGGTTTCTGCATGATTATCCGCTGCGAAACCGGCCCTTCCAGTATGCGGGTATTGCCGCTGCCTTTAATATGTATGGCGGCATACGCGTAAGGCTCATTATTATTGTCATGATGATGAAACAGCGACACGTTGGACAACCCGCCGCAGCCTTTCAGGCAGATCATTCCGGCGCCAATCCCCCCCATCGGATAAGCAATGAGATCACAATTTTCTCCACGGTAAACTTTCGGGGCCTGCTGTTTTACTGACATAATTGATTTTCCTTACTCAAAATTAAAGTTGCGTATAGTGTACTTAACCGGCTGCGCCGGGACTTTAAATCCATTCTCGCACAAAGGCGCAAA
>JBAWXM010000397.1:0-4721 GCA_037144075.1 Lentisphaerota bacterium | reverse complement strand
ATTGAAAATGCTGTAACTATAAGAATAGCAAATGAAACCATAAATACAAGCATTGGATTACGTTGCAGCCGCAGTCAGCAGCCATGAGCCGTTGACCCAGAGTTTCTGCCGGTTCCTGCATAAAACACTGATGGGCGATAAACCGTTTCGAGTAAAGGCGTTGACGCCGGACGGCCAGCCAACGATCAGGGCAATCAGTCCGGGAGAATATAATCAGCAGCCCAACAGCGTGATCACATCTACCGGAAAAATGTTTCATTATGCTCATCCCGGCGAAGTGCCGTCGCGCATGGCGGATTTGTTCGACTGGTACAATCAGCAGCTTGCCGCAAAAACGCACGGGCTGCTGATCGCCTGTGAATTCCATTACCGGTTTGTGCGCATTCATCTGTTTGATGACGGCAATGGCCGGATGGCAAGGCTGCTGATGAATCTGATTTTAATGCAGCACGGCGATCCAGTAGCAATAGTGCCGATGAAAAAACGCAAGGAATACATTGCGGCGTTAGAAATAGCAGACGCATCCGGGGAAATTGCCGACTTTGTTACTTTTATCGGGTCATGCGTTATTGATACCATAAAACTAACCATCCAAGCAGCACATGGCAAAGATATCTGGCAGGATAGTTCACCGATAGGTTCACCGAACACGGCAGATCAGATATTGAATTTGATCAGGGAGAAATCCCCCATATCCACTGCCCGGATAGGTGAACATATCGGTATCAGCAAACGTGCGGTATTGAAGCAGATTGACAAATTAAAGCTATCCGTGCATCTTCAACGCGTCGGTTCAGCGAAAAGCGGCCATTGGGAAATATTATGAACTAAAAGTATGTTTTTCGATGTGAACGTTGAACATAGTTATGTAGTTTATTAATTTATGTCTTCGAGTGGAATAGTGCTTTGCGCTGGCTGATATTTCCAAAGGTGATTATATCCGGCTTCATCATAACGGCTGAGATAGATTTTCTTCAGTCCTGCAGGATATTTTTCCGGCGGGGGGCCTTCCGGCAGCAGCCAGTATTGCTCGCAATCCGGAAACTGCTTTGCCGACAGATAATTTTTACCGCATAGTATTACTTTACTGGAATAACTTGCAGTCCTGGATTCAGCAGCTCTGTCCAGCGGAATAAAAATATTATTCAGCGGGAAACGGCTTCTTGCGAACTCCGCAATGCGTTTTAAATCCCAACTGCCGCCGCCGACGATAAAAACATTCTGCTTGTCTCCGGCAGTGTATTTCAGCCATCTGCCGCCGCCAATCTCGACTACTTTATACGAACAGGCATTGCTTTTGTAAAAGCTTCCAAGCATCAAGTACCCGATGCTGCCGGACAGCGTGAATATTACAAACAGAATCAGCAAAATCCCGGCATGATTATAAAGACGGCGATGCTCCGAAATAACCACTCCTGACAGCGCTATCCCGGCAACCACCGGACAGGACAGCAGCAGTATCCGCATCCAGCTGTCAAGTTCGCCGGTAAACCCAGGATCACTGCCAAGCACGTTAAAATCAAAGCAGCTTGACCCCATCGCAGAGATTACACCGCCTGCCAGAATGCAGATACAACCCAACATAATTACGCGCTTCCTGTCGGATAGACGGTGCTTTCTCAACAGTATCACCGCTGCCGCAACCGGCAGAATAAAACCAAGGGCTACAGCGTAAGCCCAGACAATGCCGTATTCCACGGCAAAAGTTAAAAAACTGTTGACCATTGTGCGGTATTGCAGAGTGGATTCCACCGGCTGGTAAAATGCCGTGTAAATCATCCCGGACATGCCGGAACCCACACCGTCAGGATTATCGGCCAGCATTTTCAACCCGCCCTGAAACAGCGTCACCCGGTTAGTCATCGCCCGGTCTGGAGAGGGAATGGTGTTGACGCAGCGCGTCATAAAGCCGCAGCTGATGGCCGCAATGCCAAGCGCCGCTATCATAATTACGGCAAGTCTGTGTCTGGGGAAAAAATGCGGCAGACGTAGCGGATGTTCCGGATGAATAAAGTAATTCTTGAGAAAGAGAAAAATCAGTCCTTCAACCAGAACGGCAATAAATCCGGTTCTGGAATAAGTAAAGATCAAGGCAAGATATAACAGTATCTCTGCGGCAACCGCCGGATATACTGCCGCTTTGTTTTTCAGGAAGAGTCTTATACCCCAGCAGACGGGCAGCAAGCAGGCGATCAGCGCCGCCGCATGGTTCGGATTGAAAAATCCGAACCCGTATCTGATCATTCCATGATAAGTAAATTCCATAACAGTCCGTTCCTCAATCCCGCTTCCCGGTTTTCCAGCATTCCGCCAGCTTCAATGAAAAGAATATATTCCGGTATTCCTGTTCAATGTCTACAGCATTTCTTGAAGTTGCCGGATAGTAATTCATTGTCTGGTCGTCGCCGATATACACTGCTGTCCGTCTTCCGGCGGCAATGTCCTCGAAAAACACTTCAGCCAGCCTAAGGCTTACGGCGTTAAGTTCATGCTCTCCAGGATAGCTTCTCCAGATAACCGGATAGCCTTTCTCCCTGGCGTCGCGGACAAATTTTGAACTTAGCAGGAAACGGCCTTCATCATTCTCTCCGCAGGTTATAAGCGCCGGACACGGAGCATCAACAGTTTCAGGGTTGAACCACACGCCGCAGGCATGAGCCCCCCAGGCCTCCACGATTTCCGGTTTCCAGTGATAAAACAAATTGGCGCACTGTCCTCCCGCTGAATATCCGTAATAGAATAATTTAGTATCATCTTTCAAGCCGAATCTCTGGCGCAGCAGTGTCAGTGCTTCCAGCATGGCAGTCCCTGACCATTTTTCCGGTTCCCAGTAGTCATCATCCTTGAACGACGGCGAAACCAGGAAAATTCCATACTGGTCGGCAATACGGTTAAAGTGATAAGAATTAATGGCTTTTACGCCGTCCCAGTTACGCCCCCCGAACAGCACCATAATCCGGCTGTCAGGTGTATATTTTGCCGGTTGCCGCACTTTCCATTCAAGTTGACGGTTGGCCGGCGCGGCTGTGTTTACTGTGAAAGTAAACACAGCCGCGCCGACGGAAACAGCCGCCGTCAACAAGAAGAAAAGTGTTGTAAGTATTATGGTCTCTTTCATCATGAATTCCATAAGAAATAAACTTGACACGTTTTGCGAAATATCCAGATGGGGCGCTAAAGAGTACTGCAAGCATCCCTGCTTGCTTCTCAAGCTGGAAGCTTGAGGTACTTTAAATTCACCATTCACCATTCACCTTTCACCATTCACCATTCACCATTCACCATTTCATTTTGACATGGCTTCTTTGCCCCAGGCCATAGCCAGTTCACGGGTATAGAATTCCACCCGGTCTTCCGGGTCTATATTTTTTACAGTCCGGCTGTCGGCAGGCCAGAATTTGCCCTCCTGGTCATCGCCGACATACAACAGTTTTTTGTTTCTTGATACTATGGCGTTCAGTCCGGTCTGCAAATCTCCGAGATTCTGTTCATGGTAATAAGTCAGGAACGCGCGGGCCAGATCGGAAGATTCTTTCGGCACTTCATGCGGCAGATTCGGATAGGATTTCCATAACACATTCAAGCCCAGCTTGCGGTATTCAGACACAAAATGGCGGGAAATGATATAGCGGGCAATATCAGCATCACCGCAGGTTATCAGTCCGGGACTGTTCATCATCTTTTTAGACGGCGCGTGAAATACCCCGCAGGCGTGGGAAACCCAAGCGGTACAGGCTTCCGGCTTCCAGGATGGAAACAGATTTGCTGCCTGAGAACCACCGGAATAACCGTAATACATAATCTTCTTATCGCAGATATTGTATTTCGCTTTGATTTGTTTCAATGCAGAGAACAGCGCATTTCCCGACCATTTTTCCGGTTCCCAGTAATTATCATCCTTAAATCCGGGGCCGACCAGAAATATGCCATTCTCATCCGCCCACTTGGCAAAACCAAATGCCCCGGCGGCTTCACCTTGTCCCGAACAGTTGCGTCCCCCGAAAATCACCAGCACCCGGTAAAGCTGCCTGAATTTTGGATCATATCCGGACGGCACCCGGAAATAGATTTTCACTTCTTTGTTGTTGGGTGCAGAGGTTTTTAAAGTTATACATGAACTCTCAGCAGCGTATAATGTTGCCGCAGATGACAGCGTTATAAGCAAAGCATAAATCAATGACTTTTTATGAAGCATCTTTTCCTCCTGATCTCTTCAATTCAAAATTTACGATATACGTTTTCAATAAGGAATGCAAATTGCAAAAACATATTTTTCCGTAACATAAAAAAAATGAAAAAATCTTATTTGTCTCTTGACAGTATACATAGAAAGAACTATTATTAAAAAAAATTGCGGGATTGCGTTCCCAAAAGAAGATTAATGTTTGTGTTATTGAACTTTTTAAAGAGGGGTGTTTTATGCATCTTGTTACAAGGACTCTACTGTCGCTGGCGTTGTTTATGGCTTTTTCAGCGGGAGCTTACGAAAAAATCAACTGGCAGAGCAAGGCGATGACCGCCGGAAAAGCCAACCTGACGGCGGATGGATTCATTGTCTCCCGCATCCTTGACACTGCCAACTTCTCTACGGAATTCCAGATGCCCATTGAACTGGTTTATGATTCCGCCAACACCAAATTCAGTATGTTCGGCTACGCTTGGCGCTGCCCGCAGCTTGAATCCAAACTTTTTCCGAAGCCTGACGGCGCGGACTGGATCAC
>JBAWXM010000396.1:0-4725 GCA_037144075.1 Lentisphaerota bacterium | reverse complement strand
ACAAGCATATCCGCGGAGTTTTCAAGAATTTCAATAATTCGCAGATAGAATTTATCGCCTTCAATCAGATCCCGGATACTTTTGACCGTGGAATGTGGGATATTCTGGCCATGCCGCAGCTCAACACCTACTACAATGACAAAAAGCCACAGCTTCAGATAGTAGACTTCAAACCCGCCGAATAGTAACAGCCTTTCTGCCGAGCATCACGGTTCTGCCGGGATTGCTCTGCAATCATAATATAATGCTTGAATACAAATTACAGTATAATTAATCTTATGATTCCTGCTGAACTTCTTTTTCTGAATGATTCTTCCTGTGCCACTTGTGGCGCAGGTGTTCCAGGCAGACGTAGAAAACCGGCGTAACGAACAGGGTCAGCAATTGTGAAAAGATAAGGCCGCCGACCATGGTTACGCCCAGCGGCTGACGGGATTCGCCGCCGCCACCGATGCCCAGCGCAATCGGAATGCCGGCCATAATCGCCGCCGCCGTAGTCATCATGATCGGACGGAAACGGACCAGGCAGGCCTGGATAATCGCTTCTTTCGGCGATTTGCCTTCATTCTGCTGCGCGGTAATGGCGAAGTCAATCATCATAATGCCATTTTTCTTGACAATGCCGACCAGCATGATAATACCGATAAAGCCGTAGAGAGAAAGTTCAATATTGCAGACCAGCAGCGAAAGCAGCGCTCCGAAGCCGGCGAACGGCAATGCCGTCAGAATGGTAATCGGGTGAATGAAATCTTCATAAAGGATGCCGAGGATGATATAGATGACCAGAATGGTTACGACCAGCAGCACCAGCATTCCGCTCATCGAATCTTTAAAGGCCTGCGCCGTGCCCTGGAAATATGCGGAAACGGATGAAGGAAGCGCTCCGCCGATCTGAGATTCAACTTTGTCCACGGCCTCGCTGAGCGAGTAGCCCGGTTTCAAATTGAAGGAAATCGTCACGGATGGCAGTTGTCCGGAGTGATTGACCGACAGGATGCCGGCGACTTGCTTCATTTCGACAAGATCGGCAAGGGGTACGAGGCTGCCGTTGCTGGAGCGGACATAAAGCAGCGAAAGCGCATTCTGGTCATAACGGAAAGCGTCTTTGAGTTCGAGCAGGACACTGTACTGGTCGTCAGTGCCGTAAATGGTGGAAATATCGTGGGGGCCGAATGCATTATATAACGAGCTTTGTATCTGTTCCGCCTGTATTCCCAGCAGCGCGGCCTTGTCGCGGTTGATATTCAAATTAAGCTGCGGGTTGGTAATCTGGAGATCGCTGGTAACATCCTCAAGTTCAGGAAACAGGCGCATGGCCTTTTCCGCTTTCTGCCCGGCGGCGTAGAGTTCGGTGACGTTAGGACTCAGCAGGGTATATTGATACTGAGACTTGGTACTGCGTCCGCCAAGATTAATGACCGGCGGATTCATCAGAAAACTTTTGATGCCTGGAATAACCGCCAGCTTCGGCTTCAGATCAGCCAGGATACGGTCCGCCGTGCGTTTGCGGTCGGCAAGTGGTTTCAAACGCATCATGAGCATTCCGGTATTGCCTTCGCAGCGTGACATGACGGCTTCGACGTCAGGATCCTGGCGGATGATTTCGGCGACCAGATACTGCTGTTTCTTCATTTCCTCAAAAGAAACGCCTTGCGCGGCTTCGGTTCTTCCACGCAGTAAATTCATGTCCTCCTGAGGTATGAAGCCCTTGGGCATAATAATGAACAAACCGATGGTTGCGGCGAGGACGATAGCGGAAAAAGTAATGGTCATTTTCCAGCGCTCAATGCACCAGGCGAGGCTTCGTGCGTAAAGTCCAGGCATTCCAGCAGCAGTTCCGCTTTTGGCCGGAGCTTCGGCAGCATGTTTATGAATCATCTGCTTCTTCAGGAAACGGCTGGCGAGCATCGGGATAAGCGTAAGCGAGACAACGCCGGAAATCAGCACCGCCGCCGCGATAACGACGCCGAATTCACGGAAGAACCGGCCGATGATGCCGCTCATAAACATGACAGGAATGAATACTGCCGCCAGCGACAGGGTCATGGAGATCACGGTGAAAAAAATCTCGGCGGACCCGTCAATGGCGGACTGCCGCACGGATTTGCCCATTTCCGCATGACGGAAAATATTTTCCAGCACCACAATGGCGTCGTCAACGATGAAGCCGATAGACAGTGTCAGCGCCATGAGCGACAGGTTGTCGAGGCTGTATCCGAACAGATACATGATGATAAAAGTGCCCAGCACCGACATCGGCAGGGTCAGACTCGGAATGATTGTCGCGCGGATATTGCGCAGAAACAGGAATATCACCAATACCACCAGTAATAGTGTCAGAACCATCGTGAATTCAACGTCGTGAATTGAACTCTGGATAGTTTCGGAACGGTCTATCAGTTTAACCATCTGAACTGACGCGGGAAGCTGTTTCGAGAGTTCCGGGAGTACGGCTTTGACGCTTTCAGCGACCGCGACGGTGTTGGAGCCGGGCTGGCGCATGACGGTCAGCACAATAGCGCTGGTCTGTCCGTCCGGAGAAGCGCACCAGGCCGCTACTTTATTATTTTCGACGCTGTCGTAAACCTCGGCGACATCCTGGAGCCTGACCGGAGCTCCGTTGCGATAGCAGATAACGATGCGCTTGAAGGCGTCGGCGTTAAGCAACTGTCCGTTGGTTTGAATGACCAGCGAAGTATGATGTCCATCCAGTGCGCCGGTGGGCTGGTTGACATTGGCGGCGGAAATGGCAGTTTGAACTTCGTCGATGCCTAACTGCCAGGCAGAAAGCAGTTTCGGGTCAAGCTGGATGCGCACCGCATATTTTTGCGAACCCCATACCTGAACTTCAGCTACTCCATCGATAGTGGAAAGCCGTTGCGAAATAACCGTCTGAGCATAATAATCCAGCATTGACATCGGCAGGGTTTTGCTGGTCAGCGCCAGATAGAGAATCGGCATATCGCTGGGATTGACTTTTCTGTAGGATGGCGGGGTGGTCATGTCAGACGGCAGTTTCGATATGGTCTGTGAAATTGCCGACTGCACGTCCTGGGCGACGGCGTCAATATCCCGTTCCAGCTTGAATTGCAGGGTGATAGAGGTCTCGCCCAGAATACTGGTTGAGGTCATCATATCCAGTCCGGCAATGGATGAAAATTTCTTTTCCAGCGGAGTTGCAACCGAAGACGCCATTGTCTCCGGACCCGCCCCCGGAAGATTGGCTTTGACTGTGATCATGGGGAAATCCACATTCGGCAGATCGTTTACCGGCAACTTGGAAAAAGACATTATGCCGAAAATAATCAACCCGCAAGTCAATAGCGTGGTCATCACCGGGCGTTTGATAAAAAAAGTTGAAAGATTCATAATTAAAACTCAAGGCTTGGCGGTAACGGACGTTTTGGATTCTGTTCCGGCGGTTCCGACGGTTTTATTGCCGGCTTCTTTTTTTGCCGGCGCAGCCGGCGCATTCTTGTCAGGCTCGTAAACCCTGGCGCCGGGATAGAGGCGCACCTGTCCGTCAGTAACAATTTTTTCATTGCCGTTAAGCCCTTCGAGAATGATGGTTTCGTCGTTCAGACTGCGGCCTGCTTTTACTGGGTGATACTCTGCGGTGTTGTCCGGCTTGACGATGAAGACATAACTGCCGTTCTGACCTTTGGAAACCGCTTGCGACGGCACCACCACACAATTCTTCTCCACCGTCAGGGTCAGCGTTACATTGACAAACTGCCCCGGCCAGAATTGAATGTCTTCGTTGGGAAACGTTGCTTTAAGTTTGACTGTTCCAGATGTCGGGTTGACCACGCTGTCAATAAAGGTTAATTCGCCGTCTGCTTCTGCCCCGCCCGCCACAGGTACCTGGGCATGGACAACCAGTTTGCCTTGTTTAAAGAAATGCTGTATCTCCGGCAGATTCAATTGCGGCGGCGCAAAGACCACATAGATCGGTTTAAGCTGAACCAGCTCAATTACATTGACGTCATTGGCTTTTACAACTGTGCCTTCATAGACCAGAATATCGCCGGTGCGTCCGTCCATCGGGGCTTTGATGGTGCAATATTCCAGATTGAGCTGAGCATTTTTGAGCGCGGCTTCGGAAGAGGAAACCTGGGCCCGCTGGGATTCGGCCTGGGCCCGCATGGATTTTGTGGAATTGGTATCCATGGCGCTGGACGCCAGCAGACGTTCTTTCATTTCCGCCTGGCGGATAAAATCCTCCAGCAGTATCTTGTCTTTAGCCAGGGTCGCCTGACATTGCTGCAGCACTGCTTCAAACGGACGCTTGTCAATTTCCAGCAGTATATCACCTTTTTTAACGTGTTCGCCGGGCTTGGTCAAAAAATGTCTGATCTGTCCGGAAACCATGGTTTTTACCGGAACCTGAGAATATGCTTCCACTTTGCCGAAAGTGCTGATCTGCAGCGGCATGTCCTTGATTTTCGCCCTTTCCACCGTCACCGGCACTGGCGGCAATTCACGAACTTTTTCTTTTTTTCCGCAGCCGGCAGACAACAGTAGCGCCGGCAATATCGTCAATATGCCGCAAAACGAAAAAAAGATCCTCATAATAAATATTTAAACTCCATAATTATTAATGTTGTGCCATTGCCATGCGGAACTCAAACCAGGTAATATACTTGGTCTTATTGAAGTCTTCAACCGGAACAGCATCAATAACATTCCGGCGAAGACGGATTGGAACACGACAATATTGCTTAA
>JBAWXM010000395.1:0-4733 GCA_037144075.1 Lentisphaerota bacterium | reverse complement strand
GCGTCGCTTTCGCGCAGATGCGTCGAGCCGGGCATGCCGCCGGGCAGCACCACCGCATCGAAACCGGCGGCGTTTACATCCGCCAGCAGACAATCGGCTTTGACCGCGATTTTGTGAGCTCCGGTAACCAGTTGCGCCGTCAGTCCGGCAAGCGTTAAATCCAGTCCGGCGCGGCGCAGCACGTCCGCAACCGCGATAGCTTCGGTTTCTTCAAAACCTTCCGCCAGTATCATCAGTATTTTTTGCGACATAATATGCTCCCTTTCGTTCTTTATTTCATAGTTCTATAATTTTCAGCGCTCATAAAATCATAAATCCAGAAGTCATGAGTCAGAAGTCAGTAATGAAAGACATAAATCCGGAAGTCATAAGACAGAATTCAAAATATAAGCATAACTATATTCTTTGCTGCTTGTTTTCATTTCTCTTATCTTCTGATTTCCGGCTTTAGCATTCATTTATTCTGAATTATGAATTATGAATTCTCCGTGGATTAATGTATATCCGGAAAGGCGCTTTGGCAAAGTTATCTGATGGAAAAACCGTCGAGAGCATTGCTGAGCGGAATTGGATTAACTTGAAACTGGTCAACCCGCGCGGAGTCCGGGCCGTGCCGCAGCCATTGCACCATCTGTTCGACTTCGCATGGTTCGCCCTGAACCACCGCTTCGACCTGTCCGTAACCGGCGTTCCGGATATAGCCTTTCAGGGCGGGGAACTGCTCCGCGTAGTCCTGCGCCATGTAGCGGAAGCCGACTCCGGTCACCCGGCCTTCAATTATGACATGAAACGCTTTTTCCATTAATGCCTCTTAAAGTCTCAAATATAGCATTCACAATCAGGCTTTAGAAGTTCTGCGCCGTGGATTCCATTTCCGGATGGCTTCCAGTAGTTTAGCTTTGGAAATCGGCTTTGACAGGAAATCGTTCATGCCGTGTTTCAGGCAGTGTTCGCGGTCTCCGGACATGGCGTTGGCTGTAAGCGCAATGATCGGCGGATGATTCGATCCGAAGATTTTGACGATTTCCCGGGTGGCGGTAAAACCGTCCATGACCGGCATCATGCAGTCCATCAGGATTATATCATATGGATTATTTTTTAATTTGTCCAAGGCTTTCTGTCCGTTTTCCGCCAGAGAGGTAATGACGCCGACGCTTTCCAGCATGGTCAGGGTAACCGCCTGGTTGATTCTGTCGTCCTCCACCAGCAACACCCGGAGGTCTTTGAGTTCTTCCTGAAGTACGCTCATGGCCGGCGAACTGTAGTTTCTGACGGTTTTTGTTGATTTGTCCGCAGCCTTCACCGGAGTTGTCCGGATAGAGGCGGTGAAAGTCGAACCTTTGCCCGGATCGCTGACCACGCGGACATCGCCGCCCATCAATACGGTCAGGCGCTTGGTGATTGCCAACCCCAGCCCGGTGCCGCCGAAG
Organism: Lentisphaerota bacterium; assembly: GCA_037144075.1. Lineage (GTDB taxonomy): Bacteria > Verrucomicrobiota > Lentisphaeria > Victivallales > Victivallaceae > CAIPAT01. The sequence goes on along the minus strand of JBAWXM010000395.1, from coordinate 3,303 downwards.
CGGCGGGTGGATGTGGCGTCGCCCTGTTCGAATGCCATAAACAGTCGGCTCAAGACTTTGCCGTCAATGCCGATGCCAGTGTCTTTCACCGCAAATTCCATTAAAATATCTTCAGAGTCTCTGATTGGAACTGCGCCGACCGTCAGGCAGATTTCGCCGGCGTCAGTGAATTTGATGGCATTACTGAGCAGATTCAACAGAATCTGGCGCAATCTTACCGTGTCAGAAATAATTTTCCGCGGAATGTGCGGTGGAATTTCAAAACGCAAATCCAGCTTTTTCGCCTGGGCGCTATACTGGAGCAGCGAAAAACATGAATCCACGCACCGTTCGACATCCATTTCGTGAGCCTCCAGCGACATTTTTCCGGATTCGATTTTTGAAAAGTCAAGAATGTCGTTAATAATGGTCAGCAGTGAACAGCCGCTGTTGCGGATCATTTCCACATATTTGCGCTGCTTCTCATCCAGCGGCGATTCCTCAAGCAGTTCGGAAATCCCCAGAATTCCGTTCATCGGAGTTCGGATTTCATGACTCATAGACGCCAGAAACAGCGATTTAGCCCTGGCGGCCAGTTCGACTTTCTTCATTTCCGCCTGCACCCTGGTTTTCAACTCGTTGCTCTGCACAAAATATATAAAGATCAGGAAAAGTCCGATTTGAATCACCAAGGCAAAAAAACCACTTGAGGTTTTAAACGAATGAATGGTCTCGTCTTTCCGGCAACTGACGATATATGCCGCCTTGTTGTTTTTGGCGTCAAGCACCGGAACAAATGACCACAGGTAGGTTTCTTCATTGAACTCGGAATAAACACAAAACGGATTATTGGTTTTTATTTCTTTCCGTATTTTTCCGGCGGATGACGCTGAAATAGTTTTTCTTATGTCAAAAAATACGCTTCTTGGAGACTTTATATAATAATAATCCGGCAGCAGCGCGGACGGGATGTAATTTTTGAACGTTTCCTTGAAGGCGGTTTTATTTCTGGTCTCCTCATCCAGATGCACCAGTAAAACATCATCTCCGCCGAATTCGTAATTAAGAATATTTTCCAGCGCCTCAAACCTGAATCCGACATCAAAAACGCCGATATGCCGGTTGTTAAAACGGAGAGGGAAAACCGCGCGGAACCCGGAACTGGAGAAATCATGTTCAAATCCATATACCTCTTTTTCCGTCCGGTTGGCGCATGCAACCGAATAGCGGACGCCGCTCATATCATCGCCGAACTTTTCCGGCTGGTTTAAGCTGACAAAAGAGGTATTGTCAGGAAAATGGAACTGGAACTGGCTTAAATTCTTTTCCAGGAAATGACGGTAAGTGATATTCAGTTTTTGTATTACCTGCCGGCGCAGCATCTCCTGTGTTTTGGGATCCGCTTTCCATGCCCGGTCAAGCAGTTCAAGCACATCATCCCGCCCGATGATTTCATAATAGATGAATTTTGCAAGGTTGCAATAGGATTTGTAAAGCACGTTGAATGAATGATCGGCCATCTGCGCCTGGCTGTCCAGATATATGCTTTTCTTTTCATTGTATGTCTGGTCAAGCAGATAATTGAAAAATAGCGCCAGCAGCAGATAAACCGTAAAAGCGGTATAGAAAAATGGCTTATGAATGTATGTTTTAAAGAAAAAAATACCAAATTTCAACGGGTTAAGGCTGCGCCTCTCTTCGTTGCCGGCAGGAAAAGCTGGCGGTATTTCAGTAAAACCGTCGCGCAAATCAGTTTTTTCACCTTTTTTAAATCTCATTATCCTTAAAACCACTTGGGTTATGAATATAATTAACTACATTATATAAAGGAAAGCGCTACTTTTCAAGTAGTGGAAGCATTGTTTATGTAATTTGATGAAGGATTTATCACTTGGGAGCCGTAAAAAAATAAACTTTACATCTTCGCGCTTCTCCCGAATGCCTTTGTGTTTGCCGGTTCGTTGCATGCCTTCAGGTATGCTCCTTCCCGGCAATGCCCAAAATCTCTTCGGGATATTTCGCGAGACTTGCCATGTTTATTTCCTGACAGCTCCTTTAACGAAAGGAATAACCGGATAATTTACGGGAATAATATGAATACGCTTTATTGTGAAAACAAGTCGCCGCGGAAATTATGCGAAGCCATCGAAACAATCCTGCCGGCGGATGCCGGACGGTTGATCCGGCGGCCATACAACCATTTTCAGCCGACTATGACTTCGTGGTGGCTGGTGCCGTCCATTGAGCTGCCGTTCTTTAAATTCGGCAAGTTCGGTTTTTGCTGGGACGAAAAGACAAGGGAGACTATTTCCTGCGGATTGTACCTGTCCAAGGGGCTTGACCCGATGCTGAAAGCGGTCTATCCGTCAAAAAAAGGCGGACGGCTGATCATGACTGATAGCTGGGCGTGGCATGATTTCATCGAAGACTGCCGCAATGGCAAAGTCGCGGACGCAATCAAGGACGCCGCCAGCCAGTCAGTCGCGATTGAAGCAGTTGTCGAGGGTGGTTATGTGGATGACCCCGGCCTGTTTGATCCGCAGGTGGAACTTCCGGCGATGGACTGTTACACGCTGTCTTTCGACGTGAAGACCGGCGTGATGCGGGTGACAAAAGCCAGGCGCGCGGTAATGGCGGTCAAGGCGCTTAATCAGGTTAAAGATCTGCCTTCATTCTGCAAAACGCTTGTCGAACTCAGCAGCAATCAGTTCCTGTGGATGAATGTTTTCATCGGCGGGGTTTTCAAAGTGAAAGAATACGGCGAATTTACGCCGGAAGATAATGTGATTGCCGCGTCGCAAATATGGGAAAAAGTGCTTTGCAAATTTCAGCGCTGGATTAAGTAATACAACCCGCTTTGCGGGAATTGAAAGTTTTGTCCCGCTTGCGGGTCCAGCGGCTGCGGAAGGGAAAAGTGGAAAGCGGGGAACATGGGAAAAACATTATCTACCATGAACCCCGTAGCGCTGCGTAGCCGCAACCAGAAGAAAAACACGAGACTCTTAGGCATAGCCGCAACCAAAAAATACACCTTAACCACGAACCACACGAAAAGCACGAAAAAATCAAAGACACGAAAATGTTATCCACAGATGACGCAGATGGACGCAGATAAAAAGCATGAAGATTTAACAGGGATAGACAGGATAGACAGGATAAGGAATTGGGTAGGGTCAGCCGTCCCGGCGGACCGTCTTTATGCATTTCGCCTTTGGCGACCAACGCCTCGCCGTTGGATCACGTCCGGCGAGCCGCCGGTGGCGAATTGGGAGAAACAATATTTTGTTTGCAGGGGAAACCTTGACAGTTCAAGGTTCCCCCTTG
>JBAWXM010000394.1:0-4745 GCA_037144075.1 Lentisphaerota bacterium | reverse complement strand
TTAAATTGAGCTCAATCCCTAAAGAAGAAAGGGGCTGGGCTTTGACAAAACCTTCTACAGAATCAGGGAGATGAAAATGGTAAAAAGATTTTTCAGAGCAGTGTCAAAGAAGGGGATTGTAAAGATATTGCTTGTGTTGAGTATCGGCTCAACCCTTTATGCTACACCGGAAGAAGGCAAGACACTGACACTGGTTTCCGGAGGCAAGGCAAATTGCGTGATTGTCGCGCAACCGGATCGTCCTGGAAAGAGAGATCCTATGAATAGACCACTGTCGGAAAACATCCAGGATTTTCGGCGTATCCTGGAGGATATGTCCGGTGTGAAGATTCCCATTGTCGGTCCGGATCAGGCACCTTCCGAAGGCGTAAAGATTTACATCGGTCAAGTTCCGCTTCCAAATGGACTTGCAGTAGACGAATCCAAGTTGGATATTCGGGGATATTGTATCGTGGCCACGGAAAACGCCCTGGTGCTACGCGGAAAAACCTACGGCGGAACTATCAACGCACTTTATGGATTTTTACAGGACAAATTAGGAGTGCGCTGGTTTTTTCCAACCAAATTGTTTGAGGTAATTCCCCGTCATGATACGATTTGCGTTGAGTATTGCCGCGAAAACCATAACCCGTCCTTCAAGGGGGCAATGTTCTCGGTCATTTCGGGAAGCCAAAAGGAAGGAGACGCTTGGGGCGAACGGATGCGTCGGGATGAAGGGGCCTGGCAATACCACGGAGCCATGGTTCATTATTTGGGTTATATCCTAGATTCTGCCAAGTATGGCAAGTCTCACCCGGAATTCTATCCGCTGATCAATGGTCAGAGGCGTATCCCAGTTCCCGGCGACCGCAGCTCTCCACAACTCTGCCTTAGCAATCCGGAGCTGAAAAAAGAGGTCGTGAACTTTTGCCGCAAGACGTTTGACGAAAACCCTAACGCGCTTATGATAGCCATTGGCGAAAATGATTCCAGAGACTGGTGCAGTTGCGAGAAATGCCAGAAAATGGATGTATTGCCTTTGGAAAAATTCAATGAAAGTGAGCAGCATTCCGACCGGTATTTTGCCTTTGCCAATCAAGTGGCCAAGGCGATAAACGAATCACATCCGGGCAAAATGATAGGCTGTCTTGCCTACGACGGCACAGTGACTCCGCCAAAAAAAATTGATCGTCTGGAGCCTAATATCGCTATCGGCATGTGCATAGACAGTTCACAGTACTATGACCCCAAGTATAAAACAAAGGACTATAACACGCTTGCTGACTGGAAACCGAAATGTAAAAATATCTGTACCTATGACTACCTGGGTCTTAATTGGCCTATGCCACGCTACTATCCCCATCTTTACGCCCAGCATCTGAAGGAGATGCACGAGCAGGGTATTCAGGTAAAGTTTACCGAGCCAAACCCTTGCTGGCCTACGTTTGGCCCCATGATTTATCTGGCCACTCAACTGATGTGGGACATCAAGCAGAATCCGGATATAATACTGAACGATCTCTTTTCTGGGCTCTTCGGTAAAGAGGCCGGTGCAGAAATGAAGGCTTATTATGAAGTTTTTGAAAACGCCTGGATGCGGCCTAAAACCGGCCGTAATGGCAAATACTTCGAGGGCTGGTCGTCGATGCGAGAACAAATGGCCATCTTTGAATTGGCAGACTTGGACGAAGCACTGAAGCATCTTGCACTCGCAAAAGCGTTGGCCAAGGATCCGGTGATCCATCAACGGGTTGAGTACATTGAACGCGGTTTTGCCTACGCAGCCGCCTCAATGCGTGGTTGGCTGCTGAGCGAGGAGATTGATGCGGTCGTCAACAACGGCGCTCTACAATCGCCGGAGCAAGCGGTCAGATTGCGGGATCAGTTGCTCGTTATTGTGGCAACTATTAAGCAGGAGGAACTGACTTTCAAAGCGGCCCCGCTCGCCGATCCGATCAGTTACCCGGCATGGTCAGAATCGCATTGGAGAATCATCCGGGGGGAATGGGCTCCACGTTGCAGCTACAGCCTGCGCCTTGGATTAAGCGCTTTGATAAAGTATTATAATGCGCACCAGATGTCAGAGCAGGAGGCAGCGCTGAAAACAGAATTCCCTGCAGATATTTGGCAGGCGGCCAAGGAGATGTCTGGAGAATATTTCGGACCGGAGCTTATTTTGAATGGAAGCATGGAGGAAGGAAATCCTCCGGATAAATGGGAAACAAACAATTCGGTATTGAGTGCAAGCTCCGACAGCCATTCTGGTAAGCAGAGCTTGAAAATATCGGCTTCTGCCGATTTAGGAGGCGCATTACAATCTATCACTGTAAAACCGGATACCCAGTACCGTATGGATTGCTGGTTCAAGTGCAGCCGCCCCGGTGGAATGTACGTCTGCGTCAACACCAATTCAAATGACGGGGGGAATTTATTTGGAGATTTGAAAGACAATTCCGAATGGACGCGTTTTACCGCGAAGTTTAGGACCCCAAATAAAAAGGATGTAACCACAGCGTGGGTGAATTTCTGCTCTTTTCCCGGAAAAGATACTCTTATCGATGATATTTCAATCAAAGAGGTAGAAACATCAAACCTGATGGTATGCAAAAAAGTTGACGCAAAATTTCCAGATTGGTCAAATCCAACCTTTGTGCTTGATCGTCCGGAGTATTTGGGAAACTATGGCAGCAATATGGCCGCAGTCTGGCGGGGTGCGGTCATGTTCAGCGCGGCAGCCTGTCTTGGCTGGGATGAGTCTGGATTGCGTCTTTCAGTGAAGGTAAAGGACGTGGATCATGACCAGCCGAATAAGGGCGATGCCATGTGGAATGGAGACAGCCTGCAGTTTGGAATTGACGCTGGCGCAGACGGTGACAAAAGACCGTTTGGAGGCGGGCTTGATAATGAGAATGACTTTCTCTACGGTCTTTCCTTATTGGACAGACCAGGAAGTTCACCGGAGCTATATCGCTGGAACGCTCCCAAGGGGAAGCTGACTGGGGATATGCCTTCCGATGACAAGAAACACCGGTTTAATGTGAAGGTGGAGAATGGGATGTCTCTTTATGATTTCTTTGTTTCTTGGGAAGAATTGGGGATGTCCGCGAAAGTCGGCGACAAGATCGGCTTCAATTTGGTGGTGTTTGACCGTTATAAGAAAGAAGATAAAACAGATGTCTTGATGTGGATGCAATTGACTCCCGGCATAGCTGGAAGCTCAGGTAAATCACCTGGGTTATGGCGTAAATTTGTTATCACGGCACCCCAACACGCTAAATAATGAAAGGAGGCTTATAGTAGAAAGTAAAGTTTTTCAGCAAGTAAATCGGATTTTTGAATAATTTCACAAAACCAAAAAGTGCCAGCTTCGGAACTCTGCAAAACTTGGAGTTTTGTAATTGGCTAAAACAATGAAGGAGATGCTATGAAAAGATTAAAACTGATAAAGCAGAGTCAAATATTAGAAGTTGTAGTTATTACGTTGTTAGCACTATCGGTAACGCTTAAAGCCGCTGATGGCGATGTTCAGAAGGCCGATTTGGGACAGGAACTTATTCTGAATGGGAACATGGAGGAAGGTAACCCGCCGGACAATTGGCAACGCAACAATTCAGAATTGAGTGCAAGCTCCGACAGCCATTCCGGCAAACAGAGTTTGAAAATATCTCCTTCGGCTAATTTAGGTGCGGGGATTCAATCATTTGCTGTAAAACCAGATACCCAGTACCAGATTGATTTCTGGTTCAAGTGCAGCTCCGACCCCGACCGACTGTACGTCACCATCTACGCAAAAGGACACAGCAAGAATTCGTATGGGGATTTCAAGGGAAATTCAGGAGCTGGCTGGACTCATTGGACAGCTACCTTCAAGACGCCCAATATCCCGGAGGCAACCACAGCGTACGTGAACTTCAACGCCCCTGCCCCGGGAAAGGATGTGTTGATTGATGATGTTTCAATAAAGGAAGTCAGATAATAGAACTTTGCGGACGTACTTAAAGTTTGTCCGTAAATACAGACTTCCTAATCCGTCGCTGGCGGAAACGCGATTGAACAAGATGGCAGAAGCAATGCTCGTTCATTTAAATGAAACGAAGTTCACATACCCAGGAACAGAGTTGCAGATGGTCTATGAGATGCTAACGCCAATCCCGTCCAGCGGCTGAAAACCAAACAACACCTTTTTCCACGGATCAGGAAGTCTGAAATAAGAAATAACTGCTTGCTGGATGCTTTAATATCAGACGTACAGCTTGGCAATCGATGTTAATTTTTTTACGGATAATCTCTTACCAGCAAGGAGTAAATGATGAGTGCAAAAGAAGGTCTCCAAGTAATCAAAAGATCGGCGAATCGTTATATTCGATTCCGATACTCAGTCCTTTGCCGTCCGTGGTGGTCGAACATAAATTGATAAGTTTTGGAAAAAATCAAAAATAACTTTATGGTACAAAACTATTGTCAGGAGAGATATAGACCATGGCGTACTCTAGTTCCTTAGTTGAGTCCGATCTTCAAATGTCGGCGGCGGTGAAGGAGTTTTATTCTGATCGTCGATTAATGTGGCGGAATTTAATCTGGTTGGCGTTATTAAACGCAGGCCTTAATGCCTGCCTTGGTCTGGTAGGGCCGCTCATGATGTTGCGGATGAATTCGCCAGCGATTGGCCTAGGTGAAGGCATGATAGCGTCGGTCAGTTCGATCAACAGTTTTCTCGTCAGTTTTATGGTGATGTATTTCTCGTGGAAGAGCGATCACACCGTCTC
>JBAWXM010000393.1:0-4752 GCA_037144075.1 Lentisphaerota bacterium | reverse complement strand
GCATTTGTTCCATATACCGTATCGCTACTTGTCCTATTACCATAATAGGTTTTCATTGACCAATAATAATCAGTATTATTTGACAACCCATCAATCATAAGTGATGTCGTCGTATCAACTTCTGCGGGTTCATACATATCAACTAATGAACTAAATCCGTTATCTGTTGATACTCTTAGGTAAAATCCGTCTTTCCCATCTACAGGTTTCACCCAGGTTGCTGTAAACCAAGTAGGTCCAACTCCTGTACATGGATCAACATATAGATTTGTTGGAGGTTCAGGTACTGTTTTTACATTTCTTGGATTTGTGAAATCTGTCGGAGTATTGTAATTTAATGCTGAATTATATTCATAAACAATTATCTTATATGTTTTTCCAGCAGTTAAACCGGTTGCACTGGTTTTCCAGTTAGGATTGGTAAGATTTGCAATGACGGTTCCCATGTTCGCACCTGAACCGATGGTGTTTCCAGCTATGTAAGTTGAACCAGTTGTTGGTGCTGTTGGCGATATGGCAGTTGCCGCATCATATCGCACAACTAATCTGCCGTCACCGTTTCCTTTTGTAACACCTATCTTCATGCTTGTCTTTGTAACACTGCTGAAGATGATGTTATATGCCGGTGACAGAGGATCTGCAAATAGCTCGCTCTGTATCAGAAAGGCAACAGCCAATATGGCTAAGTAGAAAAAAAGTCTTTTCATTAAAATTCTCCTATATATATAGACAAATAATTAAAACCTTATTTATTTGAAATTTTTAAAAATACAAAATATATGCCAAATCAAATCTTGACTTAAATAACGCAAAATTTTTCCTGATTAAAGACAAAATTAAAAAAAAATAATTGCATTTATTACATTTTTTTTATTCAGTAAGAATAATAACTTCTATATTCCTCTTTTAGTTCATAAAATTAATTTGAAAATAGTCAAAAAAAATACTGAATGCCGACATTATACTCTTCATCTATTTTTTCAAGTCAATTGATTTATGGTTATTTAATTAAATAACTATATATTAATTTCGTCTATAAATCTAAATGGAACGGTTTTGAGATGTAGTCGGTGCATCCTGCCGCAATTCCACTTTCTTTTCTCCCAAACCCTTTTCTGATGCCTCAACGGAGCCTGTCCGAAAAAGTTAATTTTCCTGCTGATTTCTCTCTTGATAACATTTCAATTAATTCAAATTCTTACAAATCAAAAATTACAAAAAAATATTTTCAAAACCTAAGAAACCCCCGCAATTTTCTCTATTTTGTTTTCTACTTTCTTTTCTTTAATTTGCACATTGAAAAGAAATATATTTGAATCATTAGTTATAGTAATTTTATGAATAAACTTTATTACGGCGATAATCTTGAAGTTTTGCGAAAATATATCAAAGAGGATAAGGTAGATAAATGAAAAAGAAATCTGGATGGTATATTTTTAGGGTTATTATTTACTTTATAACCTTGTGGTTACTGATATTCCCTGTATATATCGGTATGACAATTTTTTATTTTATATTTTATTGTGCGTTTGTTTTCCCTGGAGTATTAATATTTGGAAAAGACGAGAGGAGCACCAAATCGGTAGTAAAAGAGAGTTGGGCAAAATTTCTTTTGCTTGTACACTATTATCAAGATAATTAATAAAACAATAAAGAGTATAACATGAGTAAAATAATATCTATATCTAACCACAAAGGAGGGGTAGGAAAAACTACCTCAGCTATTAATGTAGGGGCTGGGCTTAATAAACTGGGTAAAAAGGTATTACTCATAGATTTTTTCACACCGTAGAAGTTCCCACCTGCCATTTTCTTTTTATTCTGCCAATCTTTCCCTCCTGCCATCTCCCCATAGTTAATCAGCAAAAACAAAGCTAATTTTAGAAGTCCTACATCTGCCAGATGTAGGACTTCTGTCCTGAGTTTGGCTAATTTCTGCCAGATGTAGGACTTCTGCTTAGTACACCTCCTTCCCCCCAAACACCCCACAAAAATTCCGCATATTTTTTGGAATATGCAAATATTATGCGAATATTATGCAAATAATATGCGAATATCGTGCAAATATTATGTTCGCACCGTATTTGTTTTAAATATGTTTAATCTTCATGATGTACGCCCCTCTGCCCCTTAATTTTGCGTTTGTAAGTTTTGTTCATTTATTTATGGTGATTTTAAAATGTGGATTGAAATTTTTAAAACAGGAACGCACACCGACTCCTCGGGCGACACAAAAACCTACGACGAGGAAATGCTTGATAGCATTGCAGGGCTGTACAATGCAAAAATCAAAGAAGATGCCTGCTTCGAGGCTCCCATCGTCAAAGGTCATCCCAAAACCGATGACCCCGCTTTCGGCTGGGTGGAACGGCTTGCCCGAAGTGGAAAAGTTCTGCTTGCAAAGGTGAAAGAGCTGAACCCCGATTTCATCAACGAAGTGAAGCGTGGTGCTTTCAAAAAGGTTTCCATCGCTCTCTATCCCGACCTGCTACTGCGGCATGTGGGCTATCTCGGAGCTGTCCAGCCTGCAGTTCACGGTTTGAAGCTGGCAAAGTTCGCAAGTTCAGATGATTTTTCGGAAATCGAGAATGAATTCTATATCGAAACGGGCGACGATGCTTTTGCGGACAGTACCGACGAATTTGCCGAAAAGCTGAATAACCTCAATGCGAAAATCAGCGAACTGCTCGAAAAAATCGCAGAGCTCGAAAAGCAGACCAGAACCAAGTCTTTTTCTGATTTTGCCGATTCCCTGCTGACCAACAGCGAAGGTCCGAAAATCCGTGCCTCCCAAACTGCCGACGTTGTTCGTCTTTTGGAAACGACATTCCTCATGTCACGGAATAGCAATCAGTACAGCGAACATCCCGAGGATGGCACTGCCCTTCAGCAATTGAAAAATTTCCTGATGGATTTGCATCCGATTGTTTCAATGGGCGAGTATGCTGTTAATCCTTCGAAAACCAACACAACCGAAATTGACTTTTCAAACCGCAATGTTTCTGCCGAACGGCTGAAACTCCATTCCAAAGCACTCGAAATTTGCAGAGCAAATCCGCAGACGAGCTATGAGGAAGCAGTACGAATAGTGGAGAGTGTTTAGGTGGTGAGATGTTTAGGTGATTAGTTGTTGAAGAGGAAAGAAAAGAAATCCCCCTTAGGGTTTCACTTTTGACAGGAAAAGGCAATACTAGTTAATTTAAGTTATGCCCTCCACTATCCTAATCTCCTCCTCCGTCAACCCATACAAGTCATACACCATACGGTCGATTTCGTTATCGGTTTTGCTGATTTCGGATTTTATGAGGTTCTGTAATGGAGATGCCTATAAGTCGTTTATTTCAGCGTAGGTGCCGCCCGGTTGAAATTGAAATCGTTGAATGCCTCCGACTGGAGCCCGATCCCCCGCTTGATCACCTCCGGGTTTGTGGCAAAGAAAGAATCGAAGTCGAGCTTGAGATCCGGCTCCATCATCCGGTCAGGCGCAAATCCCTTTTTATCCGCGGGATTGCCTTTAATTCCGGGGTCTCCGGCAAAAAGAGGGTCTGCGAAAAGTGGGGTAATGATGTATTTTTCAAGCTGTCCGATCGTCTTGTCAGCAAACAGATTCCGCTCATCTTCGGCAAGCTGCTCTACGGCTCGAAGTTTCACCGGCTACGGATGAGCCGCGGCCAACAGGGGATCGGGATCTCGGCAGCGGGGATGTACGGCGTGCTTACCACTGGCAAGCCGGTGAAGATCATCTCCAAGACGTCGGCCAAGGAACCGGCCCACTATTCCGAACTGCGGATCGACACCAAGACCAACCAGCCGGAGATCCTCAACGGCAAGGGGGCTGGCGTCGACATCCCGGCCGGCAAAAGCGGCGCAGATCTGATGTCGAAGCACAGCATCGCATGGGTGGCCGAGAACGATCGCGGCGAACCGATCAACCACGGCACCCGCGTGACGATCGAGATGGAGGCGAAGTTTCAGCGCGGCCGGGGCAGCGTGGAGGAATACCTAGAACAGACGGCGATCTCCAATCCGCACGCCCGGCTCCACTTCCAAGGACCAGACGGGCCCGAGCGGATCCTCGGGCGGTCCACCGACGACCTTCCGCCGGAGCCGAAGGAGATCAAGCCGCACCCCTACGGCGTGGAGCTCGGCCGCCTCGTGACGATGCTGCAGGAACATCCAAAGATCACACTTGCACAGTTCCTCACGCAGTCGTTCTCGCGAGTTTCCCACGGCACGGCAAAGAAGATCTGCGACGCGGCGAAGCTCTCGACCCGCGTTACCGCCGGCAAACTCGGCCGCGGCGAGGCCGACGCCGTCTACACGGCTATCCAGGGGATCAAGATCCCACCGCCGGCCACCGACTGCGTCGTGCCGATCGGCGAACAGCGTCTGCTGGCGGGCTTGAGGCAGGTGGTGCCGGGGGAGTTCTTCACGGCAGCCACGCGACCGCCGGGGGTCTACCGCGGCAATCCGTTCGTGATCGAGGCAGCGTTGGCCTACGGCGGCGGCCCCTCGGCGCAGAAGGTGTCGCTTGAGGCGCTCTCGGAACTGGCCGGCGAAAGCGACGCCCGCAGCCTGCGGCAGTTTCTCACCACGACGTTCGCCGGTCTGGGCGGCGAGGCCGCCGACCGGATCCTGGCAGAGGCAAAGCTCGCCCCGCGGCAGTCGCCGTCAAAGCTTAAGAAGCAGCTCCTACAGACGCTGCACTCGGCCATGCAGCACGTGAACGTGGACGACGGGCAGAGCATGACC
>JBAWXM010000392.1:0-4773 GCA_037144075.1 Lentisphaerota bacterium | reverse complement strand
CGCAAACCGAAAGGGCGGAGAAACAGGGAATACAAAATAAACCTAAAGGAAAAGACCATATTATGTCTACTCGACAGCCAGTAGTCAGAATAATTGGAAAACGAACTGGGTTTGAGTTAGAATTTCATTCTGAATTCTGTCTTCATTAATTCCCGCAAAACGCGAGTTTTGCAATTGGCTCTAATGATAATAAAAATTTGGAGTTCCGCAGGAACGAAACATATAAGGATTGATATGATTCGAGCCTGCGGCTCTCAAGGGATGCGTCTCAAAAAATTGTCAACTATCTTTAACCATTTTTTGAAACATGCCAGCAATTCAGGATTATTTTCATAAGAATAAATGGAAAATAACGGATTATTCTTGTCAATTCCAAGGAACAGTTGTAAATTTGACATGATGATGCATTCCTGTTAAAAGTTGTTTGGCGATAACTTGATCGTATAGTAATTTGTATTTTAACAGGGATAGACAGCATAGACAGGATAGACAGGATAAGAAAAACCGTTTAACCATGAATGGAATACATGTTTAACCACGAAAGGCACGAAAAAAATAGCAGAAATGAAGGAATAAGAAATACAAGTCAGCGGATGATTGCATTCCACGCAATCATCCGATGACTCCGTTTTTTGTTCCTATTTCGTGTCTTTTCGTGTTTTTCGTGGTAAAAATGGATATCTTTGTGCCTTTGCGCGAGAATGGATTTAGAGTCCCGGCGCAGCCGGTTAAGTTCATGGAATAGCATCATCTTTCTATTTTTTCAAAAAGCAGGGATTTATATTTGCGATTATTTTTAAGCAAAGTAGCGGGGTCTGAATTAAGATTCAACTGTTTTTTTATGTTCAAAGGAGCCGATGAGAATGAATGTTCTGAAACTGGCATTGCGCAATCTGCGTTATTATCTGCCGCACAATCTGACGACGGCTGCCGGGATTATGGCGGCAACCGCAGTTATCGGCGGCGCGTTAATCATCGGCGACTCGGTCAGGGCGAGTCTCTTTAAACTGGTCAGTGACCGGCTTGGTAAAGTCGAATACGCGGTCATTCAGCAGGAAAATTATTTCCGCTCCGCCATTGCCGGCGAAATTGCCGCTAAAACCGGAACGGATTGCGCGGCGGCGCTGCAAGTCGAAGCGTTTCTGGTTTCGGAACATGGCGCGGTCAAAGCTAATCTGTACGGCGTCAGCCGTGATTTTTTCCGGCTGTCGCCTGCCGGGGATGAATATTCTCTGCCGCCGGATACTGTCTGGCTTAACCGCAGCGCAATGCAGGCCGCCGGGATTAAAACCGGCGAAACCGCGCTGCTGAGGGTTTTAAAGCCGGACCGGATGCCGGCGGATATTCCAATGACCTCTATCGACCGGGCAACGACCGCTCTGCGGGTGCAATGCGGCGAGGTGGTGCCGAATTCACATTTCGGCGATTTCAGCATGGTCAATTCCCAAACGCTGCCGGTCAATCTGTTTGTTGACCGCGAATGGCTGGCGGAAAAACTCGGCATTCCCGGCCGGGCCAACTGGCTGCTGGCCGCGCAAGGCTCCAGTCCTGCCGCGCTGGCCGCCGCGCTGAAAAAATATATTACCGCTGATGATCTCGGCTGGAAATTCAGCAAACTTGCGGATAAAGAGACTGCGTTGAAATGCGACCGGGTGTTCATTCCGCGGCAAATCGTCGGCGCGATTGATAAACTGAAGATTGACCACCGCCTGATTCTGACCGGATTTGTCAATGAAATCGGATCCGGCAAATTTTCCACCCCGTATTCTTTCGTCTGCGGCATGCAGGACAAAAATTATCCAGAAGGCGACGAAAACTGTCCTAATCTATGGGTCAGCGGCTGGCTGGCCGGCGATCTTTCACTGCGGGTTGGCAGCAAGGTGAAAATGACTTATTACGTTATCACTCCGCTGCGGGCGCTGATTGAAAAAAGCTCGGAATTTAAAGTCGCCGGAATTTATACGCTGAAAGATGATCAGGCGAGCCGCGAACTGATGCCGGATTATCCCGGAATGACCGATAGTGAAAACTGCCGCGACTGGAATACCGGTCTGCCGATAGATGCCAGCCGTATCCGGACGCGGGACGAGGCTTACTGGGAATCCTATCGCGGCACGCCGAAAGCGTTTGTCTCCTATAAAACTGCCGCCCGGATATGGGGAAACCGTTTCGGCGAAGCCACTGCCTGCCGCTTCCCCGGCAAAACGACTCCGCGGGAAATATCGGAAAAACTGCTGGCGCAGCTTTCCTTGCAGGATTTAAGTCTGCAATGGACTCCGGTTTTGCAGGATGGCCTCCACGGCAGCCGCAACGCCGTTGACTTCGGGCAACTGTTTGCGGGATTAAGCTTCTTTGTCGTCGCGGCGGCGCTGCTGCTGACCGGGGTTCTTGCCGGATTTAACCTTGAACGCCGCGCGAATGACATCATGACGCTGACCGCGCTGGGCTGGGAACGCCGCCGCATCATAAAACTGCTGTTCCTTGAACACGGCGCGGTCGCGGTCGCCGGAGCCGTCTGCGGCATTCCGTTCGCAATACTTTATGCCAAAGGGCTGCTGTGGGCTATTGCCTCCGTATGGAGCGGCACGGTCGGCAGAACCAGATTGATTTTTGAAGTCAATGCCGCAACTTTAACGCTGACTTTCGCCGTCAGTTGCGCGCTCGCCCTGCCGGCGCTGATGATTGTGCAATATAAATTCCTTAAAAAGCGCCCGGTGGAAATCGTCTGCCGGCAGTTTCCGGCTTTCCGGTGGAACCGTCCGTGGCACAAAGATATATGGTTGCGCGCTGCCGGTATACTGCTGGCAGCGGCGGCGGTTATCATGCTGCTGAATCCCGGACAGGGACAGTCTCGCGCCGGAATCTTTTTCGGCTGCGGTTCGCTGCTGCTGGCCGGTTCGCTGCTGCTGTGCATGGTTTTTGTGTGCCGCCTGCCTGGATTGTTCAAAAGCCGCCGTCCAGGACTGTTGCTGTGCGGATTACGCAACTGTTCGCGCCGTCCCGGACGTTCGCTGGCGGCAATCGCATTATTGAGCTGCGGCATTTTCCTGATAACCGCAGTTTCGGTTAACCGGCAGGGCGTATTGCAGGATCCGGCGCGGCGCGACAGCGGAACCGGCGGCTTTGCGCTGTACATTGAAACTGCGCTGCCGGTATTGGCTGATATCAACACCGCCGACGGCCGCCTTCTATATCGTCTGGATCTGCCCGCAAGCGCCCGGTTCGTGCAGTTGTGCGCCGCCCCCGGCAGTGAAGCCAGCTGTCTGAACCTGAACCGGGTCAGCCGTCCGCGCATTCTGGGTGTTATCCCCGAAGAGCTGGCTTCCAGATTTTCATTCGCCGGAGTCATCGGCAAACCCTCCTCGCCATGGGAACTTCTCAACCGCGATACCGGCAGCGCTGAAATCATTCCGGCAATCGCTGATATGGCGGTAATCAACTGGAGTTTAGGCAAAAAACTTGGCGATACCATTGATTATGAAGGTGAAAGCGGCAGACGCTGGAAACTGCTGCTGGTTGGCGGGCTGGAAAATTCGCTCTTTCAAGGCAGCGTCCTGATTTCCAGACAAAACTTTCTGCGGATGTTTCCGGATATCTCCGGTTCAAAAATCATCCTGGCCGATGCCGCGCCCGGCGATTTTAAACCGCTTATTTCCAGTCTGGCGAAAGGACTGACGGTCGCCGGCCCGCAGATTGAAAACTCCGAACTGCGGCTGGCCCGCTACAATGTGGTGCAGAACACCTATCTGACAATTTTTCTGGCGCTCGGCGGACTCGGCCTGATTATCGGCTCTGCCGGACTGGGCGTACTCCTGCTGCGCAATATGCTGGAAAGACTCCCGGAATTCGCCTGGATGCGCGCGGCAGGTTTCTCCCGCCGCGATCTCACTACGATGCTGCTGGCTGAACATCTTTTCATCTTTATTTGCGGTTTATGCTGCGGCATAGCCGGTGCGGCTGCGGCCATCCTGCCGGCGCTCAGTTCCCCCGCCGGTTCGCCGCCCTGGTCGGGACTGGCGGTTTTCTTTGCCTCCCTGCTCTTAACCGCCGTAGCAGTAACCGTCCTGGCTGCCCGTTACGCCTCCAGCCTGAATATCACCGCATCCCTGCGGAATGATTGAACAATGGATATACAGGATTTTTACTGATTAGCCCCCCCCATGCCGGAGCTGACCAGATTGAAATCAAAAAGAGGCATAATATTAATGACCAATTGCACCAAATCACAAAAGCTGCCCCCGATTTTCTGATTCTCGAAAAAGTTTAATGTCGGCAAAATCAGTCCGGCCGCGCGAAAGCAAACCGATGTTGTTTCGCATCATGACGCTATGGCTGTTAATGCCTCTTTTACCTTTCCAAATGACTTTTTGTCAAACTTCATTATGCTCCGATTAAAGAAATCCCTCCATTGGAATTGATTTCTTCGCTCCCCGGCTGTATTTTGTACATAATCACCTGATAGATTAGTGGTTTATTAGCGCTTTGCGCGAGTCATCATATACTGCTGATAAACATGTTTAATTATTGAGGTAATTATAAAAGTAGTTGTCGCTATTTTTTATTAACTTTTTTCGATATTATACTCTGCGCGGCTGAAAATTTAAGAATAGACGAGCAGGATTGTGGATTGGATTTTTTCGCTCCGACTGACAGGCGATGCCCGCATCGCATGAAGGAGGAACGGAAAAAGACGGCCGCAAGACGCTCGCCGCAAAGCAGTTGCGATCTTTCGAGTTTGGATTCGCACTCTTCGAGGCCTTCGATACCCCGGTA
>JBAWXM010000391.1:0-4822 GCA_037144075.1 Lentisphaerota bacterium | reverse complement strand
GCTTTTCGTGGTTAAGGTGTATTTTTTGGTTGCGGCTATGCCGCGTTAAGTCCTCCGTGCCCTCTGTGGTAAAACCGGCGGTTTTTCTTGTTTTTCGTGGTTAACTGTATTCATGGTTCCTCATTTATTTTAACTTGCATTGTGCTTAATAAGGTATTATAATAGAAGCGTTGTATTATTTTCAGCCGGAAAAACGATGGAGGTTTTAATGAAATCACGCAGGAAAAGTATTTTGGCGACCTTGCTTTTATTTTCCACCGGCTTTGCATTTGCTGAAATTATCGATATTCCCGCGAATATAACTCAAAGCGTGGACCGTTATTTCAAGGATGACCGCACCCCGGCTTTCAACTACAAAGGCAGTAATGAGATGGCTAATTTTGTGGTTCCTGCCGGCAGCAATGTCACGATGACCTTTATCGGCGGCTCGAATCAGGTGACCAACTTCGGCTATTCGCAGATTCTGTCGAACGGGCTGCCGGACTTCGGCAATAAAATTTCTGTTTTCAGCACTGCCGCAGCGACGATGACCCCCGGCTCGACTTTTACGGTGACGCCGCCTTCGGGTTCAAAAATCGGGTTCTGGATCGAGCAGTCGAATAATCCCGGTTTTACGACCTGGACAGTTGACGAGAATAATATTACGCGGGTGCAGCATGCGGTGGTCACGGCGGATTCCACATCGCAGCAGATGATAATCGGTTTTGAGGATAAATGGATCGGCAGTCTGCCCAGCACGCAGAAAATATGGGGGTCGGATCTGGATTTTAATGACTGTCTGGTGTCAATCAGCGTTGCGCCGGCCGAAAGCGGCGGCGTGCCGCAGGGTCAGCCGGCGCCTTCGATTATCTATACGCTGCTCACCGGCATCATTGTGGTCGGCAGCGTCGGCTGGCGCAAAATTTTTTAATATCCGGGTTGGTAAGTTTTTTAAATTATTACTTTTACATACAGGCAAGATAAATAGAAATGAGTTTTAAAGCCTTTATCCAAATAGCAAGCGTGATTGTTGCGGTTGCCTGTATTGCCCTGATCGGCTATTTCGCGTTATCCTACAAGAACATGGCCGACTATATGGCCGAAGCCAATCTGGCGCTGAACGCCGAGGACTACAACCGGGCCGCAGAGATTCTGGAAGCCGTAATTTCCCGGGAAGTGTCCAACGAGAGCGCCCACCGGAAACTGGCGGCGATTTACGAGCAGAAAGGCCAGCCCGGCACGGCGGTATACTACTGGCGGAACGTGGCGAAGCTCAATCCGCTGGACCGCGACGTGGTTTTGAAGATTGGCGAAAATCTGCTGGCCTGCCGCCGCTATGACGAAGTCGTCGAACTGCTGAAGCCTTATCTCGACAGCGGTAAAATCACCCCCCAGGAAAAGATATGCCTTTGCAAAGCCTTCCTGTATAACGGCCAGAGAAAGCAGGCGGAACCCGTTATCGCGGAGATGCTTGCCGCCGATCCGGACAATATTGCCTGGCTGCTGCTGAAAGCCAGTATGCTGGCTTCCGACGGGCAGCATAAAGCCGCCGCCGATATTTTCAACCGCATAAATTCTGAAAACGCCGGCATAAAAAGCGCCGTGCTGATCGGACTGGGCAATTGTGCGCGGGCTTCAGGCAAAATGGACAAGGCGGAGGAATATTATCTGCAGGCTTTGAAAGTTGAACGCAATTCAGTCGGCCCGAAGTTTGTTCTGGCCGGGTTTTACCGGGATACGGGCAAAAATGACAAGACCGCCGTGCTGTACTGGGAAATCCTGAACCGTGTTCCCGGTTCGCTGGAAGCGATCATTCCGCTGGCGGAAATCTACGCCGCGAAATCGGATGTTCCGGTGCTGAACCGGCTGATTAAAGAAATTCTGGTTGAAAATAAAACCGCCGTCGCGTCCAGGAACTACATCCGGGCGATGATTACTTTTATTCACAATGATTTCAGTGAAACATCGAAACTGCTGAAGCGCAGCACCGCTTACTGGCGGCGTCCGGCGTATCAGTGGATGCTGTTTAAAACTTCGCTGCCGATGAAGGATTATCCGTCCGTTTCTGACGCCGCCGCTCAATTGCTGCGAGTCAAAGACTCCGACAAGGCGCGTAAAGTCATAGCCGACGCCATGGGCGAAACCGCGTCCCAGGCGATGCTGGACGAAGATTACACTTACGCGGAAAAACTGATGAACGAGATTGAGCAGATCGATCCGGTGAACAGGATCAACGCGCGGCTGCTGATGCTGTCCAAATACCGTCACGGGGAATATCTTGAAGCCTTGCGGCAGGCCGGGACCATGCTCGAGTTCAATCCCGATTCGCTGGAGGCGCTGGAAATCCAGGGGCGGTCGCTGCTGCAGTTGAATAAACCGGAGAAAGCGGTTGAATCTTTCCTGAAGCTGATTAAAATACGCCCCGATTCGCCGGTCGGCCTTTATCTTGCCGCCCAGGCGTACCGCCAGGCCGGCAATCTGGTTATGGCAAAAGAATATATCGGGAAAGCCAGCAAATTGTCCACGGAGGATAATGAGATCGCGGAATTCGCCTTTATGCTCTGCATCGAGTTTAAGGATTATGCCGGCGCAAAAAATATCACCGGGAATCTGCTTAAAAGCGAAAACAGGAATACCCGCGCGCTGGGCTGGTTCCTGACGGGCGAGATGTTCAATTCCAAAGGCGACTACGCCGCCGCCGAGGAGAATTACAAGAAGGCATACGAACTGGATCCGGACACGCTCCGCTACTGTTTCCTTTATTCGGAAATGCTGATCAAGACCGGGAAAACCGCGGAAGCCGGCCGGCTGCTGGAATACTTTTACAGCACTAAGAGCATCAATCCGGTTGTCGCCTTTAAAATGGCTTACTGGGAGCAGAAATACGGCAGCCTGGAAAAGGCGGTCAAAATATATGAAGACCTGCTGCATAAAATGCCTTACTGGAATGCCGTGCTGGTTAATTTGTCCGAAGCCTATGCTTCATTGAATGATCCCCGGCGGGCGGACGAGTACTCGGAGAAAGCGGTATTTCAGTCCCCGGAATGGGCGCCGGTCTGGATTTGCGCCGGCCGCCGCGCCATGGCCGGCAAGGATTTATTGAAAGCCGAAGAGCATTTTGTCCACGCGCTGGCGATTGAATCCGGGAATGCCGAAGCTAAAACCCTGCTGGAGCAAGTCCGGCAGATGATCGCCAAAGATCAGGATAATGTGATTACGCTGATAAAACGTTCGGAAGCGTATGCCGCCGCAAAGGATTCCAAGCAGGCGATGGAATTCGCGGAAAAAGCGCTTCGCGCCGGTCCGAAGTTCGCGCCGGCCTGGGTCTGCGCCGGCCGCCGCCTGATGGAGAACAAGGATTTCTCCCGCGCCGGAAAATATTTTACCCAGGCGCTGGAGTTTGAGCCGGGTAATGGCGTGGCCAGAAGCCTGCTTGAGCAGATCGGGCGCGGTTCCGCCGGAGAGTTGCGGAGTAAAGCGGCTGAGCTGATAAAGGCTTCTGAGTCTTCTGCCGCGTCGAAAGACTTTAAACATGCGGACGAATTTGCGGAAAAAGCGCTGGCCGCGGCGCCGGAGTGGCCGCCGGTCTGGATTTATGCCGGCCGCCGCGCCATTGGCGGCAAAGATTATGCGAAAGCCGGCAAGTATATTGCCCAGGCGCTGATACTTGAACCGGGCAATGCCGATGCACAGAAACTTCAGGAACAGATTAAACAGATTTCTGCTGAATTGCTGCATACTAAAGCCGTTGAACTGATGAAGGTTTCTGAGGCTTATGCCGCGTCGGAAGACTTTAAACATGCGGACGAATTT
The DNA here is from genome assembly GCA_037144075.1 of Lentisphaerota bacterium. Classification (GTDB taxonomy): domain Bacteria; phylum Verrucomicrobiota; class Lentisphaeria; order Victivallales; family Victivallaceae; genus CAIPAT01. Next base: position 1,030 of record JBAWXM010000391.1, on the reverse strand, counting down.
GCGGAAAAAGCGCTGGCTGCGGCGCCGGAATGGCCGCCGGTCTGGATTTATGCCGGCCGCCGCGCCATGTCCGGCAGGGATTATGCGAAAGCCGAAAAATATTTCGTGCAGGCGCTGATGGCGGAACCGGGGAATGGCGAGGCGAAAGATTTACTGTCGCAGGTCAGGCGGGCGATTTCGGCGAATCCTCCGAAGACGACAACGGATTTATAGGTGACAATGCCTGAAAAGAACACAACTAAAGCCATATTTGCCGGCATAATCTGTCTGCCGGCGGTGTTTTATCCGTTCGCCGCCGGCCTTGCCGCGCTGTCCGACTCCGAGTTTATGGTGCTGTGGCTGCTGGCTGCCTGCATGTTGTTCAACGTTTTCAGCGGCTTCCGTAAAACCTGGGATTTAAAACCGTCGCATTCCATCGGCTGGATTATGATGGCCGCGTCGCTGGCGCTGCTCTGGTGCGGAATCCTGACCGGCAATAAAACCGCGGTGTTTTTTAATTTATCGCTGCTGGCGTTTGTGCTCAGTCTGGCGGCATGGATTGCCGGAACCGGATTCATGCTGAAAACCCTGCTGCCGTTGATGGTGTTTATCATTATTCTGCCGTTTTTGAGCTATTTCCACTATCTGCTCAGTTATCCGCTGTGCGTGATCTGTGCCGGTTTTACCACAATCCTGCTGAAAATATTCGGTTTGCAGATCAGTAGCGAAGCGGCGGTAATTGTTTTAGGCGGACAGAAGATTTCGATAACTACTGCCTGCAGCGGAATCTTTCAGCTGGAGGCGATGCTGCTGCTGGGCTGGCTGATTGTGGTCCGCTCCCACCGGGCCGCCTGGCGCCGGGCCGCCCATTTCATCATGATTTTTCCAATTGTTATTTTTATGAACACCCTGCGGCTGGCGGCGGTAATTATACTGTATATGAATATCGGAGATGCCGCATTCAGTTATAAACTTCATACCGCAACGGGTTTTGTCATGGTGATCATCGCGGCGCTGCTGATGTGGTTCTGCCGGCTGCTGTTCAAAGAGG
>JBAWXM010000390.1:0-4842 GCA_037144075.1 Lentisphaerota bacterium | reverse complement strand
CTAAACCTGCGTTGGAGTAATCCAACCGAGGGTTCGAATCCCTCCCTCTCCGCCATTTTAAGCTCAAAAAACATCAAAATAGGTGCCATTGGTACCATTTCTGACTTGCAACCCTCCCAATCGCGGTTATATTCAGCCGTATCCGATACTTTAAATCATGAGGTACAAGCTATGGCAGGAAAATCAATCAAGCTGGAAACCGGAACCGTATATAAGAAAACCGCCAACGGGGTGTATATCTTCCGTTATCAGATCAACGGCCGGCGCAAAGCCGTCAGTTTAAAGACTAAAAATCAGGACGAAGCAGTCCTCGAAGCGAAAAAACTGGTGCCGGTCGTCAACGGAACCACCCTGGAAGTTATCTCCGCCCATGTCAAACACGCCAGAGGCCTGACTTCCGCCAGAAAATCGCTGCCGCTGAATCTCGCCTGGGATAAATATTCCAAACATCCTGACCGGGCCGTTCCTGCCACTGTCAGCGAACAGGATGCTTATAAAGGCACGTTCAATGACTTTGTCGGTTTTGTCGGTAACGATGCAATTGAAATTATGGATATAAACCAGGAGCACGCGGATGAATTCGCCAGGCATATGCGCACTCTGGAGCTCGGCGTTGACACTCATAACCGCAAAATAAGACGGCTAAGGAAGATTTTCGATGTTCTGAAGGAATATCGCGAAGGCCCCAATCCTTTTGCGACGAAATCACTGTTCAGAAAAGAGCGCGAAGAACAGGCGCATAACATCAGACGGTTGTCGTTTACCCGCGACCAGGAACAGGCGCTATTGAAAGCCCTTGACAATAACAAATACAAAGTGATGAATAAACCGGAAATTAGAGTTGTCTATTACCTTGGCATGTTTACCGGGCAGAGATTTAAAGACTGCATCATGCTGCGCTGGGATAAGATAGATTTAAACCGCAAAAGAATCTGGGTGAAGCAATTTAAAACCGGTAAAGAGGTCACAATCCCAATGGCTCCTGAACTGCTGGATGTTTTATATGAAGCGCAGCAGTGGAGACAAAATGACTACGTTTGCCCGAATGTGGCAGCAAGATACAACCAGGAGAATGAAGCCGGCAAGAATACCGGCAACAACCTGGTTAACATCGATGCGCTCCGGGTCATCAAATGGATCGGGCTGGAACCGTCCGTAAAAGTGCCGGGACGCAAAAAGAAAGTCACGGTATACGGCTTTCATTCCTTGCGCCATAGCTTTGCGTCACACTGCGCCGAAGCCGGTGTGCCCAAAGCGGTAGTGACGTCGATCCTCGGCACCAATTCAGAGATTGTTGACAAGTATTATACCCACGTCGGCGAAGACGCCCAGGAAAAAGCGATTCAGGCAATCAGCCGGAAAACCAATACGACGTCAGTAGAAGAGCGCCTGAGTAAAGTCTTGGCTGTCATCGATAGCTTAAAGGCCAAAAGCAAAGCCATACTGCAAATCGAAAAAATTCTGCGGGAAAATTGATAAGATGCAAATGCAATGTACGCAGGGTATTAGTCTTGAACGACATTGGCTATCATCGAAAAACTGCCGAAGAAAAGCAAGGCGATCCAAGCCATCGAATCTGCAGGTAATATTTAGTAACACAAAAATCCGGACGTTACGTTACTTGTAGCGGACAAATGGCGTGTCCGGCTGGTCTTTTATCCATGTCCACCCGGACAAAACAGGCCCTTGGACGGACTCGATTAGACGGACTTTCAGCCTCAAAAGTCCGAGTCCGGCTGGATAGAAGTCTAAAATATACAGTGGGTTTTTGCTAGCTGCCCAAGTTACCGCAGCTCCCATGCCTCTCAGATATGACTGCCATCTACTTTGCGATTCCCGATGGCTCTAATACAGGGCCAACTGGCAGCCGCTCGTTCCTATCCCCATCCTGTCGGAACACCACATCATGCCAGACAGGCATTGATCTTGATGAATAATTTAGCATTATAAAATGACTTTTCAAAGGCCATTTTAATTGGAATTACCGGAAACTCCCACGACCATAAACTGCCGTTAACTTCGCCCTTTGGCGATGCCTGTTAAAACTGGAATCGCAAGTATTCAGACAGCCATTTTGCTTTTGCATGACGATTGTTATAACCCGATATTTCGATGAAATACCTGGCTCTGCGCCGCGACTTTTTCTTTGTACAAGGAGTTCTTTTGTGTCACTAGGGTATCCGTACAGGGGGTGATTATTTCGGTATTTGCCGGTTCTTGGACCGTTGTCCGGAAAACATTCTGCATGATGATCCTGGATGGCAGAGATAGTTATCTGCGGGACGTGGTTCTCGATTTCTAATGCATGCCGATACACCAAGTCACGGAGTACGTCTCCGTGGCTTGATGTTTTGCTTTTATGATCGGCATGGACAAACTGGTCTCTGATATATGAATATACGGCCGCGGTTCTATGAATAGCGAAAAAACATTGAAGCAGGGTGGCTGGATGTGGCTATGCGGCTATGGCTGGAAACAAAGTGAATCGGTGCGCTTGGGACTGTTGCACTCAACCGTTGGCAGGTTCTGAAGGCTTGGAATCGTCTGAGGCCATGATAAAATTAATGATATCAATATTGCGATAACGCACAGAAGTTCCTACCATTTTTCGCTTAAAACTAAATGCGTTTTCTCGCTCCAACTTCTTAAAGTTAGATAAACCAACGCCAAGCATTGTAGCAGCGTCCTCTTGAGTTAGCAATTTGGGCATTATTGGAGGCAAATTTTCGCCGCGCTCGGCAAGGTGCTTTAATTCTGCAATTATGGTATTTGCTTCAGGGACGGTGACGAGGTCTTCGTCAGTCATAATTCTGAGAAAACGTGATATTAATTTGACACTTTGGATTCTGATGGTTGTTGTATTTGCTTGCATGATGTACGCTCCTATTTAGCTATAGGATGATGATGCAATTTATTTTTTTACTTGATAAACCTTTGCTCATAATTCAGTCATCACTTTTTATCGTTGATTTACCGCAATTCAAGCACGGATAACTGGTAATTAATCCTCATATTTCACTAGGAATAAGGGTAATACACTATTAATACATATTCTAAAACACTTAACATAAACATCTTCCAATAATCATAATCAATATCTCTCATACAATAGTATGTAATAATTAACACAGTCTAACAATAGTATGTATCCAACACCTCAACTAACTCAACCAACACAAATACACAGGAGATATTCAGCATGAGAAAGAACCGAGTAACCACAACGACAGAATATAACGGGCATCCGGTCATCCCCGGCCGGATCCAGGAGTTCTCATATTCCACCAAGATTCTGGATAAGAACCAGGAGTTGCTGGACAGTACGCTGAAACGTCATAACAAAGTTCTCTGCTACCGGATGGATTTGCGTTTCCCCGACGACAAAACCTACGAGAACCCCACCAAGCTCCTGAGCAGTTTCATGAACGTTTACACCAACGGTCTCAGCCGCAAAGGCTATGATCCTGCTTATGCCGCAAGGCTGGAACAGGAAACCTCCGTGAATCCACACCTGCACGTCGAGATGCTGGTTGACGGGAACCGTGCCCAAGATTACAGGCCACTAGTAGAGGATGCCGAAACAAGATGGGAACGGATGCTTGGTGTCAGCAGTAATACGAACCGCGGTGAAGATAACAACGGACTGGTGGATCGTTGCAACAAAAAGCAGGACGGAACACCGCAGGAGAATGGCATTATGATCCGGCGCAACTCTCCGCATTGTAATGACCAGTATGACCAGGTTCACCAGCAGATGTCGTATCTGGGCAAAGACAAGGAAACTGATAAAGTGCCTGCTGGTGTACGCACCATATTTTACTCCCGGTATAAACGAGCGAAGGGCCGTAATAAGGATTGACGGCGTGGAGATTTAAGGTTACTGGATCAGCCGGATGTATTATGTGATTTATCATTAGTCATCATGGTCGTTCGGCTGTTCTTTATTGGCCTTTATTTGTCATGTTTTCATACTCGGTTATAGCATAGTTACAACGTTCTAATCGCTGGTTGTAACGAGCTTAAAACTGTCCCCAGCGCTACAGGTCAGGTTGGACTGGAATGCTAGTCCTAGCGTTACCGATCCACAGTAAACACTGTGCCTTTAACCGCATTGGAATGGCTGGTGAGAAACTGCGAGCGATACAACTTGCTTTCTCCTCTGGCTGGGCGTCAGTGCATAAGCATGGATGACGCCACCAAATTGCGCCATTACCATCAGGCGCGGGATAATCGAACTGAATAGAACAGCAGAAGGCTGAATGTATCAAATCCGGAAGTTACCTGGCTAAAATCGAAGAAAACAACCTGCCGAATAATACTCGCATATTCAACTGTTCAAGACTGAATAAACCAGGAGAAAAATAAAGATGAAAGATGACATGAAAGTAAATACTTATGTTGAACTCGGCTTCTGTATGGACAAAACAATCCGTAATGATCTTCGGCAACGTTTAATAAGTATGCTGGACAGGCATTCCCAGATTTTCGTTATGATGCTGACGGTTCGGCTTCCCGTGGCGCATGCAGATGCGGAGTGTGACTTGCTGTTCTCCAGTTTCCTTGCAGACTTCATCCGTAACGAGCGGGACTGCTACGGGGACGTTGAATTCGTTTGGCGATTCGAACGTGAGAATGCACATATAAAAGATACCGGCCTGGATGGGCATGGTCAATGGCGCCTGGTCCTTTATTACAACGGTGACGCACACGGAAGCACATCGCACCGCAAACATGCGGGAAGGTTATGGGCAAGAACGCTTAACCTTGACACTGCCGCGGATTTGATACATGTCAGCGAGCCCAAGAGCGCCCTGAGTTACCGGCATGACGGGTTCAAGCTGC
>JBAWXM010000389.1:0-4862 GCA_037144075.1 Lentisphaerota bacterium | reverse complement strand
CTTTTAAAATTAGCGTTTTGCCGCGAGCCCGACTTCATCAAAGTGGATTTTGTTGTCGGCTTTGCGCAACGCTTCCTGAAGTGTCGCTACTGGAATATCATCAGGCGAAACACCGGATGCGGCAGCCAGGGCGGCGGCGGTTCCGGCGGCTTCGCCGGTCAGCGCGGCAGTAGGAATGACGCGGGTGACTTCCCAGGCGTCTTCCTCCGCGGCGGTGCAGCGTCCGGCGGCCACCAGATTTTTCAATCCAACCGGCAGCATAGTGCGATAGGGTATTTCCCAGACAAAGCCTGGTTTCCTCCAGTCCGCGGCCATCCCGATCGAATCATCGAAATGGGTCCAGTCCTGACCGTCTTTAAGTTTGTAATGAGCCGGAATATGGCGCGTAGTACGGAATTGCGCCATTGACGGCAGCGTAAGCGGAAATAGGGTTTTGCGGTCTTTCTTTCCCGCCTCATATTCATTAACCAGCCGTTCGCGGTACTTCGTCCGTCCGTCAAGGATAAAGCTGCTGACCTCGGCGCCGTCAATGCCGGACGGACCGTGCTTATTATCCCATGAGCTGCCTGAGGCATGGATGGAAATATGTTCAATCGAATCATCCACCCGCCAATGCGCACCGTGCGAATATTCCATTACCCAGCAGGCCAGCGCATTCTGCGCCGCCGGACAGACCAGCCCCGCCTGATGCGCGATATCAGCATCCCCGGTGGCATCGACAAAACATTTCGCCGCAATGCGGCCGCGCCCGCTTTTGTTCTCAACTTCAACCGCGGCAAGACGCCCGTCCTGAACATTCGCGGCGCAGATAAGGGTGTCGAACCAGATATCCACTCCGGCTATGGTGAGCAGTTCATCCAACGAAATGATGAATGAGGCCGGCGAGAAGGTCACCAGGTACCGTTTCACCTCTTCAGCATTCTGCCCTTTCCGCCATTCCGGCACATTACCCGGCCCGTATTTCAGACTGGCCAGCAATAGTTCCTCGGTGATTCCGGAAGTGACCTGCGTACCGTTACCGTCACAGAGCGGAAGATAAATGTAAATAAGACCGGCAGTGGCGAGTCCGCCGGTAAAAATCGTTTTCTCGATGAGCGCGGTCTTCTGTCCGCGGCGCGCCGCCGCCAGCGCCGCCGCCGCGCCTGCAATCCCCCCGCCGCACACTGCAACATCATATGACTTTTCAAACATGTTCAACTCCTGTTTAATGTTTTATAGTTTCAAGTTTCAAGTTTTAAGTTTTAAGTTTCAAGTTTTAAGTTTTAAGTTTCAAGTTTCAAGTTTCAAGTTTCAAGTTTTAAGTTTTAAGTTTTAAGTTTTAGGTTTTAGGTTTTTCCTAACACGTAACACGTAGCACTTAACACTACTCCAAACTCCTAACTCTTAACCCCTGTCTTCCGAACTTTAGAACTTTCCCATTCGCTTATCGTTTCAACACTTGCCATGACCTCGCGCAGAATCTCCCGTTCATTCAATCCGTCGGCATTAAGCAGATGAAAAGTAACCGCGCCCGTCATACCGCCGTCTCGCGTGCGTATCGGAATACCGACTTTAAACTCTGTCCACGGGGTCACGTGCGGAGTTTCGGCATAGCCTTTTCGCCTCGCCATTTCCACCTGCGCCATGAATTTATCCATGCTGCGCCAGACGTTCAGACCATGATAATCAAACGGATTTTTTGCGCGCAGACTAACTAAGCGTTCTTCCGTGGAGAAAGCGAAAAACGCCAGTCCGGCGACAGTCAGATAAGGATTTAAAGTCATGCCGTCCGGATATACCGCTTTCCCGGTATGTGTCCGCTCAAAATGAAGTTTGGCAATAATATCGGTATTCCCCAGTTCTGAATAGAATATTGCAGCGCCGGGATATTTCAGATGCAAAGCGCGCAATTCCTTTTCCACAATCAGCAAATAACTGTTCCTCTTCTGTCCGCCGGCCAGTTCCAATATCATGTCGCCGATAATGTATTTGCCGTCGGCGGTTTTCGCCAGCAGGCACTCGCTGACCAGGGTGTCCGCCAGATTAAAAATAGTGTTCCGCTTCATTTCACAGGCGCGGGCAAGATCGCAAAGACGTATCCCGTCGCCGCTTTCCGCCACCAGCCGCAAAATTTTTACCGCCCGTTCTAATGACTGTATCATAAAAATCAACCGCGTTCTATATTATGGAACAATTGTTTTGCATTATAGTTATATGATAATGCAAAAAAGCTATTATGTCAAGAGGAGGTTAACGGAAAAAAAGCAGTTTTTATCCACAGATGACACAGATGAACGCAGATGAAAGGCATGAAGATTTAACAGGGATGGACAGGATGAACAGGATTTTATAGGAAAAAGTCAACATCCAATATCCAACCAGGAATATACAACCGATGAGGACTCGTACATTATGGAAACGCGAATATCCAACTGCTGAACGCCAGACGAGCATCATTCTATCGCGCACCCTTTAATTCCGAGCTTAACTCTTTTGGATATTTTGCGTTGTTCGTCAACGTAAAATTGCCATCCTTGACTTTGTAGCCGAATGGCTTGCCGTCTATCGGATCAACCGGGATTTCCGGCAGAATTGCCGGCACCAGTTCCTGCAATGACGCAGGATATTTACCATGTTCGCACTTATATATCTTCAGCGACAGACCGATTTTAAACCTTGCCTGCATAGATCTAGCATTGAATAAATTTTTCAGATCAAAACTTAACAGCAAATTATAACCGCTTAGACAATAACTATCAACCAACCGGTGCAATTCCGGCGGCAATTCCGGCATTTTCCGGATTTTCAACATTTCTCGCCGGACTTTGACACTATTATTAATATGGTATGCGAAATACCGGGCAACCAGCGGATAACCAGCCAGTAAATCATTCCATAGTAATATTTTGTAGAAATAATTATTTTGGTAAGATCTCAATTTGCCTTCATCAAACCTGGATTGCAATTTAAGGAGATTGGAAAAATAATAGTATTCCGGCTCCATATCAGCACTGATATAATTGATCGGATGCTGATTCAGATATTCTAGCATTCTGCGATAACCGGCGACAGCGGTAGGATTGTCCGGACCGATTTCAATGGCTTCAGTCATCGCGTCTTCCACGATGAACCGGTTTCTGATAAAGGAGTCATGGAATTGCTCATTATTGATTCTCTTCGCAAGTCCCAGACTTTTCTCTATTTCCGGCAGAATTCGATCTTCCTGTCCGGTTAGCTTGAAAACGCAAGCACGGGCAAGAATAAATCCAGCTAGATGATGCATCTCAAACTCAAATAATTTTATCTCCCTTTTCTCGATTTTCGGAGCGAAACGGCAATCTGGATAAGCGTCCGCCTGTTCAAGCAGGGTATAAATCTGTTTACCTTCCGGCGACTGGACAAGGTCAATCAGATGTTGCCTGGATTCAATTGATGCTTCTTTAGATTGCAGAGATTCCAGTGCATGCCAATATAAATCTCCATTGTACTTATTAACTTCATTCAGAATTTCATAGGCGCGGCAATAAATGCTGGCGGCATTGCGTTTATCAGGAACCGGCGGCAATTTTGCCAGTAATTGCTCCGGTTCATATAATATTCCGGCGTCACGGGCACCGCGTTCAGCCTGTCGCACAGCTGACAGTCCGGCAGTGACAGCAATAATCCACAATATAATTGAAGCCAGTATCAGCAAGCCGATAACGACGAACAAATACTTCAGATACGTTTTCCCTCTAATAATTTTTCTCGTCCATAGCCAATACCCCAGCGGCGGAAGGAGAATTACACTAATACTTAAAAGCACTATCATTGCACATCCGGTTAGATAACCTGGTGGACCTTCATAAAATCTAAAAGAAAAGCGGGTCACGTTCTCAATGCAAACTTGAATCAAAGCATCATTCCCGAATATTACGATTCCACTCATTATTCCAGGAGCGAGTAAAAATAATAGCAGCAATGTTGTCAAAGTCGCCACTCCAAATACGATGGGCCTGCGCGTTTTCGGCATCATAACAGCAATGAAAAAGAAAAGTACATAAATTCCAGAATAGACACTAAAAATAATAATTGCAATTAAGTAAAACTCTGGTTCTGGCAGAAAGACGGTACTAATCAATCTGGCTGCTGATAATCCAAATATCGGAAAAATAAACAGAATCAACCCGGCGACAAATTTTATCCAGTAAAGCACTCCATGGCCGGAAGCTGCATAATGCTTGTCTGGATTATCTGAAGATGCAGAGTCTGTCAAGAGATTAGGAGCCATGATAACAGGAATACCGCAGTATAAAATCATCATTGCCATGAAATAGAATTCATCGCAGTACGCTTTAGCTTCAAACAACAAATTAAGGTTCGCAGACTCAGAGGCAAATATCCACACAAGGAAAAGCAAAGCCTCGACCACAAATAAGAACAACAGCGGCCGCCAGTGCTGTTCCCACTCGTTCAGGATTGCGCGTAAAAAGTTCCTCATGCCGTTTCCCCTCTCTCAATACTGTAAAAGCTCTGGATAAATATAGACATTGGGCTGATAATTGCAATCCTGGTGTCATCCGTTTTTATCCACAGATGACACAGACGGACACCATCTCAACACATCAGTATTTCGCAGCACATATTTATATTGCCAATACAGAATGCATCGCCAGCACGTTATCACAATCAGTTGATGGAGTGATTTCACATCCTCCGGACAAAATTAATTTACCTTTGGCGGACAACATTGCATTACGGCAGGCCTCTTTTATATTTTGAACCGTCCCGTTCTGGATTATTGAAACCGGATCAATATTGCCGCAAAAGACTTGATTATCTCCAAGTAATTCAGTAAATAGACTCATATCTTTTACCAAATGATCAATATCAATGATATTAGC
>JBAWXM010000388.1:0-4863 GCA_037144075.1 Lentisphaerota bacterium | reverse complement strand
TTCTCCGCGCGATGAATCGCAAATACACCACTGCCGAATATGCGGATTTTGTGCGTTTCGCCCGTTCAATGATTCCAGAAATTCACCTGGGAACCGATATTATCGTCGGTTTTCCCGGAGAAACTGACGAACTGTTTCAGCAGGAGTGCGAGTTTGTTCGGCAGATGGCTTTTGCCAATGTCCACATCTTTACGTTTTCCCCGCGCAAAGGAACCCCGGCGGCGACGCTGCCGGATCATGTGAAGCCGGGAACCGCTAAACAGCGCTATAAGCAGCTTATGGAAATAACCGATGCGTCAGCGGCTGAATTTATCAAATCGCAACTGCATCAGAAACTGAATGTAATCTTTGAATCCCGCGATAAACAGGGGCGTTTTACCGGCTGGTCGGATAATTACGTTTCCGTCCGGTGCGGCGCCGCCGGAATTGTGCCGCATGAACTCACTGAAGTTGTCGCAACAGGAGTTATTCCTGGCGGCATTGAGGCTGAAATGCCTCAGTCTTGCTATTAACCACAAGACACAAAGACACAATTTTTCGGGTTCAAATCAAATTAAGACGGTTAAATTAATTGTACTGTTTTATTTAACTGCCTCCTTGGGGTATTGGGTTACTGATTGAAAGTTGGTTGGTTTGGGTTATAGTAATGGAAACAAGAGGCAAATATAATTATGGATAAAGCAGTCAGAAATAATATCTGTTCTTGTTTCGGCATATTGCTGCTTATACCATTGGCGATGGTTGTGATTAGAATTATCGCCGGAACATTAGAACACACAAGCATGGTTATAACCCTGTTTAGGAATATGACTTCGGTCTTCCCGCTCTTATTATTCGGCATATATTTCTCTTTTTTTATCAAGCCGTTAGCACAAAAGAATAAACAATCTCTGACTCCTGTTTATATTTGGAGTTTTTTGGCTTTTCTTGTCGTCTTATTGCTTAATGGCTTTTGTTTTCGGTTAATGTATAAATAGAACTGTTTTTTTATGATTGCGCAGCCACTGCTTCGCTTTGGATTCGGAATAAAATCCAAAGCGGGAAAAGATACAGAAAACATGGCGGAAAACCAAAGCGGCGCAGTGGTGCCGCACTCCAAAGTCAGGCCGGAGCCGCCTGACAAAGATATAAATTACAGCAATGCGATTTTGCAACTCTTTGCTTACTTTAAGATTGCGAATCGGTATTAGATGTGTTATCTTATTCAGATTTGCTGGATTTTTATTATATTGCCGGAAAGACTTTCCGGAGAAATTCAAAATAAGGAAATGATGATATGCCCAGAATTCATCCGACAGCTGTTGTTGATGCAAAGGCGGTAATCGCCGATGATGTTGAAATCGGCGCGATGGCCTATGTCGGCCCTGATGTAAAAATCGGACAGGGATGCAAACTGCTGCCCCAGTGCCACGTTACCGGATATACGACTATGGGCGCAAACAATACGGTTTATCCGTTTGCCTCGCTCGGAACTCCGGCTGAAGATTTCGGTTTCGAAGGCGGAAAGACTTATCTCCGCATTGGCGACGGCAATATTTTCCGCGAAGGCGTTACCGTCAACACTGGAACCAAACCGGACACCGAAACCGTTATCGGCAATCGCTGTTTCCTGATGGCGAATGTCCATGTGGCTCATAACTGCATACTCGGCAACAACGTGATCCTGGTGGTCGGTGCCGGACTTTCCGGTTATGTCACCATTTTTGACCGCGCATTTGTTTCCGGCTTGACCGGAATTCATCAGTTCTGCCGCGTCGGCAGGCTGGCTATGCTCAGCGGCGGATCCGTGTTTTCAAAGGACATTCCGCCGTTCATGACCGCGGAAGGCCGCAATGGCGGCGTGAAGATGGTCAATCTGGTCGGCCTGAAACGCGCCGGCATTTCCGATGAAGCCATCCGTGCGCTGCGCGACGTTCACCGTATTTTCTTCCGTCTGGGACTGAATACCACCAATGCAATTGCGCAGATCAGGGCGGAAGTTCCGCTGTTGCCGGAAGTCAAGGAATTCCTTGATTTTTGCGAATCCAGCGAGCGCGGTGTCCTTCAGAACCGCATTGCCGGCAAGCGGTCGTAAGAAGAAATTCTGAATACAGGAAGTCAGGAGTCAGAATTCAGTCGTCAGAATAAAATCTGAAAGCAGAAGACACTGATTTTGGGATGATTATGATTCGTCATAACCATGATTTCCGGGTTCTACAGTCGCTGGATGAATACAATTTGGAATGATTGTCACGGAGGTCAACCCTCCGGCGGACAAGTTATATTATCATAAAACTTTAACAAAAATACAAAAATAACAGGAGATTACTCAAGATGGTTGAAGCTTTGACCAGAAATCCGAAATTTCATCCGCGCAGAGGCCCGGTCGTACTCGTAATTATGGACGGCGTCGGATTCGGCCAGTATCCCGACGGCGACGGCTTCCTGCAAGCCTATACTCCGGAACTTAAAAGCCTTTTAAAAAACTGTCCCAGTACCAAGCTAAAAGCACACGGCACTGCGGTCGGCATGCCTTCCGATGAAGATATGGGCAACAGCGAAGTCGGTCATAACGCCATCGGCTGCGGACGTGTTTTCGCCCAGGGCGCCAAACTGGTTGAAGAAGCCATCGCCAGCAAGTCTGTATTCAGCGGAACTACCTGGAAAAAAGTCATTGCCAACTGTCTGCAAAAGAACAGCGCCCTGCATTTTCTCGGGCTTTTCTCCGACGGCAACGTGCACAGCAATATCGCCCATCTGAAGGCCATGATTCTCCAGGCCAAGGCTGAAGGCGTCAGGAAGATCCGCGTCCATGCGCTGCTCGACGGGCGCGATGTGCCGGAAACTTCCGCATTGCTTTATATAGACCCATTTGAACAGTTTCTGGCCGACCTGAATAAAGACGGCGTGGATTTTCGCATTGCCTCCGGCGGCGGCAGAATGGTCATCACCATGGACCGCTACGGCGCGGACTGGAACATGGTCAAAAAAGGCTGGGCGGTGCATGTTCACGGACAGGGCGATTACTACAGGACTGCTCATGAGGCGGTCGAGACTATCCGCAAAAATACCGGCTCCATTGACCAGGATCTCCAGCCGTTTGTCATTTCCGACGACGGTAAAACTCCGATAGGCAAAATGGCTGACGGCGATTCGGTGATATTTTTCAACTTCCGCGGCGACCGTTCCATTGAAATTACCGCCGCTTTCGAGGAAGACAAATTCGACAAGTTTGACCGCGGCGTCCGTCCGCAGGTTTTGTATGCCGGCATGATGGAATATGACGGCGATCTGCATGTGCCGAAAAATTTTCTGGTCAAGCCACCAGCCATCGACCGCACTGTCGGTGAATATCTTTGCGCCAGCGGCGTGAAACAGCTCGCGATCAGCGAAACCCAGAAGTTCGGACACGTCACCTACTTCTTCAACGGCAACCGTTCCGGCAAGTTCAACGAAAAGCTCGAAGATTACGTCGAGATCAAATCCGACAACGTGCCGTTCGAGCAGCGCCCGTGGATGAAGTGCGCCGAGATCACCGATCAGGTCTGCGCCGCGATTGAAGACGGCAAATATAATTTCATCAGGATGAACTTCCCCAACGGCGACATGGTCGGCCATACCGGCGTTTTTCAGGCCGTGCTGGTTTCCATGGGAGCCCTGGACATCTGCATCAAGCGCATCCGCGAGTCTGTCGCAAAAGCCGGCGGCGTAATGGTGATTTCCGCCGACCACGGCAACTGCGACGACATGCTGGAACATGACAAAAAGGGCAACGTAAAGTTTGATCAGGACGGCGTTCCCAGCCGGAAGACCAGCCATTCGCTCAATCCGGTGCCGTGCATCGTTTTTGATCCGGAAAGCAAAGGCGAATATACCGGTCTTAATGAAGGTCTCGGCATCAGTTCGCTGGCTGTAACCTGCATCGAACTGCTGGGATTCCAGCCCCCGGAGGGTTACGATTCCGGCGTTCTCAAGCTTAACTGATTCCGGTAAAGTATTTTCCGGCGCACATTGATTAGCTTAAACGTGCGCCGGATTTTTTTTGAAGTAAAAAATGGGAGGTCTGGGAAGTCAGGGGCTGGGGAAACGGAGAGACGGTTTACCGGGCGGCAGACTTTAGCCGCCCGGTAATTAAGTTTACTTTTGCAATTCAAAGAACAGCGAGGGGCTGTCCGGCAGTTTCGCGGTATCTACCGAGAAGGAGATTTCGCCGGCTGATACTTTGGACGGTTTGATCTCAAGCTTGCGGTTGCCGGAGAGATCAAGCGCCCATATTTTCAATTTATCCGCATTATTAATTTTTACTGTTACAGTAAATTTACCGGTTTCAACCAGGGTGGGGCCGCCGCCGATATCGCGCAAAGTCAGGCGTTCTTTTTCATCAAAGACCATTTTATTGTTCAGCGCGTCAGTGGCAAAGACCAGCACCATTCGATTGCTGGTCTGCAGCGGTTTGCTGTCATCGACGCTGACCAGCGACAGATTGCCTTTCACGCTCATTTCATCAATCTTCAAGTTGCCCAGATCGATTCCGGCACCGGCTTCCGAACAGATTCCCTGCAGATTGGGGGTGACAACCGACATGAATTTCTTGCGGGCGTTCATATAAAGCTCGCCGGTGGAGCTTTCAAAAGTATCGTTAACCATTTTAGTGCGGTTGCCGGGCTTGACCAGATTGCGCTTTTTCAGTTCATTGACAACGGCATCGGCATCAAATGCAGCATTGCCTTTTTCGCCGCTGACACTGGCAAAACCGGCGATGTCATTTTTGACTCCG
This sequence comes from Lentisphaerota bacterium, assembly GCA_037144075.1. Taxonomy (GTDB): domain Bacteria; phylum Verrucomicrobiota; class Lentisphaeria; order Victivallales; family Victivallaceae; genus CAIPAT01. Next base: position 107 of record JBAWXM010000388.1, on the reverse strand, counting down.
GCGCCGCCGATGCGGGGAATCTCCAGCTCATTTCCGGCGATTTCCGGACGTTTAATTACAAAGGTAAACCCCCAGCTCCGCCGGGGGACTAGCAAAGTTTGACTTTT
>JBAWXM010000387.1:0-4865 GCA_037144075.1 Lentisphaerota bacterium | reverse complement strand
AATGCTTTTTTGATGAAAATGGCGGGAAACTCGGGTTCATTAGCGAAATTTATTTTTTATGGCTGAAATCTTTGGGTTTCTGATCTGACATGAATTGCATAATCAGAGATAATCAGTTATAATATCCTTAATATCTTAATCAAATATTACCGAGGAAAAATCATGAAAACGGTTCAGGCGAATTACAGTAGTTATTCTATGGCGGAAATTCAGGGTGATTGTGCGGCCTTGAATATTACTTTGTCCGAAGTGTTCAACAGCAACATTGTATCATTTGGCGCCCTGCAGGAGAATGTTTCCAGCGACACAAAGGTAAATACTTCCGGGGAAGTATCCAACCAAACCGAGTCGGATACGCAAATCAGCGCTACCGATACTCGCATACAAAGTCCCGGTTATGTCACTGCCAGTGATCCCAGCCATCTCATCAACTTTGCAACATGGAATCAGTCATCTCCTTATAATATTTACTGCCCGATTGATCCGATTTCCGAAGAACGCTGCGTCGTCGGATGTACGGCAACTGCAACCGCCCAGATATTGTATTTCTGGAAACACTCTACGGCGATTTCCTTTTCCGCCGCCGATGAATATGTTTCCGAAAATACTCCAAAAAACAGTAAAACCAGAACCATTCGCATCGATCAGGACGCCGCCACCCGTAGCTTTCCAAATTTTACCACATTGAACGGTTATCTGTCCAATCTCAAATACAATTTTTCCAATGAAGAAAAAGCGGCCATGTCTTTTGCCGCCGGCATTATGACCAAAATGGAATATTCTTCCGTTGAATCAGGCGCATACGCCAACAAGGTAGCTCCTGCACTAAAAAATAAATGCGGCTATGCCAGCGCCGGAGACGCCTATATTCTACGTGATATGCAGAGGAAGATAACACAATCGACGATTGAAGTTTTTGCCGATAATATCGCCCAGGGCAGGCCGATTTTTGCTGCCACATCAGGACACGCGGTGGTTATTGACGGATATAACAGCTCCACCAAATTATTTCATGTAAATCTCGGGTGGGGCGGAGCTTCAGATGACTGGTACACCTTGGATTCAATCGCTGATCAAGGACAATTGGAATCGGCAACTATCGATATCGCTCCGTCCATGGCGAGCTACGCCAAGTACTACGTCACCACGACCGCCGACTACGGCGTCGGCTCGTTACGGCGTGCCATTGAACAGGCCAACAATAATAAAGGTAAAGACACTATCTTTTTCGATTCCAAACTCACCGGACAAACAATTACGTTGACCACGGGGACAATCAATATCTCCGACACCTGCATCATCGACGGGCTGGGAGCAGGCAATATCTCCATCTCCGGCGGTTGGTACGGCGGCAGCGCGACTGTCGGCAGTCAAATCTTTTCCATTGTCAATGGAGGGAACGGCAAAGACAGCGATTTCGAAATCTCGATTAGCAACTTAACCTTGACCGACGGATTTTCCACCGACAAAGGCGGCGCAATTTTCAATAGCGGCATTCTCAGCCTTACTAATGTAACCGTCACAAATTGTGGAGCCCAAAACGCAGGCGGCGGCATATACAGCAAAGGCTCTTTGACTTTGTCCAATACCGTGGTAAGCAACAATCAGTCGTCTGGTGGGAACGGCGGCGGCATAAATGTAATTGGCAGCTTAACCATAAATGATTCCATCATTACCGGGAATTCCACCGGCATGGTAAATGGAACTGTCGAAGGCAGTGGCGGGATTGCGAATCTGGCAGCGGCAAAGGGAATCCTCTCCTATGATACTTTGGTTAAGTCAAATACCCCGAACAACCTTTTAGGCGGCTTCACGGATAGCGGAGTCACAAAATTCTTTACCGGAGACTTTAATGGCGACAAAGCAGATGAAGTATTGCGCTGGCAGCAGGAACAGCGTTCGGTCGCCTGGGTTGGAGCCAAAAGCAGCGGCAACTGGACTAACGTCAGCGCGCTAGATCCATCAGCCTGGCAGGTGCTCGGCGCCGGTGATTTCAACGGTGACGGTACCTCGGATATCCTGATATTCAACAAGGAATACAAAAGCATGGGAACCTGGTTGATGAAAGACGGGGCGGTTTCCTCCTGGTCAAGCATCTGCAGTCTCGATCGTACGACCTGGAACTTCGCCGGAGTCGGTGATTTTAACGGCGACGGAACCAGCGACATCCTCGTCTCCAATAACAGTGGGCAAATCGGGGCTTGGTTGATTAAAGACGGAACCTTTTCCTCCTGGTCAAGTATCGGCAATCTTAATCCGTCGCAATGGACTATTGCCGGGATTGGAGATTTCAACGGCGACAAAACCAGCGATGTGCTACTGGCTAATAAAACAAACCAGATTACAGGAGCCTGGATGCTCAATAATGGCGAGTTTTCCTCCTGGTCAAACATCGGCAACATTGATTTCAACCAATGGAGCATCCCCACCATCGGCGATATCAACGGCGACGGCATTTCCGACATTCTGCTCCAGCACAATAATGACGGAAATTATCTGGGCGGCTGGCTGATGAATAAACAGGCACAAATGGCAAGCTGGACTGGCATTGGCAGTATTGATCTCAAAAGCTGGCAGGCTCCAGCCACTGGCAGTTTCCAGGGTAACGGCACCAGCGATATTCTCTTATGCAGTACTAATTCCGATGTCGTTGGAGAATGGAAGATGAAAAACGGAGCTTATGACGGATGGGTAACGCTGGCAACAGCCTGATTTTTTCTTGCATTCGCTGAATTTTAACAGTCGGCGGCTCAAACTTTGAGCATGTGCAATTTTTTGTGTAAACGACTATGAAATAGCAAATTACACAAGACCGGAAACACCGCCCAACATAAATATAGAGGCTTAATCTTGCGGTTCTGTCTCCATAAATTAGAACGGGCTTCCGCGTTTAATTCGGCGATAGGGTGTTCTCAACGTATTTTTCGTGTCCATTCGGTACGCCAAGAGGCGTTTATATATCAGTTGGTGAAAATCCAACCCGTCCAATTGACTGTTCAGGCGGTAGTGAAAGGAACAGTAGTTCTGTGGCAGGGCGTGTATCGTGAGGTGCGCGTTCGAGTTCCCTGGTAGCGAGCGAGCAGACCGCAATGCTCAAGCGTGAACACGCGGGCTTCGTTACACCATTGCGACCGGAGAGCCTTCCGAATGTGGCGAAACCTGTCACTGCATATTTCAAGACATGATAGTTGCGTGCGCATGTCAAACAGTTAAACATGCAGAGTCGCCGGAGTTATGAGTGGTGGTATGTTCGTAAACGGTATATAAATGAACTTGGGATATCTTGCATGTTAGGTTGCTGGCCGTAACTTTGTCATATTAATGTAGGTCAGACATTCCTGTCTGACATTTTGCAGGCAGGAATGCCCGTGCTGCATTATAAAGAATTCCCGGCGTAGCCGGTTAAGTTAACACATATTCTATTTGCATAAAATATCATAAAATGTTTATATAACACACAAAATATTCATAACATCCATTGTAAAATAGTATCTCTGGAATTATAATTTTTATAATGTTTTTTTTAATTGTAAATAAAAATAAGAGGTTTCTTCATGGCTGCGAACTATGGCAAGGGAGATGTTACCTGGTTTCAGGACGCAAGATTCGGCATGTTCATTCACTGGGGACTTTACGCCCTCCCCGCCCGGCACGAATGGATAAGAAATTATGAAAAAATCAATGACGCCGACTATCAGAAATATTTTGACCATTTCAATCCGGACATGTTCAATCCCAAAGAATGGGCCAGAGCCGCCCGCGAAGCAGGCATGAAATATTTCGTGATCACCACCAAGCACCACGAAGGCTTCTGCCTGTGGGATACTAAATATACTGATTATAAGATTACCAATACCATATTCGGGCGTGACGTATTGCGGGAGGTGGTTGACGCTTTCCGCGGCGAAGGGCTGCATGTCGGATTCTATTATTCGCTCATCGACTGGCATCATCCGGAATTCACCATCGACCGTATTCATCCGATGCGCGAGTCGGAATCCGCCAGGGCGGAGAATAAAAACCGCGACATGAAAAAATACGCTAAATATATGCGTGATCAGGTGACGGAACTGCTGACGCAATTCGGAAAAATAGATGTTATCTGGTTTGATTTTTCTTATCCCGGCGAAGACGGCAAAAGCCATAAAGACTGGGAATCGGAAAAACTGGTCAAACTGATCCGCAAACTCCAGCCGCATATCATGATTGATAACCGGCTCGATCTGGAAGGTTCTGAAGATTTTGTTTCGCCTGAACAGTATGTGCCGGTCGACGGCATGCGCGATGAAAAAGGCAATCTGCTGGTGTGGGAGGGCTGTCAGACTTTCTCCGGCTCATGGGGATATCACCGTGATGAAAACACCTGGAAAAGCAGCAGGATGCTGATTGAAATGCTGATTAATCATATCTGCAAAGGCGGCAATCTGCTGCTTAACGTCGGCCCCACCGCCCGCGGAATACTGGATTACCGCGCAATGGATAGACTGCAGGCAATAGGAGCCTGGATGAAATTCCACAGCCGGGCTGTTTACGGTTGTACTATTGCGCCAAAAGGCATGGTTCCGCCGGAAGACTGCCGCTACACCTATAATCCGGCAACAAAATGCCTGTATGTGCATATTTTCGCATGGCCGTTCAAAGCGCTTCATCTGCCCGGCATGGCCGGTAAAGTCAAATATGCTCAACTGCTGAATGACGCCAGCGAAATCAAAATGCGGGATGAGAAAGCTGACATCCATGCAGCGCTGAATGCAAAAACTCCGTCCAAAGCGCTTACTCTGGAGCTGCCGACCGTTCAACCCAATGTTGAAGTTCCGGTTATTGAATTGTTCCTGAAATAAGTCTTTTGCTGCTATACTCGGCAC
>JBAWXM010000386.1:0-4878 GCA_037144075.1 Lentisphaerota bacterium | reverse complement strand
CGTATTTTTCCGTTCCTCCTTCATGCGATGCGGGCATCGCCTGTCAGTCGGAGCGAAAAAATCCAATCCACAATCCTGCTCGTCTATTCTTAAATTTTCAGCCGCGCAGAGTATACACAAAAATGGTTGTTAAATTTTGAGAACTATATAATGTCCTGTCATATTATTTGTGGATAAAACTGCTATATTAATTAAGCTTAGGAGCTGTAAAGAAATAAACTTGACAAGTTTCGCGAAATATCCCGAAGTGATTTTGGGAATTGCCGGAGAGGCGCATACCTTCAGGGATGTAACGAACCGGCAAACCCGAAGGCATGCGGGAGAATCGCGAAGATGCAAAGGTTATTTTTGTACGGCGACTTATATAATTACAAAGAAGAATATGGCTGAAGATTTCACTATACAAAAAACACGTCTGGGCGAACTGGAAAAACGGGCATCGGAACTGCTGCTCCGGGACCGGCCTGCCGCCGTTCCGCCTGTAAACCGGATACGGCAGCGCATTCAGGCCGGACAACCCGTCGACCGGATGCTCGAAAATCTGGAAAAATCCATTGCCGAATGTGAGCGTTTTGTGTTAAAAACGGTCGCCGGACGCATCAACTATTTATTCCCGGACAACCTGCCGATAACCAGTAATGTTGAAAATATCCGCGAGGCGCTGAAACACCATCAGGCGGTAATAGTCTGCGGCACGACAGGTTCCGGAAAAACCACCCAGCTGCCGAAAATCGCGCTGGCTATCGGGCAAGGCCGATACGGGCGCATCGGCTGCACGCAGCCGCGCCGGCTGGCGGCTACAGCAATGGCCCGCCGCGTGGCTTCCGAATTGAATGTCCAGTGCGGACGGGAGGTCGGGTATCAGGTAAGATTTGACAACCGCACCTGCGCCGATACGGTTATAAAATTCATGACCGACGGCATTCTGCTGGCCGAAACGCAGAACGACGGCAATCTGCTTCAGTATGACACTTTGATTATTGATGAAGCCCACGAACGCAGCCTGAATATTGATTTTATTCTCGGTTATCTGAAAAATTTATTAAATAAACGCAGCGATCTGAAAATCGTCATTTCCTCGGCTACGCTTGACGCGGATAACTTCGCCAGATTCTTCAATAACGCTCCGATCATTACTGTTGAAGGACGCACATATCCGGTGGAGGATTTCTTTCTGCCGCCGGAGGAGGATGAAGATCTGTCTTCGCATATCGGCCGCGCGGTCAGATGGATTTCAGAGATTGACCGCAGAGGCGATATTCTGGTTTTTCTGCCGGGAGAACGCGAGATCCGCGAGACCGCTGACCTGCTGAACGGCTGGAACCTGTTCCATACTGAAGTGCTGCCGCTGTTTGCCCGGCTCAGCATGAGCGACCAGCAGCGGGTATTTTCGCCCGGGCCTGCCAGGCGCATCATCCTGGCGACTAATGTTGCGGAAACTTCAATCACGATCCCCGGAATTCATTATGTGATTGATTCCGGATTTGTCCGCTTAAGCCGGTTCAATCCCCGGAACCAGATTCAGGAATTGCAGATTGAACAGGTTTCCCAGGCCAGCGCCAGACAGCGCCGCGGACGCTGCGGCCGTATCGCCGACGGCATCTGCATATATCTGTATGAAAAAGAGAGACTGGACGCCGTCCAGCCGTACACGGACCCGGAAATACGCCGCACCTGTCTCGCCGGAGTTATACTCCGGATGGCAACGCTCGGACTGCCGCCGATTGAGCGTTTTCCGTTTCTCGACGCACCGCAGCCGGCGCTGATCCGGGAAGGCTACCGCACCCTGCGGGACATCGGCGCCATTGATGACTCCGGACGGATAACCAGCGAAGGACGCCAGATCGCCGCACTGCCGCTTGATCCCAGACTGGCGAAGACGATCTGCTACGCCAGAAGCTGCAAAGTACTGCCGGAAATCATGGTCATCAGCGCTTTTCTGAGCATTCAGGACCCGCGTGAACGGCCTTCCGACCAGCAGCAGGCGGCGGATATGGCGCACCGCCAGTGGCGCGATGAAAACTCCGATTTTATCTCTATTCTCAAGCTCTGGAACTTCATCCAGAAGGACGCTGCCGGAATTTCCAACAGCGCCGTCCACAAGCTCTGCCGCCGCAACTTCCTGAATTATAACCGCGTCCGGGAATGGAAGAATCTTTATCTTGATCTCTGCGAAGCGGTATCCGATGAAGAATGGGGCGTTTCCACCGCCGCCGGCATCGAGCAGGAGGAATTTAATTACGACATGATCCACAAAGCGCTGCTGTCCGGAATTCCAGGCAATATCGGCATGTATGACCGCGAAGAACAGATATTTATCGCCGCCGGCAACCGCAAATTCTATATATTCCCGGGGTCCGGGATGTTCAAGCGGAAACCTGTTCCGCCATGGGTTATGACGTTCGCGCTGGTCAGCACCGCTAAAGTTTTTGCCCGTCAGGTGGCGGTCATCAAGCCGGAGTGGATCGAGGAAGTCGCTCCGCATCTTTGCACCAGAATTTATGAAAACGCTGCATGGGACAACGCCGCCGGATTCGTTTTCGCCAGAGAAAAAGTAATCTTTGGCGGATTGCTGATAAACGCCGGGCGGCGCGTGCATTACGGCAAAGTCTGCCCGGCCGAGGCCCGCATCGTTTTCATCCGCGAGGCCATGGTTCCCGGTGAAATCAATTCATCCGGTAAATGGTTGAAAAATCATTTGCGGCTGCTGGAAACAATCAATACGCTTGAAGAGAAAATCCGGCGGCCGGGCACGCTGCTTGACACTGAGGCGATATTCGAACATTTCAACCGGACGCTGCCGCCGCAGGTATGTTCATCGAAAAGCCTGGATCTGTGGCTTCAGGAAAGCGGTGCGGACATCAATATGCAAATGGCGGATGCCATGCAGGAGCAGTTCACACCGCTCCATCCTGAAGATTTTCCGGACGAAATCTCTTTCTCTGGACATCTGTTCGAGTTGAAATACCGTTTTGCGCCGGGCGAACCGGACGATGGTATCTGCATTCTGGCCGCCGCAGATGAAATGAACCTGATTCCAACCTGGGGACTGGAATGGCTGGCGCCTGGAAGGTTGACGGAAAGGGTTGAACTGCTGATCAAGTCCCTGCCCAAAACTCAGCGCATGCAGTGCAGTCCCGCCTCGGAGACCGCGGCGGATTTTACGGACAATGTCCGCGAGAACAAGATATCCAGTGAACAGGCGTTGACGGACGCTCTGGCGGCATATCTCTGCCGCACTTTCGGCGGAGACTTTCATCCAAAAGATTTCGACTCCGGACGTCTGCCGGATTATCTGACCATGAAGATCGCTGAAACTGACGGCAGCGGAAAAATACTCGCGCTGCATCGCGAAGTTCCGGCGGAATTGTCATCCGGTTCCAGACTCAGCGCCGCCGTAAAAGGCGTCGGCAAATGGATATCATCCGGCTGCGCCGGCTGGCCTGACGGCGACATGCCGGAATCCATTCAACTGCCCGGCGAAGAAGCGCTGGAGGCATTTCCAGCGCTCACCGATGAAGATGGCGGTTTTGTCGGACGGCAGGTGTTTCTTGATCCGCGCGAAGCCGAATACTCCCACCGGCGCGGCCTGATCAGACTGTTCCGCAATGTCCATGCCGGACAACTTAAACTGATGAGAAAGTATTTCCAGTTTTCGTCGCAGGTGCAACTCTGCTTCTGCGTGAATGACCGGGCAGGACGCTGCCTGGATGACTTTGCCGACACGGTGATACTGGCGGCGCTGACTGCGGAAAATACGATTGACATACGCACACATGATGTTTATATGCAGCAAGCTGAAGCGGCTCTGCCGAAACTGGTTGATTTCGCCGAAAAGCGGGTTGCCATGCTGGAACAGATGGCTGAACAATGCGACCGCATTCATGAGTTACTGAAAAAATCCGGCGGCCGGGCGCATGAGAACTGCGCCGATGCCAGAGCGCAGCTGGACTTCATGTTTCACGCCGGATTTCTGCGCGGTGAAACCGTCTGTACCCGTTACCCGCGCTATCTCAAAGCGCTGGTCATCCGCGCTGAACGCATGCACAGTTCCCCGCAGAAAGATCTGGAAAAATTGCAGCCGCTGCAGCCGTTTTCCGCCCGTTTTGAATTGGCCGCCGGGAGTGTAAAGGATTTCGAACTGGCTTTTGATCTGAAAGAATTCTGGCTGCTGCTGGAAGAGTTCCGCATCATGCAGTTTGCGCCGGAAGTCCGGCCGCTGGAGAAAGTATCAGTCCAGCGTCTTCAGGAGACATGGAACCGTCTGCGCCTGTGATTTTTGGATTCGCCCTCTTCGAGACCTTCGATACACCGGTATCGACAGCCTTTCGGAATACGAATCAATTCTCAAAATCTTCGCAATCTATTTTAAATTTTCAGCCTTTATTTAGAGTATAAGCTATATTTACAAAACAGCTATTTGAGATCAGGCTGATTTCTCTGTGCCGAGGAATGACTTCCATGATACCCATTGGCCTTTGAAATACTGCTCCAGATTTGACGGGATACCTGAAGGCTTGGGCGGGAGATGGGGCATATCGCCATTGACGTATTTTCTCCATTCAGTGCAAGTCTTAATGCCGATGGAGCGGACGAAGTCCCTGGCCGCTTCATAAGACATGCGGCGGATTTTGCCGTAATGAACGCTGCCGGTGCCAAGCCAGTCGCCCGCTCTATGCTGAAATAGGAATTTGCGAGTGACGGGGCAAATGACGGATAAAATTGAACGCAGATTTTAAGTTTGGGTGATTGAAAATAGGCTCTGAATCATAGATTTTACGATTCAGAAGAATGAATTATCGGCAGAAATGTCCATGATTCGAGTATCATCGGTGTCAAACTTTAGCTTTTGTGTTTTCCTTGTTTGGTAATATGTTA
>JBAWXM010000385.1:0-4896 GCA_037144075.1 Lentisphaerota bacterium | reverse complement strand
CGAAAGTTCTAAAATGCGGGAGTTCTAAAATTGAAGAAGTCAGTGGGAAGTGTTAAAGTGCGGGAGTCGTCAACACGCAATTTTGGGAATTTTATATTATGAAGATTGGGCAGGAAAACGAAACTTTAGAGTTTAAAAAGAGCACCGGCGAGCTGAAGGAAGGCATTATTTCGATAGTTGCCATTATCAACAAACACAATAGCGGAGATCTCTATTTTGGGGTACGGAACGACGGCATGGTGACCGGGCAGGAAGTTTCGGATAAAACGCTTCGCGATGTCAGCCAGGCGGTATCCAATCATATTGAGCCGAAGATTTTTCCGCGGATTGAGCATGTGATAATCAACAATCAGAATTGCATTCATGTCGCGTTTTCCGGGGAGCATGTTCCATATTTTGCTTATGGCAGGGCTTATCTGCGGGTTGCCGACGAGGATAAGCTGATGTCGCCCAAAGAATTGGAGCGCTATATTTTAAAGAAGAACAAGGCGCTTGAAAAATGGGATGCCGGAGTTTCTGACTGCGCGCCTGGTGATGTTAGCGAAGACGCTTTAAAGGAATTTTTAGAACGTGCGAACATAGCGGGACGGGTTGATTATGTTTATACAAACAAGAGGGACATTTTAAATAAGCTCGGGCTTCTGGTTGGTGATAAGGTAATAAACGCCGCCAAAGTTTTGTTTGCCGGCCCGCAAGACCTGGAAATCCAGATGGCGATTTTCGCGACCGTGGAAAGAGTTACGTTTAATGATATCAAGCGTCATTCCGGCAATGCTTTTGAGCTAATAGAGATTGCCGAAAAGTACGTCAGGAATAATATCAAATGGCGTGTGGAGCTTGACGGCTCTATTCACCGGCGTGAAATTCCGGAGATTCCGATGGAGGCGGTGCGCGAAGCTCTGGTCAATTCATTCTGCCACAGGGATTATCAGGTTTCTCAGAATAATGAAGTGGCTATTTATAAAAACCGCATTGAGATATACAATCCGGGGGCCTTTCCCGAAGGTTTGACACCGGACGACTTTATAAAAGGCTCGGAACGTTCAATCAAGCGTAATCCGAAGATAGCGCAATTAATGTACTATTCGAAAGATGTGGAAAGTTTCGGCACCGGATTGAAAAGAATAACCCAGGCCTGCGAAGCAGCTGGCGTGAAAGTGGATTTTCAATTGTTGAAAGCCGGATTTATGGTCGTTTTTTACCGTTTAGAAAATGTGAAAGCCGATAAAAAAGCCGATAAAAAAGCCGATAAAAAAGCCGATAAAAAAGCCGATAAAAAGCAGCAGCAATATCATGATAAGATTATTGAGTATCTGAAAGTCCGTGAATTTGTTACGAACTCGGTTGCCCGTGAAATGTTGAAACTTGCCGCGTCCACCACCAAACGTGTTTTGGCAGATATGGTTGAGCACGATTTGATTGTTGCAGAAGGGGAGCGCAGGACCAGAAGATATACTTTAAAAATGAGGCCGCCGCAATAAACGATTTTTTTCATCCAAAATACCTGTTCAATCCCGGCGATTGGAGAAAAGCGGGTTCTAAAGAGATAGAATTGGTGTATGCGTTATACGGCTTGACGGAAGCGGAAATCGCGATTGTGGAGGGGAATGATAAATAGAGTACCTCAAGCTTCCAGCTTGAGAAGAATCGCAAGCAGGATGCTTGCGGTACTATGCTCGACCCCGCCGGGGTCGAAGATGTTTTGGGATTGTCTTCTATAAACGTGTTATCCCGTCGGGATAAAAACTTTGGCCAGTGAAGCAGGAAATACTGACATAGCAGATATGATGTTGAATATATTAACTTGGAGGATGCGGTTGATATGAAAAAATATTACAGAATAATGTTAGGCGCTAAAAGCATTTATGCGGAAGAATGCTACAAGGGCAGTTTCATTGGGGCTGATTTTGACATTAAGCAAGACCTTTGCAATGAGTTGCCGGATAACTGGCGAGACTTCAATCAAAAATTTATCCCGGTTTGGTTAGAAAAACATTCCGGTAAAAGTAAAGTTTCAGCAGGTCTTGCCTGTGGAGCGTTATGGACTATTTCCAAAGGGATAAAAACCGGGGATATTGTTTTATGTCCTGATGGAGCAGGCAATTATCATGTTGGGGAAGCAGTCTCCAATTATTACTATAAATCCGGGGCTATTCTACCGCACCGCCGAAACGTAAAGTGGTATACATCGGCCATAGAGCGTTTAGCTATGAGCGATGCTTTGCGTTACTCTACAGGTTCCATTGGTACAGTAAGCGACATTACAAAATATGCCGAAGAAATCGAAGAGCTGCTCGGTGTAACTAAACCGCCAACTGTATTCACGACAGATGAAAGTATAGAAACTCCTGTCGAGTTTGCGCTGGAAAAGCATCTGGAAGCGTTTTTGGTGCAAAACTGGAAGCAAACGGAACTTGGTAAAAAATACGACATATATGAAGAAGACGGCGAACTGGTTGGGCCGCAATATCAAAGCGATACCGGACCGATGGATATATTGGCCATCAGCAAAGACAGAAAAACTTTGCTGGTAGTAGAGTTGAAAAAAGGCAGAGTCAGCGACAATGTGGTTGGACAAGTGCAGCGCTATATGGGATATGTAAAAGAAGAACTGGCGGAAACTAATCAACAGGTAAGAGGAGTTATTATTGCGCTGGAAGACGATATAAGAATTAAGCGGGCATTATCAGTCACCAGTGGTATTGATTTTTATAGATATCAAGTTAGTTTTAAACTGTTCAAGGTTTAACATGAGCATTTGACTGTCCCCGACTTAAACAGCTTTGTTCTCACTCCGAAGCAGGGAATGATAAATAGAGTACCTCAAGCGCCGCCTCCGGCGGGTAAACTTACAGCTTGAGAAGAATCGCGTCCTGCGGCAGCGGGAATGCTTGCGGTACACTGGGGAATCGCAAGCAGGGACATAACCCCGATTTCAAAGGGGTCGAATTCGACCAGTTTTAGAAAATAATAGCGGGAATGAATATGGCTAAAAAAATAGATGTACAGGGAACGGCAATCACCGTAATATCGGTTAATAATGAAGACTACATTTCTTTAACAGATATGCTGAAAGCAAAAGATGGCGATTTTTTTATTTCCGATTGGCTTAGAAACAGGAATACCATCGAATTCCTTGGCATCTGGGAGAGTGTGCATAATCCCATTTTTAATTATGGCGAATTCGCCATAATTAAAAGCCAGGCAGGATTAAATAGTTACAAAATCAGCGTTAAAGAATGGACCGAAAAGACGAATGCTGTCGGTTTAAAAGCAACTGGATAAATCGGGGTCAAACTTTAGCTTTTGTGTTTTTATGCTTGATAATATAAAATCTTCAGTTATATTTCCATTCCATTATATCTTAAATTTAACCGATGGAATTATTAAAATGGCGCGACCCTCAGAGCGTATTGCCTTGCTCCGAGATACGGTGCATGCACTTTCACGGCACAGAAATTCAGAGGCCTGTACCCTTCTACCGTATCTTCAAGGGAACTGTCTTTGAGCAAGTGGACATGGCCGTGGACTTCGCCATGTCAAAACTAAACCGCAGTGTGGGTACCCGCGCTGAAAGTAATCAAGCTCCTGTCCGCTACGAAATTCCGCCGGATGTGATTCGTGAAGCCATTGTTAATGCAATTGCCCATCGCGACTATGCCTCCGGAGGAGCCGTCCAGGTATCCGTTTTCGCTGATCGCGTTGAGGTCTGGAATCCAGGGGTACTGACTGCGCCGTTGACGATAGAGAGCCTGCGCCAGCCACATGGCTCAATCGCCCGGAACCATCGGCTTTGCGAAGCGCTATTTCTTGCCGGATATATCGAAAAATACGGAACCGGCACTCTTATGATGATTCGCGAAAGCCTTGCGCACAACCTGCCAGAGCCAGATTTTGCCCAGCGCGGGGGCGAATTCACCACTACCATGTGGCGCGACTGGCTCTCTGATGAGATTATGGAGAAAATGAACCTGAATGAACGGCAGAAGAAAGCAGTGGCATATTTAAAACAACATGAAAGTATTACCAATAATGAGTATCAGAATATGACCGGAGCTATTGCTAGGACCGCAGCACGGGATCTTAATAAACTCGTTTCTACTGGTCTAATCAAACAGATAGGAACTACCGGACGGAAAGCGCATTATATCCTTAATGAAAAACAGGACATAAACAGGACAGGCAGCGCAGGTGATAATGAGTGAGCGACGTTTTTTAACAGGACACAAACAGGACATCTGATAAAATACTGACGGCATAAATTTTCGTAGTAGCTTTATATTAAGCATATTAACGGATATTTGTAAAGGAATGTAAACAGGACATTTACAAGCTGCATATGCCGCTTATCTTACGAACATCAAACAGGACATTAAACGGATCAGAAATGGCTCAAATGGCTCATTTGAGCAAGCATGCCAAAAGTTCTGCTGGTTTTATCGTATGCCTGTTTCTTGGCGTGTGCGGCAAGAAGGGCAATGAAAGATACTCCTTCAAAGCTGTGACCAAAGACGGCCGCAGCCTCTCTGGCAATATCTTTGATCGTGACCATAAAAGACCTTATGAAAACTTAATTAAAATACTTGATACACGTTTTAGGAGCCGTCAAAAAATAACCTTTACATCTTCGCGATTCTCCCGGATGACTTTGTGTTTGCCGGCTTGTTACATACCTTCAGGTATGCGCCTCACCGGCAATTCCCAAAATCTTTTCGGGATATTTCGCGAGACTTGTCAAGTTTATTTATTTACAGCTCCTTAGCAAATTCTGTCAATACCCTTTTTTAAAAAAAATCAAAAAAAGATTGGATGGGTGAGCCTGGACATTTTCACCACGAAAAACTTAGCGCGGCATAGCCGCAACCAAAAAATACACCTTAACCACGAAAAGCACGA